>NZ_PIGD01000011.1:0-187730 GCF_003050085.1 Vibrio sp. 10N.286.48.B8 | reverse complement strand
ATAGGGACCCGTAAGATCAAGTATTTACTTGCTCAGAACGACATTGAAATCGGTCGAGACCGCTTATTCTCTCTGCTGAGAATGCATCGATTATTAGTGCAGAATCGAAGGGCTTATCATCGAACCACAAACAGTAATCATCGCTTTTACTGCCATCCAAATCGAATCAAAGAAGGCTTAATACCGGAAAGACCTGAGCAATTATGGGTTGCCGATATTACTTATCTAGCGACGCGGTGTGGTAGTACTTACCTCAGTTTAGTGACGGACGCTTACTCAAGAAAAATCGTGGGCTATCACATAGGTGATGATATGAAAGCTCGCACTGTCAAGCAGGCCTTTTTAAACGCGTTGAAAGAGCGGAAGAATGCAGGTGATCTTGTACATCACTCAGATCGAGGTGTTCAATACTGCTCTGTGGAATACCAAGAGTTGCATCGACAGTATGATGTATCTTGCTCAATGACTGATGGTTATGACTGTTATCAGAATGCGTTGGCAGAGAGGATCAACGGAATACTGAAGATGGAGTATCTGTTGAATAAACCGAATGATTTAGATGAAGCAAAGAAAATGGTCGCCGAATCAGTAAAAATCTATAATGAATATAGGCCTCACACAGCTCTAAAATACAAAACGCCCGATGAAATACATCGAGCGTTTTAGTCAATCAAGTGTCAACCCATATCAGGACGGGTCATAGACGAAATGAAAATAGAAGCTTTAGAAGCCTTTCCAATCGAAATCATCAATTCGCTCATCAGCAATATAGAACAGCTTAGTACCACTGCTGACAACTTGGTCTAGTTCTGGGTTCAGTTCAATACCACTTCCCGTATCAATCGCGATCAGCGTTGCTTGATACTTCTCTTTAAACACAGAGAAAATAGGCGCAACGGTGACAGGCTCGGCGTCTTCAGGGAAATACGTTGAATACTGTGTCATGCCTCTTGTTGAGCTCAATAACTCTTGATGAAGCGCACTTGATCCTGGGTCTACCGCAGCCTTTGCTAGCATCTCTGCACCCACCGCTGGAATACATTCTGAGTTAGGGCAATGCTTATGCAATAAATCGCTTAGCGCTTCGTCTTTAAAGTAAACAAGAAGGTGTGCCTTAGGGTTTCGGTTGGCACAGTAAAGCGCCGCAGATAGCGTAATGTCGTCTTCTGGGTTATCAATCAAGATGCAACTTGCAGACTCAATGCCCGTTTTCTCCATCTCTTTGCCATCGGTGTAGCTGTTTACTTTAACGAAATTGATTTCACCGGGTAACGGGTTCTCGATATCTGAACGCGTACATAATACGATTGGTCGCTTACCTGTTTCTTCGTGTTGCAGCATGCGGATGAGATGAATGGTTCTTTGCTCATTCCACCCCAACATCAAAATGTGGTTGTCCACTCTAACTCTCCTTTTTCCTAGCAAGCCCGCTCGCCAATATTCAACACCTTCTGTCGCCACTTTACCGAGTAGTGCGGCGAAAAGGCTCAACCCGCCTGGAATCACAAATAGAATAACGATCCACTGCCCCGCTACCGTGGTCGGTGATAAATCACCATAACCAACTGTAGAAGCCGTTACCACCAAGTAGTAAGCGAATACGGTAACCGAACTGGTTAAATCTGTTTCACCCGCCAAATACAGCATCAGCCACGATAGAGCGATGTAACCAAGGAAAGTGAACAGTAAGTTTTTGCCATTCAAAACAAAGATGTTTGCTTTGATCCAGCGTTTGAGTTGTAACCAGATTATCATTCGAGCCTCTGCCTCATTTCTCTTACTTACATGCTAGAAAAAATACGCGATATCAACAAGATGTATCATCAGAAAAAGATACATGATCACAATATTGATATTGGCGGCCTATACTCACGTACAAAAAAACCAGCACTATTGGCTGGTTTTTTGTTGATTAGATAAAAGAACGGCTTACGCGTTACCTTTTACCTGCACGTTTAACTGCTCTGCAAAATCTAGCATGCGGTTCAATGGGATAAGAGACTTTACACGTAGCTCGTCAGAAACGAAGATCTCGTGTTGCTCACCACCATTCTCAAGCGCGTTTTCGATCGCTTCAAGGCCGTTCATCGCCATCCAAGGACAGTGTGCACAGCTACGGCAAGTTGCACCAGCACCAGCCGTTGGCGCTTCAATCAGTTCTTTTTCAGGAACCAATTGCTGCATCTTGAAGAAGATACCTTTGTCAGTGGCAACAATCATCTGTGGATGAGGAAGCTCTTTTGCTTTCTTGATCAATTGGCTTGTTGAACCTACAGCATCCGCCAGTTCAACGACACTTGCTGGTGATTCTGGGTGAACCAAAATAGCCGCTTCTGGGTATACCGATTTCATTTTCTTCAAAGCATCAGCTGAGAACTCATCATGAACGATACACTCACCTTGCCAAAGCAACATGTCAGCGCCGGTTTGATTTGCGATGTAAGAACCTAGGTGACGGTCTGGGCCCCAAATAATGGGTTTGCCTTCAGCATCTAGACTTTCAACGATCTCCAAAGCGATACTCGACGTAACCACCCAGTCTGCACGAGCTTTAACAGCCGCAGAGGTGTTCGCGTATACAACCACGGTGTGGTCAGGGTGAGCATCACAAAATTCTGTAAATTTGTCAGCAGGACAACCAAGATCAAGTGAACATTCAGCTTCAAGTGTTGGCATTAGAATGCGTTTTTCGGGAGTAAGAATCTTTGCAGACTCACCCATGAAACGAACACCAGCAATGATCAAAGTGCTTGCTGAGTGACGGTTACCGAACTTAGCCATTTCTAATGAATCGCCAACGAAACCACCAGTTTCTTCTGCCAGAGCCTGAATTTCAGGATCTGTGTAGTAGTGTGCAATTAGAACTGCATCTTTTTCTTGAAGTAGTTTTTTGATGTTTGCGATGTGGGCCTGTTTCTGAGCGTCGCTCAATGGAACTGGCTTAGGCGGAAACGGGTAAACTGTATCGATTTTATCTAGTATATGACTCATTGCTCTTGCTCTACGCAACTTCTTCCGAGAATCCGAGTATTCTACACAGGACAGCGATTGGGATCAAAAAGGATTGGTTGCAAGCGGTGGCTAGCTAATGCTTAAAACGCATAAACAAGGCGATGCGTTGACATCACTAGCAAGAGAAGTAAACACTAAACGGAAGTGAACAGGTATAAAAAAGAGGCGCCTAAGCACCTCTATTTTGTTTACAAGTGGGTTTTAGCCACTTTAGCCGAAGCACTGTTTGGGTACTCGGTTACGACTTGTTGGTAATATTTCTTAGCTTGCGTCGCGTTGTTGTTGCGCGCAGCTATGTCACCAAGCTTAACCAGTGCATCTGCTCGCTTGTTGGAGTCTTTGTAAGACACAACAGCTGCGAAGCTCTTCACCGCTTCTTTATCTTGCTTCTTAGCGAAATAAAGCTGACCTAACCAGTAATGTGAGTTAGGTGTGAAGGTTGAATCTGGGAAGTCTTTTTGAAACTTTTGGAATGCGGCAATCGCACCCGTGTAGTCTCGTTGCTTTAGAATCATATCTACAGCATTTTGATAAGCGGTTTGCTCATCGACATCAGTACTGAACGTACCAGAAGCATCTTTAGAGCCTTCGCTCGCTGCCACTGCTACCGTTGCGGTTCCTGCTGCTTTCACCTCGCCCCTAACGCGATCCAGTTCAATGAACAGTTCACGCTGGCGCTCTAGCATTTGCTTCATATCGTAGCTGTTTCGTTCCAGCTCACCACGAAGTTCACTGATCTCCAGTGCCATGTCGTCGATTTGCTGTTGCATTTGAAGCTGAACAAGGTTGCGATTTTGAAGCAGGCGCTCTAAACGCTCAATATCTGATTCGTTAGATGCAGACGCTGCTCGAGAGGAAGATGATGAATTGGTTGCGGTGCTATTGAGATCGGATACTGGAGCTGGTGCAGCGAACGCGATGTTCGCTGCACTTGCCAGTAACGAAAGCAAAATGACTCGCTTTGTGTTACTGAACATGAGGCAATTCCTCAATTATATAGTCTACTAAAATTAGTAAACTAGTACTGCGCGACGGTTTTTAGCGTACACATCTTCAGATTGACCTAGAAGAAGTGGCTTCTCTTCACCGTAGCTTACGATAGAGATTTGGTCAGCTTGAACACCTAGAGCTTGTAGGTATTTCGCTACAGCTTGTGCACGACGCTCGCCAAGTGCGATGTTGTACTCAGGAGTACCGCGCTCATCAGCGTGACCTTCGATAGTAACGTTCATGTCAACGTTCTTAACTAGGTATGCTGCGTGAGCTGCTAGCATTTCTTCGTAATCGCCAGCGATAGTAGAGTTATCGAATGCGAAGTAGATTGTTTGAGTTTCACGTAGCGCTTGCTCTTTAAGCTCTTGCTCAGACAGTTGACCGTTAGCGTCAATTGGCGTTACAACAGTTGTGTCTACGTTGCTTTCTGAACCTGAAGTTGTTTGGTTGCTTTCTGTACCAGATGTTGCAGATGTTGCTTCATCAGTTGAGCTACATGCCGTTACTGCCATCACTGGTAGTGCAATCATCAAGCCTTTAAGAACTTTGTTAAGTTGCATCTTTTTTTCCTTACGTTATCAAACTTAGTTTCTACAGCGACTAAGTGCTATAGATAGTTAATTGCCACAATAGTTAACACTATCAATAGCTAAAAGAATGTATCAAGAGAACTAGAGGAACGGTGACCACGCAGGCGCTCTTACACGTCCGTTGGTTGCCGGTAATCTAGCTTTAAAACGGCCATCGATAGAAACCATCGATAGTACGTTAGTTTTATTGTAAATAGAGCTATAGATAACCATACCTCCATTCGGCGCAATGCTTGGAGATTCATCTAACAATGTTTTTGTTAGCACCTGAACCGCACCGGTTTCCAAATCCTGCTTAGCCAAGTTAAAACCTGAGTTACTGCGATTCACCATGATAAGGAATCGACCATCAGGGGTGATCTGGCCACCTAAGTTTTGGCTACCTTGCCAAGTAATACGAGAAGTCGAATTATTGGACAAATTTACATTATAAATCTGAGGTTTACCACCACGATCCGATGTGAAAATAAGAGACTTGCCATCTGGGTGCCAGAATGGTTCAGTATTATTCGAACGGCCGCGGGTAATTTGAGTCAGCTTACGGCTAGCAAGGTCAAGTGTGTACACCTGAAGGCTGCCTGTTTTCGACAATACCAATGCCAATGTTTTACCATCTGGCGAGAATCTTGGCGCACCATTGTGACGAGGGTATGACGTCACTTTCTCACGTTCACCGGTGTAAATATTCATGATAAATATTTCAGCTTGGCCATTCTGGAAGCTCACATACGCAAGTTTCTTACCATCTGGTGACCATGCTGGAGACATAAGAGGCTGCTTAGAACGAAGTACTAAACGCTCATTAAAGCCATCGTAGTCAGCAACACGAAGTTGGTATGGGTACTTATCTTTGTCGTTCACAACTACGTAAGAGATACGAGTTAAGAACGCGCCTTTCTCACCGGTTAATTCTTCATACACTAAGTCCGAAATACGGTGTGCGTATTCTCTCAAGCGCTTGCCAGGAACCGTTGCTTTTTTGTTGAACAACACGTGGTCTTTAGAAAGCACCAACTGGCCTTCATCACTTAATGCACGGCTTTGTCCTTTAGTCAGCTGACCACGAACAATGTCGATCAATTGGTAGTTCACCACGTACTGCCCTTCGGCATTTTTAGTGATGCTACCTGTTAGCAATGAATCAACGCCTAGGTTAGTCCAAGCATCAAAGTTCACCTCAGTTTCGCTGTAAGGCGTTTGAGGCATTTTGCTTGTCGCAACTGGGCTGAATTTACCACTGCGTTGTAGGTCAGAAGCGATAACTGCTGATACATCGTGTGGCAATGGCTCTGCGCCTTCCCAACGGAAAGGTACAATAGCGATAGGTCGTGCAGAGTTAATACCGTCTGTAATAACCAGCTCCAGTGCCGCATGTGCAAACTGGCTGCTTGTAGCTATTAAGAAAACAAAACTCAGTAGTAGTTTCTTTAACACAAGTTCGTCCTTTTACTCTGGTGATACAGTTAAGTTAATGTCTTTTAGTGATTTCACGATGTCTGGGTCTTTAGGCAATGGATAAGATTGCACTTGTGCCACGGCACGCTTGGTTGCTGCACATAAACGGCTATCGCCATCTAAGATACTTAAGCTACCCAAAATAGCGTTTGAGCCCGTTGGAATCAGCTTAAGGTTAACTCGACATGAGCGTCCTCGATAGCTGTCTTCTAACAACAGATTCTGTTGAATCAATTGGGTATAGATAGCCCCGTAACGTTGTGCTTCATCACTAATAAATTGTTGTCTTGCTGAAGAGTTTTGAGTCGCTTCAGTTTCAAGACCAGCAAAGATATCGTTCAATGCTGCTTCTTGTTGTTTACGCTCTTTTTCTGCTTTAGCTGCAGCTTCTTTTGCCTTACGGGCTTTCTCTGCTGCGGCTGCCGCTTCTTTCTCTTTCGCTATGCGTTGCTTTTCAGCGCGTTCAGCGGCTTCTTTCTCTTTGCGAGCTTTGTCTGCTGCCTCTTTCGCGGCTTTTTCTTTTGCCACGCGTTCTTGTTCAGCTTTTGCGATTGCCGCTTCTTTGGCCTTACGCTCGTTCTCGGCTTTCACCAACGCAGCTTCTTTCAGCTTGCGATCAGCTTCGGCTTTAGCGGCTTTCTTTTTCTCTTGCTGTAAACGCGCTTCTTCAGCTTTGCGTTGTTTCTCTTTCTCAACTCGGCGCTTTTCAGCTTCACGAGTCGCTTTAGCCTCTTTCGCTTGTTGTTCTTTTAGCTTACGAATATTTTCTTCTTCAGCTTTACGATTCTTTTCAAGTCGTTCGCTTTCACGTCTCAGTTTGTCTAAACGCTCTTGCTCTTTCTTGCTCGCGGCTTCTCGCTGTTGACGAATCTGTTGAGCTTGCTGGCGAACCAACTGAGGATCAATCACCACAGCCTGAACCATCTGCCCTGTCGGCTTAGGTTCTGACATCGTGAAATCCGCTCCCCAAATAAGCGCAACGAATAAAATGACGTGCAGCCCAAGTGAAATAAGAAGCGGTTTTCTGAAACTATTGGATTTTTTATTAGTCGCTTTCATGAATGCTACGGAGCTATTCCCTTATATCCGTTAAAAGGCCAACCTTTGGCACACCTGCACGGCTTAATTCATCAAGTAATAAAACCACTTCAGCGTAAGGCGTTGCGGCATCACCGCCAACCGCCACTGGAGAATTCGGCTTCAAAGACAACTCAGCTTTCACTCGGATGATAATATCTTCCATAGATAAACCACGCTGTACTTCTTCGTCATTAACGCTCAAGCCAAGTTCACCGTCTTTGTTCACTTCAACGATGATGAAACTTGCGTTGTCGTCCCCCAGTAGGTCTTGTGCCGATTTAGCCGTTGAAGCCTGAGGCAATTCAACGTCAACGCCTTGAGTAACAAACGGCGAAGTCACCATAAAAATGATCAGCAAAACAAGCATAACGTCGATGTAAGGTACAACGTTAATCTCTGCTGTCATTTTGCGTTTTTTAGGTTGGTATCCAGCCATCTATTATTCCCTGCCAGCCATCGCTTGACGGTGAAGAATACTGTGGAACTCTTCAGAGAAAGTCGCGTAGTTGTGCTCTAGCTTGCCTACTCGGCTGCTGAAGCGGTTGTACGCCATAACTGCTGGAATTGCAGCAAATAGACCCATTGCGGTTGCGATCAGCGCTTCTGCAATACCAGGGGCAACCATTGCGAGTGTCGCTTGCTTCACTTCACCTAATGCGATGAATGAGTGCATGATGCCCCAAACCGTACCAAATAGGCCGATGTATGGGCTGATAGAACCAACGGTCGCCAAGAAAGGTAAGTTAGTTTCTAGTTCATCGACTTCACGAGCAACAGCAACGCGCATCGCACGGCCAGTGCCTTCCATAATGAAGTCAGGTGATGTTGCATTCGATTTACGAAGGCGAGCAAACTCAGTAAAGCCTGCGTAGAAAATTTCTTCAGTACCAGAAAGCTCGTCTTTGCGTTTATTGCTCTCTTGGTACAATTTTGCAAGATCAACGCCTGACCAAAATTTGTCTTCAAACACTTCTGTTTGTTTCGAAGCTTGAGATAATACTTTACTTCTTTTGATGATCATCGCCCAAGAAACAACAGACATGCCCATAAGAACTAGCATGACCATTTTAACTAATAAACTAGCTTCTAAAATTAGGCCTAAGATTGAGATTTCAGCAGTCACTATTCGTTAGCTCCGTAAGAATAAATGTTGGCATTGCCTTTGGTTTCATTTTTTGATTGTCGATACATGCTACCTTAACCATTGCTTTACACAATGCTTTGCCATCAGGATTTACGATCTCTTGACAGAAGACCAAGGTAGCTCGCTTCAACTCGTAAATATTTGTAATGACTTGTAAAGAATCATCAAGGCGCGCACCTTGAATAAAATCAATGTCCATATGTCGGACTACAAAACCGATGTTTTGTTCTAACAAGACTTGCTGAGAAACGCCAATTGAGCGCAACATCTCCGTTCGAGCGCGTTCGAAAAACTTAAGATAGTTTGAATGGTATACAACACCACCTGCATCGGTGTCTTCGTAATACACTGTCACTGGCCACGTAAATGGCTTAGATAATCCCTGCAATTTGCTACCACAATCCAAAACGATAAAGATCTCACTATAACCTAACTCCTTATCATTAATAGTATATCGCTGTGAATTTTTTGATTTAACAGACGAAAAAAAAGGCCATCTGTATAAGATGACCTCTTTTTGGCTAAAAACCCAACAAGTATAAAGATTCACATCGTTATGAACCTAAATCCTTTGCCTTTTATAGAAGGCGCAGCACCGTTAGGTAGAGCAAAATTGTGAGTGAAACGTATGGGCTAAACAGTAGCTGCCACATCCAAGCTCTTGGCTTAAATCCAATACCGTAAACCATGCTTGAGCAAACAGCCCAGATAAACATTGGCCCGATGATCGCGTTAAAGCCCCCGATGCTTGTCGCATACGCTTCAGGATCCCACATCACTAAACCAACATGCATGAAACCCAATACCAAGGATAAAGCTCTTAATAGAGTCTTATCCATTGGTTGATGCAGTTTAGCGATTTGCTCTGCGAGATTACTCACTGTCTTTGTCCATCATTTCTGAATGCTCTAGCCAAAGAGCATTAATGATGCCGAATGCACATGCTAGAAGTACACCCAAAATCCATGCGAAATACCACATAAAATTTCTCCTAAGTTATTTAACTTCTAGCTTAGTAAGCTGAAACGTCGTTATCTTCGATGTGTTTCTTATCTAGACGACCGAACATTTTGTAATATGTCCAAGTTGTGTAGCCAAGAATCACCGGAACCATTACCGCCGCAACAGCAGTCATAAGGCCAAGCGTAAGCTCACTCGCTGTTGAATCCCACATAGTCAAACTATGGCTAGGATTCAGGCTTGATGGCATTACGAATGGGAACATTGCAAAACCAGCCGTTAAAATAACACCTGCGTTCGATAGACTTGAGAACAAGAATGCGAAACCACCACGCTCAAAGCGAGATGCAATCACAGCAAGCAGTGGCATCGCTACCCCAAGGATCGGTGCAGCCCACATTGCTGGATACGTTTCGAAGTTTGTCATCCAAGCACCCACTTGAAGTGATACTTCTTTGTTTAGAGGGTTTGAATCAGCAAACGTATCGATAGTGCTTGTAATAACATAGCCTTCGATAGATTGAACCCAGAAACCACCAATAACGAACAGAGCAATAGCAATTAGGCCAGTGATCTGAGCAACGTTACGAGCACGAGCGTGCAGCTCTTCTGTAGTCTTCATTTGAAGCCATGTTGCACCTTGCATCACGAACAACATCAGAGCTAATACACCACAAAGCAATGCAAACGGGTTTAGCAGAGCGAAGAACGTGCCATGGTACTTAGACATCATAAATTCGTTCAGGTCAAATGGAACACCTTGTAATAGGTTACCAAATGCTACACCGAAGATGATTGGTGGAACTGTACCACTAAAGCAAAGTGCGTAGTCCCAAGTTTTGCGCCATTTTGGCTCTTCGATCTTAGAACGGTAATCAAGAGCAAGTGGTCGTAACCAAAGCGCTGCTAACGTCGCATACATTGCGAAGTAGAAGCCAGAAAACGATGTTGCGTAAACCAGTGGCCACGCAGCAAACAATGCGCCACCCGCAGTGATAAGCCAAACTTGGTTACCATCCCAGTGAGGGGCAATCGTGTTTAGCATAATACGGCGTTCAGTGTCGCTCTTACCGATAACCGGTGAAAGAGCAGCAACACCCATATCGAAGCCATCAGTTACGGCGAAACCAACCAGTAGAACACCGATCAATACCCACCAAATAAGTCGTAAGCTTTCGTAATCAAACATAATATTCCCTCACTTATACTTCGACTGAACGGCTAACTTTGTCTTCAACAGAGTTATCGTTTTGTTCAAAGTGGTAACGGCCTGTCTTTAAGCTACTTGGACCTTTACGTGCGAATTTCAGCATTAGGTAAACTTCAGCAATCAAGAACACTGTGTACAGTGCCAGAATAGCGAATAGAGAAGTCCAAAGCTGTTCAATAGTTAGTGCTGATGCTGCAACGTTAACCGGTAGGATTTCACCAACCGCCCATGGTTGACGACCAAACTCAGCAACGAACCAACCCGCTTCGATCGCAATCCAAGGAAGTGGGATTGAGAACAGCGCCGCTTTAAGTACCCATGGTTTCTGTTCGATCTTTTGACGACACGTTTGAACAAACGCTGCGCCGAATACAAACAACATGATGAAGCCACAAGCAACCATCAGACGGAATGACCAGAATAGAGGCCAAACTGTTGGGATAGAATCATCCGCAGCCATTTGGATTTGCTCTTCTGTTGCATCAACAACGTCGTCTGTGTAGCGCTTAAGAAGTAGACCGTAACCTAGGTCACCTTTCACTTCGTCGAATGCCACCATGTTTTCTTCAGACTTATCGCCTGAACGTAGCTTTTCAAGCAGCTCGTATGCGTACATACCCGTGCGGATACGATCAACGTGGTCATCACGCAGGTCACGCAGGCCTGTTACTTCTTTATCAAGAGAACGTGTTGCGATAATACCCATTACGTAAGGAATCTTAATTGCGTAGTCAGTATCCATTGTTTCTTGGTTTGGAATACCAAAAACAGTGAATGCAGCTGGTGCTTCTTCAGTGTGCCACTCTGCTTCTACAGCAGCGAGTTTCACTTTTTGAACTTCACCAAGCTCGTAACCAGATTCATCACCTAGCACGATTACTGACAGGATCGCCGCCATACCGAAAGATGCTGCAATCGCAAAAGAACGACGAGCAAAGGCAAGGTCACGACCTTTAAGAATGTAGTATGAGCTGATACCAAGGATGAACATTGCACCCGTTGTGTAACCAGACGCTACTGTGTGTACGAATTTAACCTGTGCTACTGGGTTTAGTACAACTTCAGCGAAGCTCACCATTTCCATACGCATCGTTTCAAAGTTAAATTCCGCACCCACTGGGTTTTGCATCCAGCCGTTAGCTACCAAGATCCAAAGCGCAGAGAAGTTAGAACCAAGTGCTACTAACCAAGTTACCGCTAAGTGTTGACGCTTCGACAATCTGTCCCAACCGAAGAAGAAAAGACCAACAAAAGTAGACTCTAGGAAGAATGCAACAAGCGCTTCGATAGCCAGCGGTGCACCAAAGATGTCGCCAACATAGTGAGAATAGTAAGACCAGTTAGTACCGAACTGGAACTCCATGGTTAAGCCTGTCGCTACACCAAGAGCAAAGTTAATACCAAACAATTTACCCCAGAACTTAGTCATGTCCTTGTAAATTTGCTTGCCAGTCATTACATAAACTGACTCCATAATGGCAAGTAGAAATGCCATACCTAGTGTCAGTGGAACAAATAGGAAGTGATACATCGCTGTAAATGCAAATTGCAATCGCGACAGATCAACAACATCAATCATGGTAACTCCTTTGTGTCGGCTGAATGACACTTGTGTGATTATTCACCGCAAAAATCCATGTTAAAACAATTTATGTAATTGTTATTACAAATTGAAATTTGTAGCAAAAACGTACCGTTATAGTTAGATTATTGTTAAGCATGAGCTAATATAGCTGGCGCTAATATTACTGGTAAAATCAGTATGTTTCAAAAGATTTATAGGAGAAGCCTGCGTTGATTTGTATCAATTTTATTCACGCAAATTAGAGGTATTTTTGAACAATCATGATTAAAATCACACCAATTTGAGCTCTGTTAATAACAGCGCATGATATCTGTGACAAAAGCTCAGCACCACTTCAACATACAAATTACAACTACCCATAAAGTACTAACAAAAGTTATGACAACTTATTTCAATTTTTGTTAGCTAAATCAAACCTGAAATCAAAGTTTTCATTTTTGAAACCCGCTATTCAGCCTTTTTATCGATTAGCGCAAAGAGTTGTTATTCAGTAAAATGCAAAAAATCCCAGCGCTTATGCAACTGGGATCTTTAAAAATGAATAATTTAACGATTAGACGGCTTATCTATTCCGAAGTGTAAATAAGCTCTGTCGGTCGCGATTCGACCTCTTGGCGTTCTTTGTAGGTAACCTTGCTGAATCAAGTAAGGCTCTAACACGTCTTCAATGGTGTCTCTTTCTTCACCGATCGCTGCAGCCATATTGTCGATACCCACTGGACCACCACCAAACTTTTCCATGATCGCAAGCAGAAGCTTTCTATCCATGTAGTCAAAACCTTTAGCATCGACATCCAACATGTTAAGCGCTTTATCGGCAACCTCTGGGCAGATATGACCATCTCCTTTCACTTCCGCATAGTCGCGTACACGGCGCAGTAAACGATTGGCAATACGTGGTGTACCACGAGCACGACGAGCAACTTCTAACGCCCCTTCTGATTCCATAGAAAGACCAAGGCAATCAGCGCTTCGTTGCACGATGTTTTGCAAGTCTTCAACTTTGTAATACTCAAGACGCTGAGTGATACCAAAACGGTCACGTAACGGAGACGTAAGCGAGCCAGCACGAGTCGTTGCGCCTATCAACGTAAAAGGTGGAAGATCGATCTTGATAGAGCGTGCCGCAGGGCCTTCACCAATCATGATATCTAATTGGTAATCTTCCATTGCTGGATACAACACCTCTTCAACCACAGGGCTAAGGCGGTGGATCTCATCAATGAATAGGACATCATTTTCTTCAAGGTTAGTCAGCAGCGCCGCTAGGTCGCCGGCTTTTTCCAGTACAGGGCCTGAAGTGGTGCGAATGTTTACATCCATTTCATTAGCAACAATGTTCGCCAACGTGGTTTTCCCCAAGCCTGGAGGACCAAATATCAACAAATGATCGAGGGCCTCATTACGCAATTGCGCCGCTTTGATGAAAATTTCCATTTGGCCACGAACATGATCCTGACCTTGATAGTCAGCAAGTGCTTTAGGGCGTATTGCACGATCAATGACATCTTCATCTTTGAATACTGGGTTGTCCGGTGCAATAAGGCGATCGGCTTCAATCATAAATTCTGCTATTCCTAACTATGCGCTTGTTGACTCTGCGCTTCTTGACTCTGTGTAAAGGCAAAGTGAATGAGCCTGTTTTGTAGAACAAGTATATGAGGTATTAAACCATCGATTTCAGTGCTTCGCGAATTAACTGCTCGCTGGTCATGCCATCTTTAGCCACTTGAGAAACCACCTTAGAAGCTTGAGTCGGCTTGTAACCTAATGCAAGTAACGCACTTACCGCTTCTTCTTCAGCGTCGTGAACGGTTGGCATAGAATCAATTGGTGCTGCATCCGTCGCTGGAGTAAATAGGTCACCCGCGCCCCACCCTTTCAGGCGGTCTTTCATTTCAACAACCAGACGTTCTGCGGTTTTCTTACCGACACCCGGCAGTTTCACTAGCGTAGAAATATCTTCACGTTCAACACTCTGAACAAACTGACTCGCCGTCATACCTGAAAGAATACCAAGACCAAGTTTAGGACCAACACCATTTGCTTTGATAACTTCACGGAACAGCGCACGCTCTTTAACTGTATTGAAGCCGTAAAGCAGTTGTGCATCTTCACGAACAACAAAGTGAGTGTAGATAATTGCCTCTTCGCCCACATTTGGTAATTCATAAAAACAGCTCATTGGCATTTGAACTTCATAGCCAACGCCACTCACTTCGATTAGTAATTCTGGTGGCTGTTTTTCTATTAATGTACCGCGTAGACGTCCGATCACAATTCACTCTCTTGATGGAATATAATTTGAGGGACAGAATATAAAAGAACTGGATGCTTATCCAGTTCTTTGTGTTTATTCGGGTGATTTATTTACGCTTGTTTGGCTTGTGAAACCACGTTATTTAAGCTTTCGACCAGCTCTTTGACAGAGGTAACATGACCTGTGAGTTCAGAACCATAATTGGCGACTAAGCCGGACACGGATTTGGTTTCCGCAACGCTCTGTGCCACTTCTGAACTCGCGAGATCGAGCTCTTTCAAAGAACTCATCTGCATCGCCATAATGTTGGTGAGCTGATTGACGTCAGTCGAGATAGTTTGAACTTCTGAGATGATGCCGTTCATCTCATTCGCCGTGGTTTCAATTATCGCTCGACCATGTTCCACTTCGTCTTTACTACGGTCCAACAAGGTTCGAATTTCTATCGCGGAATGACTGCTTTTCGCCGATAACTCTCTTACTTGGTCGGCGACTACTGCAAAGCCTCTTCCCTGCTCACCTGCGCGAGCCGCTTCTATTGCCGCGTTTAATGCCAACAAATTAGTTTGTTCCGCTACTGAAGTAATCAAGTCAGCGACTTTCATGATCTCTTGATTACTTTGAATGATCTGAGTGATAGCACTGGTTGAGGCTTCTAATGACTCAGAGCTCTTTTGCGCTTTCTCTCCGACCGCTTCACTACGCTCTTTCAACTCACCCACAAATAAGTTTGATTCTTCGATACCTTGAGTCATTTGGTGCAATTGTTGGCTCATCTGTTCTGCCGCACTGGCCTGAGATTCGCAATTGATATTCAGCACCTCAACTTGCGAATGTAAATCTCGCGACTGTTGGTCTAGATGCACAGATACGCCCTGTAAGCTTTCCGAATTCGAATTAGCTTGGTCAAGCACCACCGAGAGTCGCCCTTCACTCTTTGTCGCTTGATTAGCAATCTGTTGGCTTTCTGAAATCGCTTCTTCCGCCATTTCGATTGCAACCTCTTTTTGCTTCGCAGTAAACGCTTGAGCAATACAAATCACCACCAGCGGCATGATCACACCAGACCAGGTTTCAACCACCACCGCTTCCGGAGTAAGTACTAACTGCGGAAATTCAAATCCATTAAGGTGAGCTGACGTCATCATCAATGAAACGCCAATCACTAACCCACTCCATACCAAGGCGACAATACGTGTTCCTGACAAGAAAAAAGCGACCACTAACAAAGGAACCCAATACGCCTGCGTCGATGCCACCACACCACCGCTTTGGTAGATGATATTCAGCGCATGTACTGCCATACCAACAAAGCCAAAATTGAGTGCAAGGCTCGGTTTACTGGTAACACGCAACAGCAGTGCGGAGATCAGTTCAAACGCGATAAGGAATACAGATGTAGCGATCAGAAGTTGCTCTTCGTGCTTGGTCCATTTGATTAAGCTGTAGACACCAACAAAGAAGGCGATAAAAGTGAAGAGTAATAAGATATCGGCTTGTCTGACTTCGTTGTTACTCCACCCATTACTTTTAGGTAGAAACAGCGCACGCCACAGCTTGATTGGGTTCATCAGTGATCATCCTTGATTAACTTGTTAGACCTCCGACCAATGTTAATAACATGTTAAATGATACGCAATGTTATTATCTGGGTTCTGTTCGAAAGATCTCATTTCATCAAGAATTTAGCGGCGTAGTATTTTGATATGAGCCAAACAGGGTGTAAGGCTCATCAATAGAATAGGTCTAAAGGCTGTATGTTAGGAGCTAACAAGAGAGCGAGGTTTAACGGTAGCGCCCTTTTCTCGCGCCTGTCGCCTTACCAGCCAGTGCTATCAATGTTTTGTTGGTGTTAGCGTGAGTGATCGCTACGCCTAGAGCATCGGCTGCATCGGCCTGTGGCTTAGCAGGTAGCTTAAGCATACTCATCACCATGTTCTGAACCATAGACTTATCTGCACCACCATTACCTGTCACGGCTTGCTTAATTAAACGAGCCGCGTATTCGTGAACAGGCAAATCCGCATTTACAGCCGCTACGATCGCACTGCCACGAGCTTGTCCAAGCTTAAGTGCAGAATCCGCATTCTTCGCCATGAAGACTTGCTCAATAGCAAACACATCCGGCTGAAACTGAGTGATGATTTCGCTCACACCTGCATAGATCTGCTTAAGTCGACCCGGTAACTCTATTTCTGAGGTGCGAATACAACCACTCCCTAAGTAATATAGATGGCGGCCATTTTGACGAATAACACCGTAACCGGTAATGCGTGAGCCAGGGTCAATCCCTAAGATAATAGACATAACTTCAAATACTGATTATTTATACATGCTTTATGAGCTTAGTATATCGAACGCAAAAAAAAATGCCCGTCAAATTAACGGGCATTTTCTAATTTACTGGCAAGTCTTGGCTAATTAATTAAGAGCTCTCTACCAACTAGGATCTCTTCATCAACAAGAAAAGATAACAGGCTTACGCTTGCTCTTTTTTCTCTGCCAATTTAACTGCGATTGCTAGCTCTTCCAGTGATGCTGGGTTCGCTAGGCTTGGCGCGTCTGTTAGTAGACATGCTGCAGCTGTCGTTTTCGGGAATGCGATAACGTCACGGATGTTCTCAGTACCACAAAGTAGCATTGCTAGACGGTCAAGACCGAATGCTAGACCAGCGTGTGGTGGCGTGCCGTACTTAAGCGCTTCAAGTAGGAAGCCGAACTTCTCTTGTTGCTCTTGTTCTTCGATACCTAGGATACCGAATACCGCTGTTTGCATTTCTGCGTTATGAATACGTACAGAACCGCCGCCTACTTCGTAGCCGTTGATTACCATGTCGTATGCATCAGAGTTTGCTGCTGCTGGGTTTGCTTTAAGCTCTTCCGCGTTCACACCTAGTGGCGATGTGAATGGGTGGTGCATTGCGTGTAGGTTACCTTCGCCGTCTTCTTCGAACATTGGGAAGTCAACAACCCACAGTGGAGCCCAAGCAGATGTGTCTGTTAGCTCTAGATCAGTACCTAGTTTAAGACGAAGTGCACCCATTGCTTCAGCAACGATGCCCGCTTTGTCTGCGCCGAACAGAATGATATCGCCAGATTCAGCTTGAGTGCGATCTAGAATACCGTTGATTACGTCTTCGCTTAGGAATTTAGCAACTGGAGATTGAATACCTTCCATGCCTGCAGCACGGTCGTTCACCTTCATCCATGCTAGGCCTTTCGCGCCGTAGATGTTTACGTGTTCAGCGTAACCGTCGATTTGCTTGCGAGTTAGCTTAGCACCACCTGGAACACGGATAACCGCTACACGACCTTTTTCGTCGTTAGCCGGGCCAGAGAATACTTTGAACTCAACGTCTTTAACTAAATCAGCAACGTCAACTAGCTCTAGTGGGTTACGTAGATCTGGCTTATCAGAACCGAAACGGCGAATCGCTTCAGAGAAAGGCATTACTGGGAATTGGCCTAGTTCAACATCTAGAAGTTCTTTCCACATATCGTGAACAAGCTTCTCAGTCACGTTACGTACTTCTTGAGAAGTCATGAAAGATGTTTCGATATCGATCTGAGTAAATTCAGGCTGACGGTCAGCACGTAAATCTTCATCACGGAAACATTTAACGATTTGGTAGTAACGGTCAAAACCAGACATCATCAGCAGTTGCTTGAACAACTGAGGAGATTGAGGAAGTGCGTAGAAGCTGCCTTTGTGAACACGGCTTGGTACTAGGTAGTCACGAGCACCTTCTGGTGTCGCTTTCGTTAGTACTGGCGTTTCGATGTCTAGGAATAGGTTCTCATCAAGGAAACGACGAACGAAGCTAGAAGCACGTGCACGAAGCTTGATACGGTCGCTCATTTCTGGACGACGAAGATCGATGTAACGGTACTTAAGACGCTGTTCTTCAGAGTTCGTTTGGTTGAAGTCTAGTGGAAGCGCTTCTGAACGGTTGATGATCTCTAGACCAGTCGCGTAAAGCTCTACTTCACCAGTAGCCATGTCTTTATTTACTTGGCTATCAGGACGAACACGTACTTCACCAGTAAATTTGATACAGAATTCATTACGCAGTTGGTTAGCGATCGGGAAGATATCTTTCATATCTGGATCGACAACAACCTGAACGATGCCTTCACGATCACGCATATCAATAAAGATAAGACCGCCTAAATCACGGCGACGGTTTACCCAGCCGCACAATTCTACAGTTTGTCCCGCCAGGGACTTGTTCAGGTTACCACAGTAATGGGTACGCATAATGAATTTCCCAATCTCTTAATAATTTACTAATTTCCAGGCTGTCAGTGGTCATTCCACACAACAGAGCAAAGGAACATTTATACGCGGAAACTCGCTTAAAATCGACCTTCCACATTCGAATTTATTGTGTTTTATCTGGCTTTGCTGCTTTTTAGCCCATCAAGTGCGCAAAGATTCATCAAAACCGAAAAAATTGCGATAATTATATCTCGAAAGTACCTTAATCAGCAAAACTCTCCTACAGTAGATTTTCATTTCGATTAAAAGCAGTAATGTGATGACCAATGGTGCAAAAACGATGGACACTTTACCTCTAAGACTTGGATTAACCATGTGGTCTCATTCTGAGTGGCAAAGTCAGTTCTACGGAAAAGGAACAAAGCCTGCTGAACGCTTAGAGAAGTACGCGCAAGTTTTTCATACCGTTGAGGGCAACACGACCTTTTACGCGACGCCAAGTATGTCGACAGTTCATAACTGGAAAGCCGCCAGTCATGATGATTTCAAGTTCACTTTCAAGCTACCTAAATTCATCACCCACCAGCAACAACTCAGGCACTGCCAAGCAGAACTCAAAGAGTTCTTAATGACTATGTCGCCACTGCATGATCGCATTGGTCAATGGACGATTCAGCTACCACACAGTTTTGAACCCAGCATGCTGCCTGCCCTACAAAAGTTTTGTACCTTGTTCCCAAAAGATATGCAGCTTGGCGTCGAAGTTCGCCACTTGGGGTTCTTTGATAAAGGCGATGCGGAAAAGCGCTTCAATCAATGGCTGGTAGAGGAAGGCATCAATCGCATCATTATGGACAGCCGCCCCGTTTTTTCTGCGCCACCAACCACAGAAGCGGTGATCGATGCACACCAGAAAAAACCCCGAGTTCCTGTTCATGCCATTGCGACCGCCAATAACCCAATGATTCGATTTATTGGTCACCCAGACCAAGAACCTAATATTGAGTTTTTTAAGCCTTGGTTTGCCAAAATCCCAAACTGGCTTAATGAAGGCAAGCAGCCCTATTTAATGATCCACACACCAGACAATAATCACGCACCCGAACTTGCAATCGCAATTTATAAACAACTACAAAAGCAAGTGTCTGAAAGTACATCATTATTATTACCTGATCTGGCTCAGTTTCCGGCTCAGAAAGGCAATAATCAAATCTCGATGTTTTAACCCATCACCTATCAGCAACTTCGAACCTTGAGCTAAATCTCAGTTTTCGTGACAGTGGCGCTTTTTTTACGTAAAATACGTCCCCTTTTATTTGGTATGAATTTTGTGCCAATTACGCTGACTGTCGAGAGAAAATGCCATGAGCAACACAGACAATATCTTTTCCGCTCCTATTGATAAAATTGGAGACTTCACCTTTGATGCAAGGGTTGCTGAAGTATTTCCGGATATGATTCAACGCTCGGTGCCTGGCTATAGCAATATCATCTCTGCAATCGGCATGCTGGCTGAGCGCTTTGTAAAGCCACATTCAAATATTTACGACCTTGGCTGCTCGCTTGGTGCGGCGACACTTTCTATGCGTCGTCACATTCAGCAAGAAGGCTGCACGATTTTCGCTATCGATAACTCAGAAGCCATGGTTGAGCGCTGTAAATTGCACGTTAATGCTTACCGTAGTGACACACCAGTAGAGGTGATTGAAGCCGATATTCGTGAAGTGGAGATCAAAGACGCTTCGGTTGTGGTACTTAACTTCACGCTGCAATTCCTGTCGCCAGACGATCGATACGCTCTACTTGAAAAAATTCATGCAGGCCTGCGCCCTGGCGGGATCTTAATCCTGTCAGAAAAATACGTATTCGAAGACGAAAGCTCAAACGAACTGCTTATCGACCTGCACCACGATTTCAAGCGTGCTAACGGATACAGCGAACTGGAAGTCAGCCAGAAACGCAGCGCAATTGAAAACGTAATGCGCCCAGACTCGATCCCTGTTCACAGAGAACGATTTGATAAGATTGGCTTCTCAAGCAGCGAAGTTTGGTTCCAATGTTTCAACTTTGGTTCAATGTTCGCGATTAAGTAGCCTACAAACCTGGTCAGCTCGTATTAGAACGTCATCCTCACTGTAGGAAATGACAAATTTAATTTTTATTTTAGGGTTTATTGCCCCTATTAACTCAGTGAAAAACTATGTTTAATTTTGCCAATTTTTATCAACTTATTGCCCAAGACACTCGCCTTCAGCCGTGGCTCAATGTTCTGCCACAGCAACTGACAGATTGGCAAAATGCAGAGCACGGTGACTTCGACCGTTGGTTACGTGCACTAAACAAGATTCCACAAGGTGTACCAGACCAAGTTGACCTGAAGAACTCAGTGACGATTGGCAGCTCAACACCATTTCACACAGGTGAGCTTAAAAAGCTAGAAAGCCTATTAAAGACGTTCCACCCATGGAGAAAAGGCCCTTACACGGTTCACGATATTCATATCGATACTGAGTGGCGTAGTGACTGGAAATGGGATCGTGTGCTTCCACATATCTCCCCATTGAAAAACCGTTCGGTTCTCGATGTAGGTTGTGGTAATGGTTACCACATGTGGCGCATGCTCGGTGAAGGTGCTCGCTTAACGGTTGGTATCGACCCTTCTCATCTATTCTTGGTTCAGTTTGAAGCAATTCGTAAGTTAATGGGCGATGACCAACGTGCTCACCTATTACCTCTAGGTATCGAGCAGCTGCCAAAGCTAGAAGCCTACGACACAGTATTCAGCATGGGTGTGCTTTACCACCGTCGTTCGCCACTTGACCACTTGATTCAGCTAAAAGACCAATTGGTGTCTGGCGGTGAACTGGTTCTTGAAACCTTAGTAATTGAAGGCGATGAAAATGCGGTACTGGTCCCTGTTGACCGTTACGCACAGATGAGAAACGTGTACTTCTTCCCTTCAGCTCGCGCACTAAAACGCTGGCTGGAACAAGTTGGCTTTGAAGACGTACGTATCGTTGATGAAAATGTCACGACAATTGGTGAACAACGCACCACAGAATGGATGACGCACAACTCTCTTCCAGATTATCTAGATCCGAACGATCCAGGTAAAACGGTTGAAGGCCACCCAGCGCCAAGACGTGCGATTTTGGTAGCAACAAAGCCATAGAATCTCTGCCCACAAAGCAGTGGCATATTGAGTAAATAAAACACAAGCCTATATAAGACAGCAAAACAATGGCTTGCCATGGTCAAAAAGTCACCGTTGATTTCGCGATGAACTTTTCTTCCTGAGCTCACAAATTGAACAAAAATTGACTTATGTTTAATAAGTGAGCTATTTCAAATAGCAATAATTGGCGTAGCGCTCACATTGCGATTCAATATGACCAGACTCTTACAATAGGATGCTTCACGCATCCTTTTTTGTGGGCTAAACTTCTAAATAGTCTGAACTATTCTCTAATTCTCAAAGGTTTTTTTATGTTTAAGCGATTATCGCCGATTGTGGCGGTTGGTTTGCTCTCTGGTTGTACCCTGACTAACGGTGCCACCTACCACCAAGAAACTCTCGATGCTATTGCCAGCTCAGAGACAAACATCGCAAATAAGGTTCAAAATCTTGAACTGCAACTAAGCAATCAAAGTGATTATATTGAAAGCTTAGAAGACGAAATTACTACCCTTTCTAGCCAATTAGATGTCCATCTAACGAGCATGGAACACAAGGTTATTGAACAGCTAGAGGAAGAAGAACCCGTAGCAGTTGCAGCGGCCCCTATCGCTCCTACATCACAACCGACTATCCTTGGCGGCATTGAAAAAGTGTCTATCGACTCTATTAAGCAAAGCTTTGATGCACGAGTGGATACAGGCGCAACCACCTCTTCTTTAAACGCTGTCGATATCAAAGAATTCGAACGTAACGGCAAGAACTGGGTTAAATTCCACCTAGACGATAAAGCCCAAGCGGAAGAAGACCAGAAATGGATTGAAGCGCCTGTTGTACGTTATGTAAAAATCCGTCAATCAACCAATGATCAGGCAGAACGTCGAGCTGTGATCGAATTATGGGTGAAAGTTGGAAAAATCCATGAAAAAGCGCAATTTACATTGGCGGATCGCTCTCAAATGAGTCACCCTGTACTATTAGGGCGCGAATTTATCAAAGACATAGCGCTAGTAGATGTAAGTAAAAAGTACGTACAAACGGAAGTTAAATAACAATAGTAGGGTAAGCTATGACGTCAAGAATTCCATTTTATATCTCTATATTCCTGCTTATCGTGGCAGGTATAACACTGAGTATGTTCAGACATACGACCTACGGTGTACCTTGGACTCCAGGGGAAACCAGACAGGTTTGGGACGTTGAAGCTCGCATCGAGTTCAACGCAGTAGGCAAAGAAGCAAAAGTTTCCTTAGCGGCTCCTCATACTCAGTCTAACTACACACTTATCGGCGAATCGGCTTCATCGCCAGGTTATGGTATCTCTTACTTGAATACCGAATCAGGTCGCCGCGCAGAGTGGTCTATTCGATACGCAGATGGCCCTCAAACTATCTACTACAAAACACAATTCCTAGTCGACAACCAAGCAAAAGTTGATGCTATACCGCCAGAAGGCGAAGTCGCACAGCCAAGCTTCGACGGCCCTGAAGAAGCCGCTTCTTTTGCATTGATTGATAGAGCGACAAAGCGTTCTGCAGACAACCTCACTTTTACCCGTGAGCTCATCAAAACACTTAACGATCCAGACAGCCAAAACTCAGCGCTTATTCTGAATAACATGACTAAAGTGGAAGCGACACACAAGCTACTTTCAGCAGCGAAAATACACAACAAAGTCGTTGGTGTTATCGAGCTAGAAGACGGCCGTCGTCGTCAGTCGATTCAAAACATGATTCAGATCTGGGATAACGACCAGTGGATTCTGTTCTCTCCGGAATCAAGCGAACAACAAGTTCAACCAAACCTACTCATCTGGGACGAATCAAACGTTTCTCTACTGGATGTTGTTGGCGGTCAGAACAGTAAAGTTCACTTCTCTATGATTGCTCAAGAGGTTTCACCAACGGAAGCAACCAACAGTAAGGTATCTGCAGACCAGCTATTGAACCTATCGATTCACAGCCTACCGCTAGAAGAACAAGCGATGTTTAAAACCATCATGCTGATTCCTATCGGTGCTCTGATTGTTGTGTTCCTCCGTGTCATCATCGGTCTGAAAACATCTGGTACCTTCATGCCAGTACTGATTGCGGTAGCCTTTGTGCAAACACAATTGGTAACGGGTATTGTCGGCTTCCTACTTATCGTAGGTACGGGTCTGATTATTCGAAGTTACTTGTCCAAACTCAACTTGCTACTGGTCGCCAGGATATCCGCCGTAATCATCACGGTAATCATGATTATTTCTGTATTCACTGTGGTCGCGTTTAAAGTGGGTCTGACTGAAGGTCTATCCATTACGTTCTTCCCAATGATTATCCTATCTTGGACTATCGAACGTATGTCTATCCTATGGGAAGAAGAAGGCGCGAAAGAAGTAATGCTGCAAGGTGGTGGTTCTCTATTTACTGCGGTTCTTGTTTACTTAGGCATGACTAACCCGTTCATTCAGCACTTAACGTTTAACTTTATTGGTTTACAACTTGTTATTCTAGCGACCATCTTGCTACTAGGTAACTACACAGGATACCGTCTAACCGAGCTTCGTCGCTTTAAACCGCTAGCGGAGGACTAAGTTATGTTTGATCAGTTTACTTCACCGTTTAGGTTGAAAGACAAAGGCATAATGGGAATGAACAAGCGTAACCATAGTTATATTGGTCGCTACAATGATCGTTCCAAGTATCCACTCGTTGATGACAAGCTTAAGACTAAAATCATTGCTGAACAGGCTGGCGCTACTGTGCCAAAACTGATTGGCGTTATTGGTCATCAAGCTGAAGTAAAAACAATCCACAAGATGGTAAAAGAGTGGCCGGGTTTCGTAATCAAGCCAGCTCAAGGCAGCGGCGGTAAAGGAATCCTTGTTGTGACTTCTCACAAGGACGGCGTTTACACTAAGCCATCGGGTTCTACTATCAATGAAGAAGACGTAGAGCGTCACATAAGTAACGCTCTTGCCGGTCTTTTCTCACTTGGTGGTAAGAACGATGTTGCGGTAGTTGAAAACCTCATCAAGTTTGATGAGTGTTTTGATGGCTTCAGTTACGAAGGTGTGCCAGATGTACGAATCATCGTATTCAAGGGCTACCCTGTGATGGCGATGATGCGTTTATCTACTTCGGCTTCCGACGGTAAGGCTAACTTACACCAAGGCGCTGTAGGTGTAGGTATTTGTATTGCGACGGGTAAAGCCGTTCGTGCGGTTCAATTTGACCACCCAGTAACTCACCACCCAGATACGGGTAAAGAGTTGGCGCTACTTCAGGTACCACACTGGGAAAAACTGCTAACACTAGCTTCAAGCGCTTGGGAAATGACAGGTCTTGGTTACATGGGTACTGACATGGTTCTAGACCAAGAAGAAGGCCCAATGGTACTTGAGCTTAACGCACGTCCAGGTTTGGCTATCCAAATCGCGAACGGCGCAGGTTTATTGCCTCGATTGCACCATATTGAGAACCTTGGTACACCGGCTGAATACCCGAAACCAGCAGAGCGCGTTGCATACGCTGCCAAGCAATTCGGTGTTCACGGTAACGAGATTGTTCCAAACTAAGCGATTTGCTGACTAGGTCACTTGATACCTAATAGAGCTTATAAAAAAGGCCGCATAACTCTGAGAGTTACGCGGCTTTTTAGTATCTGCGGTTAAATTAGCGGATTAGGTTAAGTCTCTGTAGATTCAATTACAGGCTCTCGAATTGGATCAATCCGCACCGCCGCCACCTTAAACTCAGGGATCTTAGCGTGTGGATCGGTCGCTGTGGTCGTCAAACGGTTAACCGGCGATTCAACAAAATGGAATGGAATGAACACCACACCCTTTTGCATTCGCTTAGTCACAAACGCCGCGATTTCTATTTCACCACGACGTGTCGACACCTTGAGCATCTGACCATTCGAGATTCCTAACGCTTCAGCATCGTGAACACTGACCATTGCACGTGGCCCCGCTAAGTTATCCAGGCCTTTGGTTTTACGCGTCATAGTGCCTGTATGGAATTGCTCTAAGATACGCCCTGTCGTTAGAACTAACGGATACTCTTCATCCGGTAGCTCAGCAGCGTATCTAAACGGAATCGCCTCCATTTGACCACGCCCACGGGTAAATTGGGTCTGGTGCATGATACGAGTGCCATCAGGGTTATTCTTATTACTCGGCCATTGCACGCCATTGACCGTAATGTTCTCCCAACGTAAACCACCATACTGTGGTGTTACACGTGCTATCTCATTGGTGATATCGGCAACGGTGTTATAGTCCCAACCACCGCCCATTGCGTTGGCTAGCATTTGGATAATCACCCAATCTTCTTTCGCTTCACCTGGAGGCAATACCGCCGGGTTAATACGCTGAACACGACGCTCGGTATTGGTAAAGTGACCAGACTTTTCAGCAAACGAGCAAGACGGAAGAACCACATCGGCATATTGAGCAGTTTCGGTTAAGAAAATATCTTGAACTACTAAGAAATCTAACGCTTCAAGACCTTCAATCACATGCGCTTGGTTCGGGTCACTCAGCACTGGATTCTCGCCCATTACGTACAGACCACGAACATCTCGATGACACGCGCCATCAATAATCTCGGTCAGCGTTAACCCCGTTTCAGCGGGTAGATCAGTAACGCCCCACTCCATCGCAAACTTTTGACGAACCATTGGGTTATACACTTTCTGATAACCCGGAAGATTATTTGGCAACGCGCCCATATCGCATGCACCCTGCACATTCGATTGGCCACGCAGCGGGTTGATACCACCACCTTCAATACCGATGTTGCCACACAAGAGTTGCAGGTTGGCGATTGAACGTACGTTGTCATGCCCAGTAGTGTGCTGGGTAATACCCATCGAGTAATACACCGCTGTTCGTTCTGCAGTACCAATCAATCGTGCCATTGCGAAGATGTCTTCCGCTTTAACGCCAGTCACCAATTCCACTTTTTCTAGCGAATAGCTTGGTGACATCACCTCTTGAAGCAAGGTATCAAAGCCGTCCACACGATCTTCGATATACTCTTGGTCATACCAACCATGTTTGATGATCTGCTGCATCACACCATTGTTCAGCATTACATCGGTACCCGGTCGGTGCGCTAAGTAAAGCTCAGCATGGTCAGCAATATCTATTCGTTTTGGATCGGCAACGATCAATCGCGCTCCACCATGTCTCACCGCCTGCTTAATGTGCGAACCAATAATTGGGTGCGCTGACGTGGTATCCGAACCAATAATAAAGATCACATCAGAATGCTTGATACTTGGAATATCATTGGTCATCGCTCCACTGCCTAACGATGCTTCAAGTCCAGTCACCGTCGAGGCATGACAAAGGCGAGCACAATGGTCGACGTTATTGGTGCCTAGTTCGCGACGTATGAATTTTTGGAAGGCATAGTTATCTTCGTTGGTGGTTTTAGCCGATGAGAAACCCGCTAGAGCATTGCTACCAAAACCTTGTTTAATAGCCGTGAACTTATCGGCAATCAGCGTAATGGCTTCTTCCCAACTCGCTGGTTGTAACCAGCCATCTTTACGAATTAACGGTGTTGTAAGGCGGGCATCACTGCCGACGAAGTCGAAACCGAAACGTCCCTTAACACACAGCATGCCCTCGTTGACCGGAGAATCACCGCCCTCGATATAACGGATTTTGTTCTTCGCTTCGTCTACATGCATGGTCAGTTTACAGCCCACACCACAGTAGGTGCAGATGGTATCGACTTTCTTAAGTACGTCTGTGTCGCCTTGCTTTCTATCTCTCGCATCGACCATTGCACCGGTTGGACACGCCTGAATGCAAGAGCCACATTGAACACAGTTAGAGTCGCCCATTAACGTTTTGTCTGCCCCAAAATTAGGACGACATTCAGGCCTTGAAGCTGGCTTTCCATCGGATTGATTCATGAAGCTAAGAACGCCATGAACATTCTGCTCGCGACATGCTTGGATACACTGACCACAACTGATACAGCGGTTAGCATCAAAGATAATGAATTCAGAGCTATCATCAACCGCGAATTTTTGTCTGGTTAAACCGATCTTCGCTTCTTCTGCACGAATCGCCTGCCAACTCTCATTCGAAGTCACATCGATTTTGTATTCTGGGTGTGTTTGCGTTGCCTTGTATTCAGTCGAGTAGTCTCGCAGGTCACAATCGGTATTGGCTTGGCAGCCACACTCTAGACATCTTGCAGCTTCAGCGATTGCATCAGCATTATCAAAGCCTGTTTCTACTTCCTCAAAACTTTGCTCGCGCTGCTCAGGAGTTAGCTCTGGCATGATCTTACGCGCTATGCGCTGAATAGATTTGTACTGCTCAGGATCGATCCCTTTGAGCTGCTTGTGCTTTCTAGAGTTAAACGGTTTAGCCGGAATGTTATCCATGTCGCCGTGGAAGAAACGATCGATAGCCTGCGCTGCAATGCGTCCATCGCCAACGGCTTCGACTGCGGTTGCGGGGCCGCGTCGGAAATCACCAATACTGAAAATATTTCCGGTTCCGGTATGCATGGTTTGCGGATCAGCATCTGCGGTGTTCCAACGTGTTAGAGGGATATCAATCTCTTCGTTATCCATGAAGCTTAGGTCGGGCTTTTGTGACACCGCAGCGATAACCGTATCAAACGCTTCAACAAAGAACTCACCCGTTGGTTTAGGGCTACGACGACCAGAAGCGTCAGCAGGACCCAGTACCATACGTTCTAATCGAATCTTAGATACATGACCATTGTCATCAGCTATATTTTCGGCCGGGTTAGTCAAGAAGTGGAACTTCACACCCTCATGCTCAGCTTCTTCAATTTCGTAATCTTCTGCTGGCATCTCCTCTCGAGTACGACGATAAATCAACGTGGTATCCGCACCATCACGCACTGCGGTTCGAGCGCAATCAATCGCGGTGTTACCGCCACCGATCACTGCAACTTTTTTACCGGTGACATACTGTTGATCGGTCACGTAATCTTTAAGGTAATCGACGCCTAGATAACAGCCGCCAAGCTCGCTACCGGGATAATTCATCTCGACAGCTTGTGATGCACCAACGGCTAAACAAACCGCATCAAAATCGTTGCTCAAATCAGACAGTGTAAAATCAACACCGAGCTTCTTGTCGCACTCTACCGACATCCCATTACGACACATCAGTTCGATTTCTTTATCTAGAATCGACTTAGGTAAGCGATACTCTGGGATACCGTAACGCAGCCAGCCACCAGCTTGGGGCATCGACTCATAAACACTGACATCATAACCTTCATTAGATAGGTAATAGCCTGCTGTTAAGCCACCAGGGCCACTGCCAACAATCGCAATGCTTTTACCTTTATTGGGTTTCTTCGCTGGCATGTAGCTCTCTTGAGCAGCCAAATCGGCATCGGCTGCGTGTCGCTTGAGTTGGCGAATCGCAATCGAATCATCGACTAAGTTTCTTCGACACTCTGTTTCACAAAAGGCAGGACAAACACGGCCAATCGATAGCGGCATCGGCAGTGTTTTCTTAATCACTTCGATGGCTTTGGTATGATCATTTTGAGCAATATGATACAGGTAAGATTGAATATCGACTCCTGCAGGGCACGCAGTTTGGCATGGTGCCTCACAATCTGCATAGTGGTCTGTCATGATGCGGTTCAACGCTTCTTGTCGATGGTTGGTCAACTGCTTTGACTGAGTCGTAATATTCAACCCATTGGACACTTCAAGCTCGCACGAGCGCTTCATACCCACACCATCAATCTCGACGACACATAAATCGCATGGAATCTTATCAGTTGTTTTGTTCAAACCACATAGAGATGGGATCTCTAAACCACATGTTTTTGCCGCTTCAAGTACGGTTTGTCCTTGTTCGACGATTCGAAATTTCCCATCAATAACGATTTGAATCATATTGAGTCCTACCTTCCAGTTTGCGTAATAGTCACGCTCAAAAATACTAATAAGTCGTTCAGCAGTGTGCAGACACTACTGTCATATCATTACCATACATTAATTGTGGTTTTGTGCGTGTGACTTCAAACAAGTTCTATTGAGATTAACCCTAATGTATGAGTGGTCTTATCAGTAAGTCAAAGAGGGCTAGACACGAAGTATATTAAGTGGATTGCACAAAGGGAGTTAGAACAATTGCAGAACGCTAGACTTAGGTACTAAAAAGCCCCTAATGATTAGGGGCTATGAATTAGTATCGTTGAATCGCTATCGAGCTTATTGCTCAGTTTCTTCGATAAGCTCTTGCACTGGAGATGCAGGTTTGTTTTGAGCAAAACCTCGCAAACCAACAACGTGTACATGTTCGTGATCTTTGAAGACCTTACGTACCAGTTTGTAGGTTGTACCTTTCTCTGGGCTGATGTTCTCAGGGGCTGCAATCAGAAGCTGCATACCTAGACGGTCACACAGTTCAAACAACGTAGAGATAGATTTCGCATCCAGACGTGCTGCTTCATCGAGGAACAACAAGCGACATGGAACGATGTCTTTACTACGAAGTCGACGTGACTCTTCTTCCCAGCTCTGAACCACCATCAGTAGGATAGATTGACCGGTACCGATCGCCTCACCGGTAGAAAGTGCTCCTGATTCCGCTTGTAGCCAGCCATCTGAACCACGGTTAACTTCAACACTGAGTTCTAAGTAGTTACGGTAATCCAGCAACTCTTCACCCAGAACTTGCGGAGAACGTTGACCCATATCGATATGTGGGTTCACACGTTGGAACAATTTCGCCATTGCTTCTGAGAAGGTGAAGCGCGTTGATTCAAACAAGTCTTTGTGCTGCTCTTGCTGAGTCGCTAGCCCTGACAGCAAGATTTCGTGGCTTTCACGGATCTTAACGTTTAGACGCACGCCCTTAACCTGACCAAAGTAGATGTTAGACAGACCTTGGTTTAGCATTCGAATACGGTTCTGCTCACGCTGAATCGTCTTCTTAATGATGCTTGCTACCGACTCAGAGCTGATCGCTAAGCGATTTTCACGCTGCGTCAGTTCTTCTGTTAATCGAGCGAGCTCAACTTCCATCTCTTCGATTGCTTCAACCGGATCATCCGTATGAATGATGTCTTGGCGAATACGCTCGCGAAGATGTTGATAAACTGCAATATAGAACAGAACTTTACGCTCTGGATGTGCGTTGTCTTCCGATAGACGCAGCGAATCACGTAAGTCGTCATTGTCAGCTACAGCCAGACGTAGCGCACCCAATGATTTATCCGACATTGAGCGAAGTTCACCCGCCGTTAGGTAAGCCAGTTCACGCTTGTGCAGACGACGTTCAACATCATTTTCACGAGCTAAACGAAGTACTGAGCACCAACCTGCTTTTGCTGCAACTACGAAGGTACGAAGTTCTGTGTACTCTTTCTGTACTTTCTTAAGACGCTTAGCCAGTGCTTTCATCTCAAGTTCCGTTGACGTAATCGTACGCTCGTATTCACTCTTACGGCTGCGAGATGTGTGTAGACGCTCTTGAAGCTCGTCACGGCGACGTACAGCACGCTCTTCTGCGCCTTCATCAGCGTTTACACCGAACTCTTGAAGCTCTTGCTTGAACTCTTGAACCGTTTCTTGCTTCGCTTGATGTGAGCTCTTCAATGCCGCCAATACTTGGTTGTATTGGTTCATCTGTTCACGAGCTTGCTTCAAGCCATCACGACCTTTGGTTCTTGCTTGTTCCGCTTGAACCAGTTTTGCTTTCAGTTGTTCGCTCAGTTCGCTGCTCTTGTTAAGCAAATCAACAGAGTCCGCGTAAGCAAAGTAGTGACGACGCTCAATCAAATCAGACAGCGCGAACACTTTACCTTTTAGAGTTTGTAGCGCGTTATCAGCTTGACGATATTCGGCTTCCAAAGCTTCGAACTGCTCTGGGTCAGCGTCTAGTGCAGATACGATTTGCTCTAGAGAAGTAAGCGCTTTACCGTGAGTATTCAAATAAAACTTAGCTTCACTTAAACGCTCTAGTTGCGCTTCTAATTCAGCTAAGCGCTCAGCCAATGTTTCGTCTTCTAAAATACGAACCATTGGCGCTAATTTATCTAATGCACCAAGTGCCTGCTTGCTTTGTAGAAGCTGGCTACGTTGTTGCTGCTCTTTAGAGTTAAGCTCAGCCAGAGAACGAACAATTTGATTGCGCTTATCACGAATCGCAGTAAGTGCTTGTTCTGGGTCTGCGTTAAACGCAACGTGTAGGTGCTTCGCAACAAAGCTGTTGAATGCTTGGTATAAGCGATTCAGTTTTTGAGAGTCAAACGCTGCTTTCGCGTGGTTCTCAACGACAACATCACGCTCTTCGCGCAATTTCTCTAGGCGCTGTTCACGAGCCGCACGGCCAAACAGTGGGATCTCAGGAAAACGAGAGTAACGCATTTGGCGATCGTTCAGCTGAACACATACCGCGCCTTCAAGCTCATCGGCATTAAACGAGCTGTCATCAAACGCGTCTACATCGCCTTCTAGGATGTAAAGGTCTTCTGGACAATCATCAAGATCCACCAGCTTCTCTTTAATACCATCAAGATCCGAAACCACAATCGCGTGACGAGCTGGGCCGTACATCGCACTAAAGTACGGCGCATCACCGATCGTGATGTCATCGTAGATCTCAGAAAGCAGTACGCCACCAAGCGTATCCGCCAGGCCTTTCAGGCGAGGATCGTTAGAACCACCTGGCGAAGCTAAACGCTCAATCTCTTGCTCAAGTTCAGCTCGGCGCGTTGCCAACTGATCTTTTGCTACCGCTTGAGATTTCTCGTCTTCAAGTACTTGCTGCATTTGAGTCATTACCGCTTGGCTATCTTCTAGCTCAGCGTCTGTTTGATCTCTTAAAGCTTCAAGTGCATCGTTTGCCGTGATCCACGCAGGAGCAATTGACTCAAGTTTTTGAATCTCTTGGTCGTGGTTTTGTTGTACACGACGTTGCTCACTCTTCGCTTCACGCAGCTCTTCTTGAGCGAACTCAAGGGACTCGATCTGCATAGCGTGACGTTCACGTTCTTCATCGAAAACCGCTTCATCAGTCAGTGAGATGTTGTGTTGTTTTTGGTATTCAGTCGCAAGCTCTTTTGCTTGACGCTGCTGAGCCACATCACGAGCCATGTCGCGGTGCTGAGCACGCCATTGCTGTTCGTTCTCAACAACGTGTTTTGCGTTACGGCCTTTTTCTAGAGCTTGCTTAGCGCTGCTAGACGCTTCTTTACGCTCAACGTCACCAACGATGCTTTTAACTAAAGACAGTGCTTTGTCGAACTGTGCAGAAGCTGCAGAAGACATGTCTAGCTTGTGCTTAGTAGACAGTAGCGTTTGAGTGCTTGATTCTTCTTGTGCTTTTAGCTCAGAAACAAGAGTTAATGCACTTTCTGCCGTAATAGACTCATCACCAAGTAACTGTTTGGTTTTCTCTAATGCTTGAACGGCTTGCTGGTATTGCAGCGCACGAGTTTGCTGAACGTCTAACGCTTGTTGGTAATCAGCAAGCTGAGTTTTCAGGCTATCCACTTCTTCTTCGGTAATGGTTGCCTGCTCTTCAGCAAGAAGTACTCGCTCTTGAGCTTCTTCAACCACCATCATCTGCTCTTCTAGACGCTCATTAAGCTCTTCTAGATCTTCACTGTAGCGTGCAATTTTCTCTTGCTGGCGAAGTGCAGTTTGAACCAATTGAAGATGATCCGAAGCCGCTTGATAATCTTGCTCTAGTGCCGACTCTTGATCGACCAACAGCTCTAATTCTTCTTGAACACGGTTCAACAAGTTATTTTGATCATGCAAGGTTTCACGCGAACCAAACAGTTCACCACGAAACTTCATGGTTTGATCAAGCTTGTTACGACGATCGTTGGCATGGCGCATGTAATCTGCTGCCACGTAGTTCGTAGATTCAGTGATCAAGTGTTTGAACAGGTCACGGTCCGACTGAGTCGTTTTGATCGCTTCTAACGTCATACGGTTTTCGCGTAGTGCTGATTCCATGTCTTGGAATGCTTTCTTCACACCACCGTTTTGCGGTAGGAGATAATCACGCAGAGAACGCGTAATCGCACTAGAAATACCGCCGTAAAGCGATGCTTCGATCAAACGGTAGAACTTAGAACGGTCGCTGCTGTTACGCAGTTTCTTCGGTACCACACCGTATTCAAACATTTGCGAGTGGTAATCAACAATCGAAGAGAAGGCTTTGAAGTGCGCGCCTTCGTACTGTGCTACCGCGGCTTTTACGTCGTTCAACTGACATACGCGAGCATGGCTGTCGGAAACGTTCTGAATCAACACATCCGTTGGTTTCACATGGCTTGGAAGGCCTTGGATTACGAACGGTTTGATGTCTACTTTCTTGTCACGACCCGCAACTTGCTGCAGTTTTACTGCAAACAGTAGGCGTTGGTTACGAGAGTTCACCACATCCAGCGCAGCGTAACATGCGCCAGGTTGAAGCTTACCGTATAGACCTTTGTCACGAGATGACTGTGAGCTACCCGCTTCCGTTGTATTACGGAAATGCAGAAGGCTTTGGTCAGGAATCAACGCTGTGATGAATGCCGCCATAGTGGTCGACTTACCTGCACCGTTACCGCCAGAAAGCGTTGTAACCAATCCATCAATATCAAAAGTACGCGCGAAGAAGCCGTTCCAGTTGACCATGGTTAATGATTGATACTTACCTCTTTCAATCATGCTTCACCTTCTACTTTTGTTGGTTCGCCGTCGTTTGACTCAAGGTCAAAGTCAGCTTGATCGTTAAAAATGTCTTGTTGACCGTTTTCGTCTACGCCTGCATCTACTTCTGATACGGCTTCCGCTTGTTCTTCATTCAACAAGCTGCCTTGGTTAGGCTCTTGAGTATGCACCACAGCTTCACCATCACGGATAAGACGCAGTTGAGCTTCTTTCATATCATCGCCAACACGTACGTCAGCACCAAAACGGAATACTGCTTCGCTGATACGGAACTTGCCCGTCTCGCCAATCGCAATCAACATGCCGATACGACGTAAGCGACGTAGAGAAGTACGCACTTTTTCAAACAGCTTTTCTTTGTCTAAATCAGAACCCGACGCACGGTTTGTCGCAAGCTTCATGAGTTTTTTCTCATCCGCTAACGACATCAACTCATCAAACAGCTCTTGGTTAGTAAAGATACCTTCGTGTGCTAGACGCTCTGGGCTTAGGTACAAAAAACACAGTACCTTACCAACAAGCATGTCTAGCTCAGACAAAACACTACGACCGATTAGCGACGTAGAACGCGGACGCAGGTAAAAAAAGCCTTCTGGCGCTTTCACAAGCTCGGTGTTGTAGCGTTGGTAGAAATGCTGAAGCTCAACTTCAAAATCAGAAAGTAACGCGTGGTTATCTAAGTCTTCTGTTGAAATATGCTTACCTGAACGCAGCATGCTGTCTAGCGCAGGGAACAATGGGTTCGCTATCGCTTTTACCAGTTTCTCTGGCATGTAATCATCAGTACTTGTTAATGACATTTGCTTGTACCTTTGCACCGAAATCGTTGATTGCCTGCCAATCTGGCTGAATAGCCTGATAGTCAGATTCTGAGTAACCTAAGCGCACGGCTTGGTCGACAACAATTCTGGCTAAATCAAAATGGTGTGTGCGAGGGTGTTCAGCGAGGTAATCGCGTAGCACAAGGCCAAGATCAATTGGCGCACCTTGCTGTTTGTGAGCTTTCAACATCTCTGCTATTCGGTCTGAAAGCAGATCATTCACTTGCTCAAATTCTTCGTATTCTACGTCGATTGGTGCTTGGCCCATTACTTCGTCATCACGAAGTACTAAGGCTTCATCACGCAAATCGGTAAGCTTTTCAGCATCGGCGTAGGTCAATAACCAAGGCGCATCAAAGTAGTCGGTAACCGACTGACGCAAGCGTTGGCTAAAGGCACGGTTTTTATCCATATCAATCGCGGTACGGATAAACTTGTGAACATGGCGGTCGTAGCCGATCCACAAATCGATCGCTTGCTGACCCCAACTAGTAATTCGGTCGAGCTTCATCTGCAAGCCGAATAGGGTTTCGCCAACGAACTCGAGTTCATCGTCACCGTAAACAATTTCTTGAATATCGAGGATCTGTGTTTGCAGTTCATCACCCGCCGCTTGCAAGGTGTCTTGCAATTCTTTTAGCGTGGAGGAGGTTTCTGATAGCAAGGTTTCGCAGTTGTTGATCGCCTCACGCCAATCTTTGTTAAGAAGGTCGGCAATTTGCTGCTTAACGGTTTGCTGCTGCTCATCCATAACACGTTGGTTAAGATCTATCTGATCGAAAATCTCACCAACAGAATACTTGAGCACGCCGTAAACGTTCTTTCTCCAATGTCCTGGAGTTCCGCCCTTCTGCGCAGCTTCAATGGCTTTAGCCATCTCGTCTGCAACCATAGAAAGCTGGATAGACAATTTTAATTTAGAGAACTGACGGTGACGTAAGTAATAATCTGAGATACCAATCGCTAATGGCGACAAACGGTAAATGCTCGCACCATCGGTAATTTCGCTGGTAAAGCGGCTAATCAACTTCTGTTTAACTAACTCGTTGATGGCATTGTTGGCACGAAACGCGGACGCTTCACCAGTATCTTCAAACAGTCGAGTGACGATGGTAAATGCATCGTGCAGTTCACCCTCGCCCAACTCTTCATCGAACCTTTCATTGCTTAGTACTGCGATAGCAATCAAAAATGCTAAGCGCTCTGGTGGCAAATTTAATGAAAAATCATGCTGCTTGACCCAGCCCACCAACTCATCAATTGGCTGCTCTTCGGCAGTTTGAGTCATTTCACTCATTGTGGTTCCTGTTACTGTTCTTCGTCATATCGAACATGTTAGATATGACGCCTATTTCTTTATGACGCGGGCTTCTTGCGATTGCATAGCGCATGCTGTGGCTTCTTTTACCACATTCACCGCTATTATTGCGCAGGTTTTTGAGCCCAAACGTGAATATAACGGCCTAGCGACAGGTATGGCTCTTGGCGACATAGCTGTTTTTCTAGTTCCAATACATCTTCAAATTGGTAATCGCCCATGTACTCCATATTACCTATGTAGTCACTGAAAGAGCGAATGCCTGATTTACCACAGATTTCTAGACCAGCGTCTTCTACCCATTGATAAACCTCTTCTGGCTTTAAGCCTTTTTGTGGTTGCAGCTTAAACCGTTTTCGATGTGGCATCCCATTCAATACATGAGGAATGTTGCCACAAATCACATTTTTCAGGACTAATCCGTGGTGGTTGTAAAACATTATCGAGGCAACGCCACCCGGTTTGACTTGTTCAAGCAATAAATCAAGCGCTTCTTTAGGATCGGCTAACCATTCCATTACGGCATGAAACATCACAAAATCGACTTTCTCATCGAGATGTTCTGCAACTTTTTGTACCGGAGAATGGATAAATCGATACTGCTCTAACAAACCCGCTTCGCTAATACTCTCTTCTGCTAGCTTCAGCATCTCAGAAGATAGATCACACAAAGAAACCTTATGCCCAAGCGACGCAATTTTTTGCGACATCTGCGCAAGGCCACCTCCAGCATCAAGCACATGCAGTGGTGATGCTAAATGCTCAAATTTGCTCAAAGCTTGTTCTAAATCTTCCCATACGATGATCTGACGGATCTCTCCTTTGTCAGAGCCGTAAATATTTTTTGCAAATTTGTGGGCAATATCGTCGAAATTACGGTCTTCAGTCACGGCTACTTGAGTTATTATGTCCTATCGTGCCTGCTATTCTGTCACAGGAATTTCAGGAATAAAGAGGCGATGTCTCTTTTTACTACTAAGTGATGTTTTTTCGGACTATTCGGATATGTTTGAGCTGAAAAAAGTAGTGTCTTCGCTATTGATGCCACTACCAGCAATGTTAATTCTCGCTTTTCTGGGTTTAGCCCTAGTGATGTTTACTACCAAAAGGAAGACGGGTTGCCTAATCACCCTTTCAGCCCTATGTGGTATTTTCCTAATCGCTTTCCAACCAGTTTCTAGTCAACTTTTAATGCCAATGGAAAGGCAACACACCGCTTTTTTACCTGTCGATGAAACCGTCGATTACGTAATGGTTCTCGGAAGTGGTCACGTCGTAGATGACCAAATTCCACCGACATCAGAACTGAGCCGCACCGGCCTGATGCGCTTAAGTGAAGGGATTCGTATTCTACGTCTTTACCCTGGTGCAAAACTCATTTTGTCTGGCTATGGCGCAGGCACTGAAGTAAGTAACGCAAGAATGATGGCTAAAGTTGCACTAGCACTTGGTGTTGCGAAGCCTGATATCATTCTACTTGAAACAGCAAAAGACACCTGGGAAGAAGCCCGCCAAGCTGCTGCGTTTGTTAAGAATAAAAGAATGGTGCTAGTGACTTCAGCTAGCCATATGACTCGTGCACTGAACGAATTCAATGCTGCCGGCATGAAACCTCTACCAGCACCAACTAACTACCTTGCACAAGAAGGGATTGTTGAGCCTTGGAATAAGTACATGCCAAAAGCTCTTTACCTTGAGCAGACTGAGCGCTATTGGCACGAAACCATGGGATTGGTTTGGCAAAGCCTACGCGATTGGCTTGATACAAGTAATGACCCTATTCAAGATCCTATTGTTGTTCCAGAGGCGTCCAGCCTAGTTGATGGCGGTGACGTTTCTGCAGCGCAGCCTCAATAATCAAACCGCATAAAACATTTAGGACGGTACAATTAAGTAAAAAAAGCCGAGACATCAATGATGTCTCGGCTTTTTCGTTCATATGTCGTTGCTGACTAGAAGTTCACGAAGAACATTAGTCACCAGCGAACATGTAACCTTCACCGTGAACCGTCACAAAGATTTGTGGGTTCTTAGGGTCGAATTCCATTTTTGCACGCATGCGACGAATCAGTACGTCGATCGTACGGTCATTCGGTGCATCCACTCGGTGGCTGATCATATTCAGAATACGTTCGCGACTTAATACTTGGTTAGGGTAAGAAGACAAAGCCACCAACAGTTCGTATTCAGCTTTAGTCAGCTTCACTGGCTCGCCATTTTTGCTTAGCGCACGACGAGGAATATCAAATGTCCACTCACCGAAACGAACCACAGACTCGTCTGATGTTTCTTCTACTGCGCCAGCTGCCGTTTTACGAGCGGCAGAAATACGCCAAAGTAGGTTTTTAACTCGAACCAATAACTCGCGGAGTTCGAAGGGTTTAGTAACGTAATCGTCCGCGCCCATTTCAAGGCCAACGATTTTGTCGATGCTATCCGTGCGTCCAGTAACTAAAATAATTCCAATGTCTGATTGACTGCGTAATTCGCGAGTTAGCATCAATCCATCTTCGCCTGGTAAGTTGATGTCCAGCATAATGAGGTCAACGTTGTTTTCTTCTAACACGCTTCTCATTTGAGCGCCGCTTTCCGCTTCGCTCACTGTGTAACCTTCGTTCTGGAAGTATCCAACCAGTTTACTGCGGGTTACCACATCATCTTCTACGACTAATACGTGATAGCTCATCTACACCACTTTTCTTATTTAATAGTTTCAGTGACTATTCTATTCATAACTCGTAACAATTCTAGTAGTACAGAAGATAAAAGCCAGAAACATGGATTTTTTTTGATACAAGACAATCTTAAACCTTGCTATTTATCGTCCATCGCAATTCAATATAGGCATTACTACTAACGAGTAACTTTGCGTTTCGCAAATAACCTTGTTATTCAGCCTTGGTGTGCTTATGCCCAAGTGACTTCAAGATGCATATAAGTAACATCACAAGACTAAGTCAGGATCTAACAAATGAAAGATACGAAAGCGTTCAACGAGCAAAGAGCAGAAATATACTGGTGGCTATCAAGCTTATTTGCCAAAGAGCTCACTCAAGAAGAACTCGATCACTACCACTCTGTTGAAATTCGTTCTTTCCTGACTGGTTTAGGCGAAAATGAAACACTAAAGCCAGCGATTGATAAGCTAGTGGATGCGCTTAACCGCCTACAAACACGTGAAGATGCTCAACTAGAATTGTCTGCAGACTTTTGCGATCTTTTCTTAAAAACAGATAAACACGGTGCTCTTCCTTACGCTTCTATGTATATCGGTGAAACTGGCCTTTTGAATGATAAGCCTGCAAAAGATATGGAAGAGATCATGGCTAAGCACAATTTAGTGGTGAACCAAGATCTAAAAGAGCCAGCAGACCACATTGCTATCGAACTCGATTTCCTTGGTAACTTGATCATTAGTTCAAACGAAACGGATATTGAAGAAGAGCTAGAGAATTCATTTGCCGTTCAACAGCAGTTTATCGAACAACAACTGCTGACTTGGGTACCAAAGTTCAACGTGAAATGTCATGACGTTGATGAATTCGGTTTCTACGCCTCCGTCTCATCTTTGCTACTCGCATTCTGTCAATTAGACACTCAATATTTAGCTGGTGAATAGCTTATTGGATGACTAGGTAAATAAATTCAGTAGAATGTGACAATTCACCCGGATTTCTGGGTGAATTTTATTGCGAGTAATTTCTAGTCAGTCTAAAATTGTGACCGCAAACGATAAAATATGAAACATTCACGAAATGCTATGCTTATTAAAGTTCAGAGCATTTCGGTGTTAAGACAAGCCGCTCAATAGCGGTTTTTTGTTTTTTAGCACTTTAGTACCCAAAGAGCCCTACAAATTTAAGCTCTTAGTTAGGTAGCTTAACGGCTACTTTATTCCGTACTTGGGGAAAGTAGCTTCTAATAGGATAAAACCATGGCCACTATAAAAGATGTCGCTCGCTTAGCCGGCGTATCAACAACAACCGTTTCTCACGTAATCAATAAAACTCGCTTTGTTGCAGAAGCAACTCAAGAAAAAGTAAACAAAGCCGTAGATGAACTAAACTATGCACCAAGTGCTGTTGCTCGTAGTTTGAAGTGTAATACCACACGCACTATCGGCATGCTTGTGACTCAATCAACTAACTTATTCTTCTCTGAAGTTATCGATGGTGTTGAGAGCTACTGCTACCGTCAAGGTTACACTTTGATCCTGTGTAATACGGGCGGTATCTATGAGAAGCAACGTGACTACATTCGAATGCTTGCAGAGAAACGTGTAGATGGCATCTTAGTTATGTGTTCTGACCTAACTGAAGAACTAAGAGAGATGTTAGACCGTCACGCTGACATCCCTAAAGTTATCATGGACTGGGGCCCTGAGAGCTCTCAGGCTGATAAGATCATCGATAACTCTGAAGAAGGTGGCTACCTAGCGACCAAATACCTTATTGAACGCGGTCACTCTAAGATTGCATGTTTAAGTGGCCACTTAGACAAAGCAGCATGTGTTGAACGTATTGCCGGTTACAAGCGCGCACTCAACGAAGCTAAGATTTCTGCCGATGAAAATATGATCATCGAAGGCAACTTCGAGTGTGATACAGCAGTACTTGCTGCAGAACAAATCGTTGAGATGGAAGATCGCCCAACGGCGGTATTCTGCTTTAACGATACAATGGCACTCGGCCTAATGAGCCGCCTGCAAGAAAAAGGCATTCGCATTCCTGAAGATATCTCAGTGATCGGTTACGACAACATCGAACTGGCTGAATACTTCTCTCCGCCGTTAACGACAGTTCACCAACCAAAACGTCGTGTTGGTAAGAATGCATTCGAAATTCTATTAGAGCGCATCAAAGACAAAGACCACGAAAAACGCGTCTTCGAAATGCACCCTGAAATTGTTGAGCGAAGTACAGTTAAAACGTTAAATTAATTGATAATTCAAGTTTAATGTCATCAAGCGCACCTTTAGGTGCGCTTTTTTTATCAGCAACTATAATGAACCTATATGCACAATGGAAAGATCATTAATTGAAGCAATGTCACATTTTGAAATATCAACTGTGAGCTTCATTCAACAAAAACTTTATTCTATTCAATCAGTCACGCACAGGGCAAACCACTCGAAAGAGTGAGACGCAAAGCTTCCGGCCTAAACCACTCGTTGGTATGGTAGCGGGGTTACCGATGGCAAAATGCAGTAACTACTAATAATTTAGTAATTTACGGCTTATTGACAATGTAATTGCAACATTTTGCTAATCTCTCGGACCTGCTTATTTGGTGGCGTAGTTCAAATACACCGAGATAAATAACATGGATAAACCGATACTAAAGGACTCGATGAAGTTATTTGAGTCCCTAGGAAAAATAAAATCACGCTCAATGTTTGGTGGCTTCGGTCTTTTTGCTGATGACACTATGTTTGCTCTGGTTGTAAATGACCAGTTGCACATACGCGCAGACAGAGGCACAACGAAACAATTCGAACAACAAGGGTTTCAACCATACGTCTACAAAAAACGTGGTTTCCCTGTCGTTACTAAATATTTCGCTTTACCTGAAGGCTTATGGCAAGACCAAGAAAAAATCTTGCAACTTGCAACCACGTCTCTAGGTTTTGCTAAAGAAGAAAAAGCTGAGCAGTCTTCTGCTAAGCCGACCCGACTCAAAGATCTGCCTAATCTTCGACTCGCTACCGAGCGTATGTTGAAAAAGGCAGGGATCGATTCTGTAGAACGTTTATATGAATCTGGCTCTGTAAACGCATTTAACGCCATCAAAGAATCGCATGCGTCTTCTGTCAGTATTGAACTACTTTGGGCGCTAGAAGGCGCGATCAATGGTACACATTGGTCTGTTATACCGCAGCAGCGTCGCGAAGAGCTTATCAATCGGGTCAATTAACATTGTCAGTGCAATCTATATACATAACTAAGCCGCATTTACTGCGGCTTTTTTTATATCTGATGAAAGTTAATCTATGCTTTGCCTGTCTATCTATACTATCGGTATGCATTGAAAATTTAGAGGAAGTATCAATGAGTAAGAAAATGATATTGGGTATTGTGTTGGTCGTAACCATCGTGGTGTTAGGCATCAATTTCGGCCAGTACTTAACGCTTGAAAATGCTAAGGCTCAACAAGCTGTGTTAAATGACTATATTGATAGCAACTTTATTGCTGCTGCCGCTATCTATTTTATCGCGTATGTAATGATTACAGCTTTCTCCATTCCCGGTGCCGCTGTTGTAACCCTATTAGGGGCCGCGCTATTTGGTTTCTGGAACAGCTTGCTGCTAGTATCTTTCGCAAGTGCGATCGGTGCGACCTTAGCCTTCTTAAGTAGCCGTTACCTGTTGCGTGACTGGATTCAAACCAAGTTTGGTGACAAATTGGCGACGATTAACAAGGGGGTTGAAAAAGACGGCGCATTTTACTTATTTTCTCTGCGTCTGATTCCTGTATTCCCATTTTTCCTTATCAACCTATTGATGGGTTTAACACCGATGTCAGTGAGTCGTTATTACATTACGAGTCAAATCGGGATGTTACCGGGGACGGCGGTTTTCTTGAATGCTGGTACTCAGCTCGCAGAAATTGATTCACTTTCAGGCATCGTCTCCCCTTCAGTACTATTGTCATTTGCGTTATTGGGGATATTCCCAATAGTTGCTAAATGGTTGATGAGTAAGTTTCGCTCAGCACCCGTAGCTGAATAATTTATAATAGCCAAATAACACAGATAGCCGAATAAGGTTCTATTTCAATGAAAATCTTCAGTGCATCGAATCCGACAGAAGCTCATATCATCTGTGGATTGTTAGAAAGCGAGAATATTGCCTGTGAAGTCCGTGGTGAAGGGTTATTCGGATTGAAAGGGGAAATCCCATTTACGGCAGAAACTGACCCTTACGTGTGGTTATATGAGCCAGAATTGGCCAGTAAAGCTCGCACGATCGTCAATGACTACCAAAAACAGCAAGATTCTATCATCTATGAAGAGTGGCGTTGTGGTGAGTGTCATGAAGTCAACGAAGCGCAATTCGGCTCTTGTTGGCAGTGCGGTGCTGCTTCACCCGAATAGCAGAGTTTCAGTGACCTTATAAGACAATTAGGCCGATACCTCCTCCAAATAAAAACGGGAAGCTAAAATTAGCTTCCCGTTTTTATTTCAATTCGATTCAATCATTATCTTTGATTTCGCGCCTAGAAAATCACTGGATTTGTTTTTGAATAAACGCAATCGAACGCTGATTAAACTCTTCAGGGTTTTCCACGTTACATACGTGCCCACAATTCGGAATCTCTACTAGCTCGCTCGACTCATGCGCTGCGACCATTTCTTTAACTGGTTTGATGAACATGTAATCTCGCTCACCCATCAAATACAAAGTCGGAATCGGCAACTCTCTGTCTTTGAAATATTTCATCAATGGGTTTACATCAGCCGTTAATATAAACCATCGTTTAAACTCTTTTTGACACAGTTTTTTCGCTTCACGGATAAACAGGTGACGAGACTCTTTCTGGCTTTTTTGTGGCATAACAACGTAAGCAAAAAGGCTGTATAACCACATATAAGGAATGATGTGCTTGCTGAGGTTACCCAGCTTGATTAAGACTTGAGAACGAGTGTTGAGTTTAGTCACGGCACCACCCAGCACCATTGAGCGTACACGACCGGCCGCTAATTCGGCAACGTTACGCACAATAATCGTACCCAAAGACATGCCGACGAAATGTGCAGAACGGATTTTAAGATGGTCTAACACTTTAAGAATATCAAGCGTCACCGATTTAAACGTATAACGATTCGAAATCAGCCCTTTAAGTATATTGTCTGATTTACCATGCCCTCTCAGATCAATGAGAAGTAAGTTGAAGTGCTGTTTATACGCTTTGATCTGCTTGAACCAGATGGAGGAACTACCTCCTGCGCCATGCACAAATACAACCCACTCATCGCTCGTAGGGTGAGTAAATGTTTTATGAAATAGTAAACTCTCAGACATACCTATCGCTTTAATTATTGGAATGGAGCTGTGCCTCATCACGAGGCGATGACTAAGGATATCACGCTATTAAGAACTTTAAGTGATAATAGTGTCAAACCTATCATTAGTCATGTGAATACCTACCCCACCTTTTCTACCTGACTAAAATGAGTTTGCAAGCTTTGTCTTCGTAAACGTGATGTGCTCTGACCAGGAAACAAAAAAGGCACTCTACGATTAGAGCGCCTTCATTTATTACGAGCTGTTGTTGTCCGCCAGCTAATTTTAATGCTAAGTCAACAAGTTAAAGTGCTGAATGGTACATAGTGAGGTATTCTTTAGCCGCATCTTCCCAACTAAAATCTTGCTGCATCGCATAAAGCTGGACACGCTTAATTTCAGATGGGTTTTGTGCATAAAGCAACAATGAACGATGTAACACAGCTAATAGCGCTTGCGGTGTTGGCTCTTCAAAAGCAAGCCCAGTCGCGACTTCAGGATCCTCATCATAATCATTCACGCTGTCTTTTAAACCTCCCACAGAACGAACAATCGGCAAAGTACCGTAAGCCATGCTGTAGATTTGGTTTAAACCACACGGTTCAAATTCCGAAGGCATCAAGAAGAAATCAGAGCCTGCTTCAACCAAGTGCGCAAGTTCATTATTGTACGCTTCTACGAACGAAAACTTGTCTGAGTGAAGCGCTGATAGCTCTTTCAGTTGACTCGCCAAAACCGGATCGCCAGTTCCGACAATCACAATCTGAAGATCATTTTTCAAGAACTGTTCGATGATAGGCAGTAAGTAATGAACACCTTTCTGATTCGTCAAGCGACAAACCATGCCATAAACCGCACAATCGGCAACGGGTAAACCCACGTCTTGTTGCAGCTTTTGCTTACAAGCTGATTTTCCGCGAGCCATACTATGCTTGGTCGCTTTGTATTTACGAGGAAGGAAAGCGTCTGTTTCCGGGTTCCAAGCACCGTAATCACAACCATTCAAAATGCCGAAAAGATCCGCAGATCTGTGTTGGAATTCGGCTGCCATACCATGGCTACCTAATTCCGTTTTCAACTCTTCTGCATAGGTAGGACTTACTGCGTTCACCTTATCTGCGCACATCACGCCAGCTCTTAGCATAGTGACATGAGTGTCACTTACTGAAGCTTCCGGCACATTGTAGCTGTGCATCTCTGGTAGAAATTGCAGTTCGTCGTATGCAAACACACCTTTGAAAACCGCATTGTGAATCGAGATAACACTGCGCGTATTTTCAAAGAAATCGTGTTGTTGATAACGCGATTTAAGCAAGAAAGGAACGAAACCAGTATGCCAGTCGTTTGCATTAATGATATCCGGTTGAAAACCAAGCTTAGGAAGCATATCAAGACAGGCTGCACTGAAGAACGAGAAGCGCTCTCCGTTATCAGCATAAGCTTGATTGTTTTCTGCGTACATTTCTGGACGGTCGAAATATTTGGCACATTCAATACCAAAAACTGGAACGCCTTCTACGCTCAGTTTTTTAACTTGGTAAGCCGTATGAGGCCAATGATCGAGTTCAGTCGATAAAATAACTTCTGCTGAATCAATGTTTGGAATATTTCTATATGCGGGGATAGTCACTCGAACGTCCTGTTCGAGTGTTTGCAACGCTTTCGGTAGTGCCTTGGCTACATCAGCCAAGCCACCACTTTTAATCAAGCCTTCAACTTCAGACGCTACAAAAAGTACCGAGAGAGTCTTAGTAACCAACTCGTGCTCCTTTAGAAATCACTACCACACCATCGTCAGAGACGTGGTAATGCTTTTTGTCTTCTGTCAGATTGACACCAATTTGTGTACCCGGTGCGATGTCTGCATCTTTATCAATGATAACGCGACGCAGGATACAACCCTCACCCACTTTCACATCGCCGAGTAAGATACTCTCACTAATATCACACGCTGATGCAATATTGCTACGGAAGCCCAATACACTCTTTTCAATACGCGAACCACGTACATAACTACCACTACACACAAGGCTATCAATAATCTGAATTCGACCATTTGCCGAATCAGTAAACGTAGCTGGTGGCAGTGGCGGGTAATAAGTGTGTAGAGGCCATTTACGGTTGTATAGCGAGAATGGCGCATCTTTCTTAAGAAGGTCCATATGCGCTTGCCAGTACGCGTCAATCGTACCTACATCGCGCCAGTAAACTTCTTCTTTCTCACCAGTAATACGGTTGGTGCTGAAATCATAAACAAACACATCACCACGTGGGAACATGTTTGGAATAATGTCTTTACCGAAATCGTGTGTCGAACCTTCTCTATCAGCATCTTCCGTTAGTTCAGCAAAAAGCTCTTTCGCTTCGAACACGTAGTTGCCCATTGAAACGAGCGCTGATTCTGGGTCGCCCGGAATCGACTTCGGATTTGCAGGTTTCTCTTCAAAGCCAATCATACGGCCATCAGCATCAACCTCGATAACACCGAATTCTGATGCTTCAGCAAGCGGCATGCGCAATGCTGATACTGTTAGCGCTGCTTTCTTTTCTTTATGGAAATCAAGCATCTGTTTGATGTCCATTTTATAGATATGGTCTGAACCAAAAATACAAACTTGATCTGGTTCTTCCAGCTCCATAAAGCCCATGTTTTGGTAGATAGCATCTGCTGTGCCTTCATACCAACGCTTTCCTTTACGCATTTGCGCAGGAATTGGGTCGATAAAACGGTCTGTTATACCACTGATATTCCAACCTTTTTTCATATGGTGGAACAGTGATTGTGACTTAAATTGTGTCAATACGTAGATCTTCATCAGATCAGCATTGACGAAGTTGTTCAGAGCGAAATCAATTAAGCGGTAACTACCACCGAAAGGAACCGAGGGTTTGCTGCGAGATTCAGTTAAAGGTCTTAAGCGTGAGCCTTCACCACCAGCAAGAATCATTCCCAATACACCAGCCATTTTATTCTCCATATATCTATAGCTTGTCGATGTTAGTACTCGTAGAGGTATCTTCCTCTGGGGGATGAGCACCAACACTTATTTCGGTATTTAGCGAATATCCATTCACATACAGTGACAATATCCTAAGCCAAACGTTGTTATGTGTGCACTATTCTTTGCACTTGGTTTTATATACGTTATCGACTTTTCGGCCGAATTCAATTTTTAATACGCCATTCTGTGGTACGTAAGCTGATTGCTTTCCTAAGACTTAAAGCAGCTCACATTACACCGTGCGGGCGAAACATTACATTAACACCCGACACACATCAGGTATACAACTAAACACTGTTCTGTGAGTTACAATATTTTAATTAAGTTACATTCTCGTTAAAGTTACATAAGAAGATGTGATTAATTACCTTTATTTATTTTACAGTGTGAATTTAATAAATTCTCGTCGACGAAACACCAAATCAACACGTTGCATATTTAGTCATATTGAGATCAAAAAAAGCAGCCATTAGGCTGCTTTTTCATCGATAACGTTCAGTTACTTCTCTTTAGGTTTTTTGCGCTTATCCGTAACTTCCCACTTACCGTCGATGTACAACGCAGTCCAACCGGACGGTTTTCCATCTACTTCAGTACGAACGTAGTTTTCTTTGGTCTTACGACTAAAACGAACCACTGTCGGCTTACCATCAGGGTCAGCAACTGGTGCTGATGCTAGGTATTGAAACTTAGGTGAGATACGGTCTTTAAAGCGAACCAGCTCTTCCACTAACGGTGCACGCGTTTCACGTGATTTAGGGAAGTTGCTCGCAGCCATAAATAGACCAGAAGCACCGTCACGAAGAACAAAGTACGCGTCTGAATTTTCACACGGAAGTTCAGGGAAATGTACCGGGTCTTCTTTCGGTGGCGCAACTTCGCCATTTTTCAGAATCTTACGAGTGTTCTTACAGTCTTCACTCGTACAGTCCATGTATTTACCAAAACGACCGTTCTTCAGAACCATGTCAGAACCACACTTGTCACACTCAACAAGTGGACCATCGTAGCCTTTCACTTTAAATTCGCCGTGCTCAACCACATAACCTTCACAGTTCGGGTTATTACCACATACGTGCATCTTACGCTTATCATCGATTAGATAAGCATCCATTGCCGTTTCACAAATAGGACAACGCTTTTTAGCTCGAAGTGCTGCTGTTTCAACGTCTTCTTCAAGCACGTTGATAATGCCTTCTTCATCACCAAGGTTGATTGTTGTCTTACAACGCTCTTTTGGTGGAAGTGCATAGCCAGAACAACCAAGGAATACGCCTGTCGAAGCCGTACGAATACCCATTTTACGGCTACAAGTCGGACACTCAATATCAGTTTCCACGATATGATTTGGCTTCATGCCACCAGCGTCTTCGTCTAAATCAGCTTTTTCCAAATCGCCAGTAAAGTCTTCGAAGAAGTTATCTAGCACGCCTTTCCAGCTTGCTTCGCCTTCTGCGATTTGGTCCAACTTCTGCTCCATACGAGCAGTGAAGTCGTAGTTCATTAGGTCGTTAAAGCTACCATCTAGACGGTCAGTAACAATTTCACCCATCTTCTCAGCATAGAAACGACGCTGTTCAACTTTTACATAACCGCGGTCTTGAATCGTCGAGATGATTGATGCGTATGTTGAAGGACGACCAATACCACGCTTCTCAAGCTCTTTAACTAGCGCCGCTTCAGTGAAACGAGCCGGTGGCTTAGTGAAGTGCTGTTTAGGGTCTAGCGCGATCAGGTCAAGCTTATCGCCGATCTGAACTGCTGGAAGGATCGTATCTTCGTTCTTACCCATTGGACGCTGAACACGAGTCCAACCATCAAATTTAAGGATACGACCTTTCGCTTTTAACGTGTACTCATCTGCTTTAACGCTTACTGTCGTTGAATCGTATTGAGCTGGCGTCATTTGACACGCTACGAATTGATTCCAAATTAGCGAGTAAAGCTTGTGTGCGTCTGCGTCTACGCCGTTTAGGTCTTCCGACTTAACATCTACACTTGAAGGACGAATCGCTTCGTGGGCCTCTTGAGCGCCCTCTTTGCTGCCGTATACAAGTGCTTTAGGTGGAAGATATTGCGCGCCGTACTCAGAACCAATGTATTCACGAGCGGCTTCTACAGCTTCTGAACTCAAGTTAGTAGAGTCAGTACGCATATAAGTAATGTAACCCGCTTCATACAAGCGTTGAGCCAGCATCATGGTTTTCTTTACGCCATAACCAAGACGGGTACTCGCAGCTTGTTGCAGCGTCGACGTGATGTAAGGTGCAGACGGCTTACTCTTGGTTGGGCGGTCTTCACGTTTACATACTTCGTATTGCGCTTTTTCTAAAACGCTAACAGCAGCTTGTGTTTGCGCTTCATTTTCAGGTTTAAACGCAACACCGTCTTTCTGCGCTACTTGCAGTCTAAAATCGGTTTTCTCTGCTGTTTTAGTATCAGCATGCACATCCCAGAACTCTTCAGGGATAAAGGCGTTGATCTCGCGCTCACGCTCTACCAGTAGTTTTACCGCTACTGATTGAACACGGCCAGCGGATAGGCCTCGTGCTACTTTTTTCCAAAGCAGAGGTGACACCATAAAGCCAACAACACGGTCCATAAAACGTCGTGCTTGTTGAGCGTTTACGCCATCGATGTTTAGCTCGCCTGGTGTTTCGAAAGCTTGTTGAATAGCATTCTTGGTGATTTCGTTAAAAACCACTCGCTTGTATCGCGTTTCATCGCCGCCGATGATCTCACGAAGGTGCCATGCGATAGCTTCTCCTTCGCGGTCCAAATCGGTTGCGAGATAAACATGGTCTGCGTTCTCAGCAAGTTTTTGCAATTCAGCAACGACTTTTTCTTTACCAGGTAGGATTTGGTAGTTCGCTTCCCACTCTTTATACGGGTTAATACCCATCTTTTTGATAAGAGCTTTGCGATCTTTTTCTTTTTTGATACGAGCTTTATCTTCTGGGCTCATACCCTTGGTTGAAACTGCAGCAGCCTTTTGACCAGTACTTTGACCCGCCGTTGGTAAATCACGAACGTGACCTACACTCGACTTAACGACAAAGTCTTTGCCAAGATATTTATTGATAGTTTTAGCCTTGGCTGGCGACTCCACTATAACGAGCGATTTACCCATATTGACTCTAACGTCCTTAATCACGATGCTTCAGCACCAACAATTTAGCTTGTGGGCTTTTACGCATGATATTCTAAATTCATTGCTTCTTTTTTTACTATTGTGCGAGATTACTAGAAGATCAACCGCTTTTTTCAAAATTGGATCTGATCGCTCGACAATTCGACGACTCACAGATAAAAGGGTCACAATATAAAGAAGCTATAAAGTACTCACTAAGAATACTTGCAAGAGCCTATTCATCAGGCATTACGTCTAAACGGGCTCATACTAAGCTTGTCCGCGAATCTAACGCGAGCCCCATTCAATTATTTTTGCCGTAAATCACAAAATAAATTGTGGATGTTTGAAAAGACTCTCTTAATCGGTTGTGAAATCATTGAATTTCTAGTTCGACACCATAAACTCAACGTTATATTCAGTTATCAGAGATAAACTCATGACAAAGAAAGTAATAGCAGAATTTGATTTACTGCTTATCGCAAACCAAATTATCCAATCACATGATGACTACATTGAAGGCATGCGCGCAAACAGCGTAGTAGAAAAAGACGATGTACTCGTCTTCAAAGGTGAATACTTCTTAGATAGCAATGGAATGCCGACCGAGAATACAACCGCGGTATTTAACATGTTTAAATACTTAGCGCACCACCTTTCGAAAGAATTTACAATTCAGCAATAATTAAAAAGCTTGCCATTTAGGCAAGCTTTTTTAGTTCCTGAACCTTTACTGGCTCAGCATTTTCAACTTATCGAAGTAATCAGGGAATGTCTTTGACGTACAACCTGGATCATTAATCGTCACAGGCGTATCGCTCAAAGCAACCAGCGAGAAACACATAGCCATACGGTGATCATCGTAAGTATCAATCGCCGCGTGAGTCAGTTCAGCCACAGGGTTAACAATGATGTAATCTTCACCCTCTTCAACCTCGGCTCCGACTTTACGTAGCTCTGTTGCCATTGCCGCCAAGCGATCTGTCTCTTTCACACGCCAGTTGTAGACATTACGGATTGCCGTTGTGCCTTTCGCAAACAATGCTGTTGTCGCAATAGTCATCGCAGCATCTGGAATATGGTTATAGTCCATATCAATGCCTTTCAGCTCGCCACAACGAGAAATAACATAGTCGTCACCCCATTCGATTTCCGCACCCATTTTCTCAAGCGCATCAGCGAATTGGATATCACCCTGGATACTGTTTTTACCAATACCAGTGACCTTAATCTCACCACCTTTGATAGCAGCAGCTGCAAGGAAATATGACGCAGATGATGCATCACCTTCTACTAAGAAGTCGCCCGGAGCTGTGTAAGATTGCCCTGTCGGAATCACGAACTCTTGGTAGTCATTATTGATCACGTCCACACCAAATTGTTTCATAATGTGTAGCGTGATATCGATGTAAGGTTTAGAAACTAATTCACCGTCAATTTTGATGGTCACTTCGCCTTCCGCCAGAGGTGCAGCCATCAAAAATGCAGTCAAAAACTGGCTAGAGATAGAACCGTCGATTGAAACCGTACCACTCTTCAGGCCTGTACCTGTGATCTTCAATGGTGGATAGTTTTCGTTCTCTAAGTATTCAACGTCGGCACCGGCTTCTCTCAGTGCCGTTACTAAGTGGCCAATTGGGCGCTCTTTCATGCGCGGCTCACCAGTCAGAACGTATTCACCGCGACCTAAACATAGTGCAGCCGCCAGCGGACGCATCGCCGTACCCGCGTTACCTAAGAAAAGCTCTAGAGCTTTATCACTTGAGAATGCACCACCAACACCTGTCACTTCACAAACGGTTTTGTCTGCAGACAACTGGTAATCAACACCTAGCTGCGTCAATGCATTCAACATATGACGAATATCATCACTGTCTAGTAAGTTTGTTAGGCGAGTGGTTCCCGTAGAAAGTGCAGCCAAAAGAAGTGCACGGTTGGAAACACTTTTTGAACCAGGTAGGTTAACTTCCCCGTTCACTTTTTGAATTGGTTGTAACGTAAGGCTTTCCATTAAATCTTATAGTCCTTGTACCACCCGAAGTCACTGGCGCGTATTTATTTTCGGGTGATGAATAATTCTTCGTACTTGCAGACTAACGAACTTTTCCAACGAACTCCAGAGCTAATCCCGCTCAAACCGATGATTAATTAGCCAATCAATTGCATTTACATACTAGTACGCGATATCAACTCGAACACCATCTGAAAAATAGAGAATTCGTACATCATCGCCTCGGTTGAACAACATCGAGTTATCGACATCTTGGATGATGTTGACCAACTTGTCGTCTTTGGTTTTGACCAGTAACTCGACCAGTTTGTACTCAACTTTATACTGTGTGTTACCTCGGTTACGAGCAATACCCGCACCTGCTACTGCACCGACAGCTGTCGCCACTTCTTTACCGGTGCCGCCGCCAAACTGATTACCAATCAAGCCACCAATCGCCGCACCTAATAAGGTTTCCCAACCATTCGCTTTCGATTCAACGATCTCTTGTTGAGTGATGTATCTAACCGTATCGATCTCACCATAAACTACTTCGTTCACTGGTCGAGCTTCGTTTCTGTTGTAAGCTGCATTTGCCAACATAGGCAAAACAAGTAAAATCCAAAGCAACTTCTTCATGGTAAAACTCCTAAAGACCTCTTGGTCAGTGATTAATCTGTAATGCGGTACTTATGACTATATACCTAACCGAACTTGATACTACTAGTATAGAGTTTCCTTCGCCCTTCGACGCGCTTGATGAACCCAACGGTCTGCTCGCCTTCGGTGGTGATTTATCACCAATGCGAATTTTAAACGCTTATAGCCAAGGGATATTTCCATGGTATGGCCCAGGTGAGCCTATACTTTGGTGGAGCCCTGCACCGCGAGCGGTATTTAATCCTAAGACATTCGAACCGTCAAAAAGTCTTAAAAAGTTTCAAAGAAAACACAATTATCGTGTCAGCATCAACCAAGCGACGGACAGAGTAATTGGTTATTGCTCTTCACTAAGACCCGAAGAAGAAACTTGGTTAAACAGCGACATGCAGTTAGCCTATCGCAAGCTCGCTTCATTAGGTTTCTGCCACTCGGTTGAGGTTTGGCAAGACGATAAACTGATCGGCGGGCTTTACGGCTTACAAAGAGGCCAAGTCTTTTGCGGTGAATCGATGTTTAGCCTGAAGACCAATGCCTCTAAAATTGCGCTGTGGTATTTTTGTGAACACTTTACACAATTCGGCGGACAACTGATTGATTGTCAGGTCATGAACCCTCACTTGGAATCCTTAGGCGCTATCGAGGTTGATAGGGATGAATTCCTAGGTTCTCTGCAATTGCTCAAAGAGTTCTCCGTTGACGATGCATGCTTTCAAACCCAATGGCTAAAGGAAATGCCTTAATGAATCCAGATTTACAACAAATCAGAATTGGATTAACAGACAACCACGCTTGCAGCTACTTACCTCACCTAGAAGAAAGAGTGGCGGTTACGCTTGACGAACACATGCACACCTCAGATAACTATGAAGTTCTGCTTGCGAATGGATTTCGCCGCAGTGGAGCAACCATTTATAAGCCACATTGCGATAATTGCTCAGCATGCCAAGCTATTCGGCTTTCAATCCCAGAGGTCAAGCTTTCCAAAAGCCAGCGACGAATCCTTAACAAGGGAAAATCACTGCGTTGGGAGCTGAAAGATGAAATGGATGACAACTGGTTTGACTTATACAGCCGCTATATCACCGCTCGTCACCGTTCGGGAACCATGTATCCACCAAAGAAAGAAGAATTTCTACAATTCTCTAAAAATGAGTGGCTTAGTACAAAATTCATGCACATCTATGATGAGAACAAGTTGGTCGGTATCGCCGTAACCGACATCATGTCTCACTGTACGAGCGCGTTTTATACTTTCTTCGATCCTGATATCGACATTTCGATGGGAACACTTGGCGTTCTATTCCAGATCCAACATGCCCAGAAAGAGCAAAAACAGTGGTTATATTTGGGTTATCAAATCGATGAATGCCCTGCGATGAACTATAAAGTACGATTTCAACGTCATCAAAGGCTAGTAAATCAGCGGTGGCAAGGGTAGAATACGCGACAACTTTACATATTTTGATTTTAACGGCACAATCAAGCCGTTGAAAACCGCCAAATTTCGAAAGAGGATTAGATGGCTAAAGAAGACGTAATCGAGATGCAAGGCACTGTCCTTGATACTCTACCAAACACAATGTTCCGTGTTGAGCTTGAAAACGGTCACGTAGTGACAGCACACATCTCTGGTAAAATGCGTAAGAACTACATCCGTATTCTTACTGGTGATAAAGTAACTGTTGAGATGACTCCATACGACCTTTCTAAAGGCCGCATCGTCTTCCGTGCTCGTTAATTATTAATTAGCGAATACAATAAGAAGCGGAGCTTAATGCTCCGTTTTTTATCGCCTGAACATCGCCCTTTAGCAAAACCTATCTCGCGCATCTCGCATCTCGCATCTCGCATCTCGCATCTCGCATCTCGCATCTCGCATCTCGCATCTCGCATCTCGCAAGCATAAAAAAACGCACAACCTAAGTCATGCGTTTTATAGTTAAACTCTTGAACGATCTAATAATCGGTTAGTGCATAACCTCTTCTTTTGCACCAACATAGATGAAGTCAAGCTCGTCTTTCTTCAGAGATACTTTCACCGTACCGCCATCAACCAAGCTACCAAACAGCAATTCATTCGCAAGGGGCTTCTTAAGCTTCTCTTGAATCACACGTCCCATAGGACGAGCGCCCATGGTCTTGTCGTAGCCTTTGTCTGCCAGCCAGTGACGAGCATCTTCAGAAACCTCTAGAGATACGCCACGTGCGTCCAGTTGAACCTGAAGCTCAACAATGAACTTGTCGACTACTTGGCTAATCACGCTTGGATCCAAGCTGTTGAACCAGATGACGTTATCAAGACGGTTACGGAATTCAGGAGTAAACACCTTCTTGATTTCGCCCATCGCATCTGGTGCATGATCTTGTTGGATCAGGCCGATCGATTTCTTCTCAGTTTCAGCCACACCCGCGTTGGTTGTCATCACTAGAATCACGTTACGGAAATCCGCTTTACGGCCGTTGTTATCTGTTAGTGTGCCGTTATCCATCACCTGCAGTAGCAGGTTGAAGATATCTGGGTGAGCTTTTTCAATTTCATCCAGTAACACAACAGAGTGTGGGTTCTTGATTACGGCGTCAGTTAGCAGACCACCTTGATCGTAACCGACATAACCAGGAGGAGCACCAATCAAGCGGCTCACAGAATGACGCTCACCGTACTCAGACATATCAAAGCGCAGAAGCTCAATACCCATCAGTTTAGACAGCTGAACGGTAACCTCGGTTTTACCTACACCAGTAGGTCCTGCGAATAGGAATGAACCAACCGGTTTATTGTCAGCACCCAATCCAGCACGGGTCAGCTTGATCGCTTCGCTCAATACGTCGATAGCTGGGTCTTGTCCGAACACCAACATTTTCATGCGGTCGTCCAGTTTCTGCAACGTATCTTTGTCTGAAGATGATACTGATTTTTCAGGAATTCGCGCCATTTTCGCAACCATTGACTCAATATCAGCCACGCTTACCGTTTTCTTACGACGGCTTGCAGGTGCCAAACGACTGCGAGCGCCCGCTTCATCGATTACGTCAATGGCCTTATCAGGAAGGTGACGTTCATTGATGTATTTAGCTGACAGTTCCACAGCAGCACGCAACGCTTTGTTGGTGTAGCGCACTTCGTGGTGAGCTTCGTATTTTGGCTTCAAGCCAATCAGAATCTTAGTCGTATCATCTAGCGATGGTTCAATAATATCGATTTTCTGGAAGCGACGAGCTAAAGCACGCTCCTTCTCAAAAATACTGCTGTACTCTTGGTACGTTGTTGAACCGATACAGCGCAATTTGCCGCTGCTTAGTAGCGGTTTAATTAAGTTTGCCGCATCAACCTGACCACCAGAGGCAGCACCAGCACCAATAATGGTGTGGATCTCATCGATGAACAGAATCGCGTCTTCTTCTTTCTCGAGTTGCTTAAGAATCGCTTTAAAACGTTTCTCAAAGTCACCACGATATTTCGTTCCTGCTAACAGTGAACCGATATCTAGAGAATAAATTACGCTGCTCTGAATGATTTCAGGCACTTGTCCTTCAACGATGCGCCATGCAAGACCTTCCGCGATGGCAGTTTTACCTACACCCGCTTCACCCACTAACAGAGGGTTGTTCTTACGACGACGACACAGAACTTGGATAGTACGTTCTAGCTCTTTGTCACGACCGATTAGTGGGTCAATATTGCCCTGCTTCGCTACTTCGTTTAGGTTGGTAGCAAAGTTTTCTAAACGGTCTTCTGAATTAGCTTCTTCAGCATTTTCTGCACCACCAAATGAATCAGATGATGAAGGGCTGTCGCCTTCGTTGCTGGCTTTGGTAATACCGTGTGAGATGAAGTTAACAATATCTAAGCGACTGATGTCGTTTTTCTTAAGAAGATATGCCGCGTGAGATTCTTGCTCACTAAAAATAGCCACAAGTACATTTGCACCTGTTACTTCGCTGCGACCTGAAGATTGAACATGAAAAACAGCGCGTTGAAGTACTCGTTGAAAGCTCAACGTAGGCTGAGTTTCGCGAGTTTCGTCGCTTTCAGGGATAAGTGGGGTCGTTTGATCGATAAAAATATCGAGCTCATTGCGAAGAGCATCGAGATCAGCCTGACAAGCTTGGAGCGCTTCCTTGGCCGCATCATTTTCTAATAATGCTAGTAGGAGGTGTTCGACAGTCATGAATTCATGTCGCTTGTCTCGCGCACGAGCAAATGCGCCATTTAAACTCGTCTCTAATTCTTTATTTAGCATAAGTACCTCCTAAGGGAACAACAGTGTTGTTCGAGCAATTTATACTTGCTCCATTGTACATAGTAGCGGATGCTCATTTTCCTTTGAGTACATCGTGACCTGCGCTACCTTTGTTTCCGCTATTTCAGCACTGTATGTGCCGCATATAGCTTTACCTTCATAATGAACCTTGAGCATCACTTCCGTTGCTTTTTCGATATCTAGTGAGAAGAATCGCTCTAGGATCTCGATTACAAAGTCCATGGGCGTGTAATCATCGTTATTTAACACAACGTTATACATCGCCGGTGGCTTTACTTTTGTTGCTTCTTTCTCCAGTAAATCTGAGCCTGGAGATGCCCATTCAAAGTTTCTGCTCATATCGCTTTGCTAAGGGTTATTTTTCGGAAGTCGTGAGTGTTTACCTAACTCAAATTTACCACATTCACGCTTTACGGTGTACTAAGAAACTGCACCGAGAAACAGTACCAAAAAATATCCCTCTATACTGAGCCTAATCCACCATTTCCATCGCTGCAAATAAAAGATCTCGATTAACAGGATTAACATATGTGATTGATTAAAAAGACGCCATAACTATTGATACTAACGATAAGATCACTGCTAAGTTACTATTTAGTTAATAGTTTGCAGTTAATCTCGAATGTGATTTGTTATTAAAATTGATCACTTTTATACCAATTTACTATTGACTGTGCTCAATCATTAGCTACATTGGAGCTAAAAGGTTTTTTAATACATTTTTGCAACATGATTTAAGATCAGTAACACGCTTCAAAAATTAACAATAAGGAATAATTACGCAGGGTAGCGTTAATTTCCGTAAGCAATGTACGAGATTCAAGCTATTAGCTGAAATTCTTTAGCTGGTAGGAATGATATCAATCGCACTTACAACAATTGATATAACAACGTTAGTAACAAAATGCATGAGGGATGTATAGCATGGCTACAGGTACAGTAAAATGGTTTAACAATGCCAAAGGGTTTGGCTTTATTTGTCCAGAAGGTGAAGACGGCGATATTTTCGCGCACTACTCCACAATACAAATGGAAGGTTATCGAACCTTGAAGGCGGGTCAGCAGGTCGACTATGAAGTAGAAAGTGGACCTAAAGGCTCGCATGCTAGCTCCGTTGTTCCTGTAGAAGGCAGCGCCGCAAAATAGGCGAATGCCAACTCATGTTAACCTCCGTCAATCTTCATTAAAGGCTGACTGGTAAACAGAATATTGAAACCGCTCATTTAATACCTGTAATACAGGATTACGTGAGCGGTTTTTTCGTTTTGGGATCTCTAAAGTTGCTCACTAGACAATTCGTTTGAGGATGTACTCTTATTAAGTTAGATCTTAGGAGTATTATAGATGAACAAAAAAGACGCTTTAACGTTTTCGTTAAAGCGTCTTTGGTTTTGACTTTATCTATAACTTATCTGTCAGACTAAGCAACTCGTTAGCAAATCACGTTCATGACTGACTAACGATGAGCCCAATCACTATGCATCAATAAACGCGTTTAGCGTTGAGCTTGGGCGCATTAGTGTTGAAACCAATGCATCGTCAAGTAGGTAGTAACCACCTAAGTCGCCAGCCACACCTTGAGCGTTGTTCAGCTCTGCAACAATAGCTTCTTCACTTTCAGCTAGTTGACTTGCCACACCTGCGAACTCAGCAGCAAGATCAGCATCAGCCGTTTGCTCAGCAAGCGCCTTAGCCCAGTAAGCTGCTAGGTAGTAATGGCTACCACGGTTATCAAGCTCACCTACTCGGCGTGAAGGAGACTTGTTGTTATCAAGGAACTCACCTGTTGCTTTATCAAGCGCATCAGCAAGAACTTGTGCTTTAGCGTTACCTGTTACTACGCTCAGGTGCTCTAGAGATGCAGCCAATGCCAAGAATTCACCTAGGGAATCCCAACGCAGGTGGTTTTCTTTCTCTACTTGTTGCACGTGCTTAGGAGCAGAGCCGCCAGCACCTGTTTCAAACAGACCACCACCGTTCATTAGTGGAACAATCGATAGCATCTTAGCTGATGTACCAAGCTCTAGAATCGGGAACAAGTCTGTTAGGTAATCACGTAATACGTTACCAGTAACCGAAATTGTATCTAGGCCTCCTTTGATACGAACCAGTGAGTATTGAGTCGCTTCAAGTGGAGCAAGGATCTTAATTTCAAGACCATCGGTATCGTATTCAGGAAGGTACGCTTCAACTTTCTTAATAAGCTGAGCATCATGTGCACGAGACGCATCTAACCAAAATACCGCTGGAACACCCGATGCACGAGCACGCGTTACCGCAAGCTTAACCCAGTCTTGGATTGGTGCATCTTTAACCTGACACATACGGAAGATATCGCCTTCCTCTACGTCTTGCTCTAGAAGCACAGCGCCTGCAGCGTCAACAACTTGAACCTGACCAGCAGCTTCAAGGATGAAAGTCTTATCGTGAGAACCGTACTCTTCGGCTTTTTGAGCCATCAAGCCAACGTTTGGTACGCTACCCATCGTTGTTGGATCGAACGCGCCGTTCTCTTTACAGAAATCAATAACCGCTTGATAAATGCTCGCGTAGCTACGATCTGGGATCATTGCTTTGGTATCTTTTTGCTTACCTTCTGGATCCCACATTTGGCCAGAAGAACGCAACATTGCAGGCATAGATGCGTCAACAATGATGTCGCTTGGTACGTGTAGGTTAGTAATGCCACGGTCCGAATCAACCATCGCTAATGGTGGCTGCGTCTCGTATACCGCTTGTAGATCAGCTTCGATTGCTTCTTTTTGTTCTTGAGGAAGCGCTGCAATCTTCGCGTAGACATCACCGATGCCGTTGTTAACATCAACACCTAACTCTTCAAATAACTGACCGTGCTTAGCGAATACGTCTTTGTAGTAAACCTTAACCGCGTGACCAAAGATCACTGGGTCAGATACTTTCATCATGGTTGCTTTCATGTGAAGAGAAAGCAGTACGCCTTGCTCTTTAGCCGATGCGATTTCTTTTTCAAAGAATGCAACTAAAGCAGCCTTGTTCATCACTGACGCATCAATGATCTCTTTATCTTGCAGTGCAAAAGCTGGCTTCAGTGTTTTCTTTGCGCCATCTTTGCCAACGAATTCGATGCTAACGTCTGTAGCACCTTCAATGGTTACTGACTTTTCACTACCGAAGAAGTCTTTGTCGTCCATACTTGAAACGTGCGACTTAGAATCTGCAGACCATGCACCCATTGAGTGTGGGTTCTTCTTCGCGTAGTTTTTAACTGAAAGTGGTGCACGACGGTCTGAGTTACCTTCGCGCAATACTGGGTTTACTGCACTACCCTTGATCTTATCGTAAGTCGCTTTTACTGCTTTCTCTTCGTCAGTGTTTGCTTCTTCTGGGTAGTTTGGAAGTGCGTAGCCTTTTGACTGTAGTTCTTTGATTGTTGCTTGCAGCTGAGGTACAGATGCAGAGATGTTTGGAAGCTTGATAATATTCGCTTCAGGTGTCTTAGCCAATTCACCTAGTTCTGCTAATGCATCACCAATACGTTGCTCTTCGTTCAAGTAGTCAGGGAAGTTGGCAATAATGCGCCCTGCAAGTGAAATGTCGCGAGTATCAACGTTAATACCAGAAGAAGCTGTAAAAGATTGAATGATTGGCAGCAGAGAGTAAGTTGCTAGCGCCGGAGCTTCGTCTGTAATGGTATAGATGATCGTTGGTTTTTCAGTAGGCATGAAATTTCCCTATAGTTCTTACAAGCTCACTTGAATAGTGAGAGTGTTATAAATTGACCAGTAAGCCACTCTAAAAGTGAAAACTGCTTACTCGATAGTCGTACTCTATCTTATTTTTCATGCAATCTAATGACCGCATGAACCAAATCCGTGAGTGCGTTGTTATAATAAAACACGTAGGTATAATTAAACAAATCAGGCTCAAGAGTCCATAAACTTGTTCTATTTTGTGTCTTTTAGGCGCGCAAATGATAGCTCAATTCCGTTTCAGTGAAAACTTTTCAGCACACTTCGTTTACATTTTTGCAAGGTAGTTAACATGTCTACTCGCTCACGCAGCGCATCTCATTCAGACAAACCGGCTCGTTCTGGCGCCAAATTAAAACAAAGCGGTAATAGACAGAACCGAAGCAGTGATAAAAATAACACTGGCAGTTCGTACAAAAAAACGCACTCCAGTAAGCACCGATATAAAGGTAAACCTACCAATGCGAAACCTAAGGTGGCACTCGAAGATCGCAAAGTAATTCTGTTCAACAAGCCTTTCGATACTCTCAGCCAATTTACAGATGGCGAAGGGAGAAAAACGCTAGCTGACTTTATTCCAGTGAAAGACGTTTATGCTGCAGGTCGCCTTGACCGCGACAGCGAAGGGTTAATGGTCTTGACCAATGATGGGATATTTCAAGCGAAGCTCACTCAACCCAACTCAAAATCCCCAAAGACTTACTGGGTACAGGTTGAAGGCGCACCTTCTGAGGAAGATTTAGATAAATTGAGAAAAGGTGTCGAGCTAAAAGACGGTATGACACTGCCTGCTCAGGTTGAGGTGATGTCTGAACCTGTTGTGTGGGAAAGAACCCCGCCAGTGCGTTTCAGAGCGGCAATACCGACAACATGGTTAGCGATTACTATCATTGAAGGGCGTAACCGTCAGGTAAGACGAATGACAGCAAATATCGGCTTCCCTACCCTGCGACTTATTCGCTATTCAATGGGTAATATGAACGTGGGTCAGCTCCAGCCTGGTGAGTGGAAAGAGATCTAGAGTAATAATTCGATAAGTAGAGAAATGGTCGCTATATAAGCGGCCATTTTTATATGCGTTGATAAATTTCAGGCACAAAAAAGCCAGTCCTAAGACTGGCTTTTACAGCTTTACTTAACTAAGAGTTAGACTATTAGAAGTAGTAGTAAGCAGCTGCGAATACGTGAGTTTCTTCATCAACGTTATCGAAACCAGAGTCTAGCTCTTGTTTGATATCGATACCCATGTCAATTTTGTCGCTAAGAGTGTACATAGCAGCAACGTTCATGTAAGACTGGTCGATATCTGAAGCAACGTTAGACTCAGTAGTGTTAGTTGCGTAACCAGCAGCTAGAGTAAGTTGCTCTGTTAGTGCGTAACCAGCAGAAGCGTAGAAGCCTGTTAGTTTTAGGTCAGTTGTGTTGTTTTCAACACCAACTTTACCATCATCAATCCAAGCGTTAAGACCTAGTTTTAGTTTGTCTAGAGTTACGTTACCAGAAACAGAAGTTACTGTGTAATCAGAGTCTTCACGAGCTTCGTAGCCAGCGTAGATGTTAAACATTTCTTGCTCTACACCGATGTAACCATTGTAGCCCATTTCGCCTTTATCGCGGTTATCATCAGTATCGAAAACAGAGATACCGTAAGCGATACCAGAAGTAGCACCTTGGAATTTAGCTACATTGAAGCCATCAGAAGCATCACCAGCAGAAGCACCGAATTCATAAGTCATGTCGCCAGCGCCATCAACTTTATCTAGTGCTGTATCATTTTCCCAACCAAGAGAGATAACACCAGCATCAGTAGTAAAACCCAACCATGCTTTATCTACGTCAGTAGAAGGGCCTGATTGGATATCAACTTTTTGCTCATCAGAGCTGTAGTTTAGCTCTAGGTCAGTTTCGAAGTAACCAACCCAACGGTTGTTTTTGTAGCTAATAGCAAGAGTTAGACCAGTAGCCCAATCATCGTAGAATGCTTTAGTACCTGTGTCGTAGTAACCACCAACACCCCATGCACCAGACACAGAGAATTGGTCTTTATGCATGTCGTCGAATTCAAAAACTGGCTTAGAGTTTTGAGAGCTTGTTTCAACTGCAAACGCAGAAGTTGATACCGCTGCGATAGCTAGCGCTAATAGAGTCTTTTTCATAATAAATCCACTGCCTTTTCTAAGAATGGGAGATCCTTGCCCGGTTCCCTTTTATTTATTGCGACTGGTCATTACCACTCTTTGTTGGTTAATCACCGTCACTAAATTTCGAGGTCTAGATTGCAAAAGATTATCCTGCGTGTCAAATAAACTAAAAACAAACCTAAAAAAAACACAAAACCCTTAAAATCAATAGCTTACATTTTTTTTCATCATTTTACGAGCAGCTTATCCTTAGTTTTATCAGCAAATATAATAATCCAAAAAATGTAACAAACAGAACTTAAAACCATCAACAGTTCATAATGAAGCCAAATTTCAGAATTTAACACCTGCAAGCCAGTCTTTTTTAATATTTATATTTCGCAACATAAATAAAATCGTTAAGTTCCTGATGGTTCAGTTTTTTTTTGTGAACAAGATCTACATTTGATTCAAAAGCAAGCTATTTCGCCGTAAATGTACCGACTAGTGATATGTGCTACTATCCTCGCTCCGTTACGTAGGTCACAGTATGCTAACTACTAAAATTCAAAATTCTATTCGCACCAGTTATCAAAACCTCCAAGATCAGTTGGACAACTTTGTACCTAGACGTGCTCAAAATTACCTTGTTGCAGAAATAGCGAAGACACTTTGTGGTCAATACCACAAAAGTAATCGCATGATCGTTGCAGAAGCCGGGACAGGGATCGGCAAATCACTGGCTTACTTAATGGCAACGATTCCTGTTGCAGTACTCAACAATCGAAAAATCGTCATTTCAACGGCGACGGTTGCACTTCAAGAACAGCTCGTAAATAAAGATCTCCCTCTATATAGAAGACTGACTGATAGAGAGTTTTCTTTTATACTCGCCAAAGGCAGACAGCGTTATTGCTGTGCCGAGAAACTAGCCGCTGCTTGTGGGGTTGATGGTGGTCAGATGGCTATGTTCGAATCCAAGCCAAAGCAAAAGGACATCGAACAATTACAAACCATGTACCGCAGTTTAACTCAAGGAAAATGGGATGGTGACCGTGATTCATGGCCGAAACCAATCGACAACATGATTTGGCAAATGATTGTCAGTGATAAGCACAGCTGTAATAACAGTATGCCTACTCATAGAGACTGCCCTTTCCAAAAAGCGCGCTCAGAGCTAGATAAAGCAGACGTGATTATCGCCAATCACAGTTTAGTGATGGCTGATGCTGACTTAGGTGGCGGCGTAATACTGCCTGAGCCAGAAAACAGCATCTATATATTCGATGAGGCTCACCACTTACCACACGTAGCCAGAGATCACTCTTCTGCAGCGGCAAGCTTAAAAGGTGCCGCATCTTGGTTAGAGCGCTTGAATCAATCCATCACCAAGCTTTCGGGCTTGGCGGATGAAAAGCGAGTGGGTCGATTTAGAAATGAATTGCAGGATTCTGTACAACAGCTAATTCCTACTCTGACTCAGCTAAGTAAGCAGTTTGACGCCACCCATTTTGAAGATGGATTGTACCGTTTTGAACATGGTGACTTACCTGAGTGGCTAGAGAATGAATCTAAAGATCTCAAGCAACTCACACAAAAGGCGAGCCAAGCGGTTGCGAAGATTGCAGACCTTATTGCTGAACGTGTTAAAGATGGAGAACTTTCAGCAAAATTAGCCGAGCCCGCGCTTGCTGAAATCGGCTTCTATATACAAAGAACAGAAAACCTTGCGCAGGTTTGGCGCTTAATGGCCGAGCCTAAACGAGAAAAAGGAGCCCCTTTGGCGCGCTGGCTTGAACTCAATAAAGAGAGCGAAGGCGATTTTGTTGTCAATGTTTCACCACTCGAAGTTGGCTGGCAGCTTGACCAACAGATTTGGAGCCGTTGTGTCGGTGCGGTGCTTGTTTCCGCGACCATGAGAGCACTCAACTCCTTCAGCTTTTTCTGTCACCAAGCAGGAATCAGTCAAAAAGAAGACGATGGCGTGCAGTTTCTGGCTTTGGCATCACCGTTTGATTATCAGAATCAAGCAGAGCTGATCGTGCCAGCTATGAAATACGAACCGCAAGCGCCTCAGTTTACCGAATATCTTATTGAAATTTTGCCTAAGGTAATAGAAGACAACAAAGCCAATCTCGTTCTATTCTCTTCTTACTGGCAAATGAATAAAGTTGCAGAAGCTTTGGCAACAGATTTCGTTAAAAAGTCATGGGCTTTACAGGTTCAAGGTGATACTTCACGCACCGAAATCCTAAAAAAACATAAAAAACTCATAGACCAAGGTAAAACAAGCGTTCTTTTTGGAACTGGCAGCTTTTCAGAGGGTCTTGATCTACCTGGAGAGCTTCTTGAAAACCTAGTTATTACTAAGATTCCTTTTGGCGTTCCTACGTCACCTGTAGAACAAGCACATTCAGAATATATTGAATCACGTGGCGGTAATCCTTTTATGCAGATTACTGTTCCAGAAGCGAGTAAAAAGCTTATTCAATCTGTCGGTAGACTACTGCGTAAGGAACGAGATTCTGGTAAAGTCACGATCCTTGATAGACGCATAGTCACGAAGCGATACGGGAAATCCCTACTCGACTCACTACCGCCTTTTAAAAGAACAATAAAATACTAATTTTCCTACCCGAAAGGTAGTTATGGGCCAGTTATCGCTAGGCCCTGCATTCACAACCCAACATGATTAATCCATCGATTATTCGTGTGGCTGCCCTAACAGCCGATAACGAGAACACTAGCTATTTATGGAAATGATTGAGCCAACCATGTTGGTTATCCTCGCTCTGGTTGCATTTGCAGCGGGCTTTATTGATGCCGTCGCCGGTGGTGGTGGGATGTTAACCGTTCCAGCTTTACTGTCGCTTGGCCTGCCGCCACATATCGCGCTAGGGACGAACAAGCTCGCTGCAACATTTGCCTCATCGACAGCGGCTTTTACTTACTATCGCAAAAAGCTATTTAAGCCAGAATGTTGGATCAATGCATTCATCGCCACCTTGATAGGTGCAACAATTGGTACTTTAACAGTTGATGCAATCAGCACTGAGTGGTTAGAGAAAGTACTACCATTAGTTATTCTTGCTGCAGCGGTCTATACCATTTTTCACAAGACGCCGAATGCCAATCACAACGTGTCACCGAAACCTTGTCCTGTGCTGAAGAAAAAGCAAAAGTACCAAGGATTCATTCTGGGCTTTTACGATGGCGTCGCAGGCCCGGGAACTGGCGCGTTTTGGACAGTAAGTTCTATGGCTCTTTACCGCCTAAATATCTTGCTTGCTTCAGGCCTATCCAAAGCAATGAACTTTACCAGTAACTTCACTTCTTTAGTGACCTTTGCAATTCTTGGTCATATTGATTGGGTTCTTGGTTTAACCATGGGTGTTTGCTTAATGGCCGGAGCGTTTGTAGGGGCACACTCTGCAATTCGTTTTGGTGCGACGTTTATACGACCGGTTTTTGTTACAGTTGTAAGCGTACTTGCAATTAAACTGGCTTACGAAGCGTGGTTTGTAAACTTATAGCCACCAACAAACGAGAAGCAAAATGAATCAGTTTTCAAAGCTAAAAAGCGTTATTGATACCTTGATTGGCCATTGCTCTCAGGTCGATAACTCTCGTGGCGCTTATCATCAAGCACTGTTTGATAGAGCCTTGTTTAAGTGTGGAGCATCGACTCTTCTTCCTTATGCCCTTGAAACTCAGGCAACTTATAACACCATTATTCGTGAACAGAGCACCAATCAACTCACTTCATCACGAGCGAATTACCTGACTGAAAGGCTGACCAACCAGATTGCAGCGATTCAACGAGAGTTAGCCAATCACGATTTGCGCCTAGACAGGAAAAGTAAATCAGGAAAAAGCTTAAACGACTTATACAACGAACTCGCACAACACCAAGATTGGCAAAAGCGGCTCGTCGATTTAGTTCAAACACGAAAGTTAGCGTTTGATTCAGCGCCACGCCACCATAAGAAAAAAGCGGAAGAGGCTTGGCAACTCGCAAAAGAACGATTGGAACGCTGTGAGGACTCAATGAAGAACATTGAGAGATTGATTAACTTAGAGAACCCTAAGCGAAATGAGCACTGATAACACATCATCACCACTGGATAACGCACCTGAAGAAGTTAAGTTAGCTGTCGACTTGATCTACTTACTCGAAAGCAACGAGATCGACCCAAAGGTTGCGTTAGAAGCAATTAAGATTGTCCAGCAAGATTTACAAGCCAAACTAGCATCTAGCATCTAGCATCTAGCATCTAGCATCTAGCAAAAAATATACAGGATTCACATGTACCAACTTAGCTTTTCTATGCCCGAGTTTCTTGAAAATTACTGGCATAAGAAACCAACCATCTTAAAAGGTGGCTTCCAGAACTTCGTCGACCCAATTTCGCCGGAAGAACTTGCTGGTTTATCGATGGAAGAAGAAGTGGATTCTCGCTTTGTTTCTAACCTCGACAACAAATGGACAGCCGAACACGGTCCATTCACTGAAGAGAAGTTTGGTGAACTCACTGAAACACATTGGCAATTGATCGTTCAAGCAGCCAACCATTGGCATCAAGGTGCAAATCAGCTGACTGAAGCGTTCCAACAATTACCAAACTGGTTGTTCGACGATCTAATGATTTGCTACTCAGCACCTGAAGGCGGTGTTGGCCCTCATATTGATCAATACGATGTATTCATCATTCAAGGCCAAGGTAAACGTCAATGGAAAGTGGGCGCGAAAGATGTTGGTCAGTACAAAGAGACCGTTCAAGCGTCTGCTCTACGCCAAATAGAAGGCTTTGAGCCAATCATTGATGAAACCTTAGAGCCGGGCGATATCCTTTATATCCCACCAGGTTTCCCACATGAAGGGAACACATTAGAGCCGTCGATGAGCTACTCTATTGGCTACCGTTCCCCTAAAGAGCAAGAGCTAATCAGCAACTTTGCCGATTTTGTGCTTGCTCATGATATGGGTGACGTACACCTGCACGATCCAGAATTCAAAACGCAAGAAGGCTACGGAAAAATTCGTTCATCGGATTTAAGCAATCTCACTGACATGTTAAAATCTGCACTAGAGCAACCTGAAACCATCAGTGAATTCATGGGTTGTCTGCTAAGCCAATCACGCCACCAACTTGATATCGTCGCTCCTGAGCCATTATGGACTCAAGAAGAGATTGCTCAACATTTAGAGTCTGAAGGTGAAATCCACCGTGTATCTGGCTTAAAGGCGCTCTACCACGAAAATGAAAACAACACGGCTTACATCAATGGCGAAGTGGTTAAGGTTGATGAAGCGGACTCTTTATTACTCAACACACTTTGCGATGAAACCGTGATTACTTCAGCTGCTGCTCTATCTCCTTCGGGCGTAACGGTCGTGACTGAACTGGTGAACAAAGGCTACTGGTTTATCGAAGAGTAAGCAGCGTCAACCGCTGGTTATTGACCATCTTCTAAAGCAACAAATAAAAAAGGGACAAATGAAATCTTCATTTGTCCCTTTTTCTATTCAAGAATTAGTTAAGGCTTAATTGCTTATACCTTGAACTGATTAACCAACTTCTGTTGTTGTTGAGACAGTTCGTCGATCTCATTACCGACTTGCTCAGAAGCTGCGGCTTGCTCCAAGATCTTCGCACTCAAATCGCGAATATTAACCACGCTTTGATTTACTTCACCGGAAACCGATTGTTGCTCTTCGGCTGCTCGAACGATCTGACTGTTCATATCACTGATCGCCTCAATAGAAGTAAAGATCGAACCCAGATCTTCAACTGCTTTCTGAACGTGGAGTGCTGTGTCGTTTGCAAGTATATTGCCTTCTTGTATCGCTTCAACGACATCTTGAGTTCCAGCATGAACCTTGTCGATCACCGCTCTGATCTCACCAACAGATGACTGTGTACGGCTTGCTAGGTTTCTTACTTCATCAGCAACAACAGCAAAACCTCGACCTTGCTCACCCGCCCGCGCCGCTTCAATAGCCGCATTCAATGCCAGTAAGTTAGTTTGCTCAGAGATCCCTTCAATGACACTTAAGATCTCTGTGATGTTTCCATTATTCTTCGCCAGCTCTTCAACAATAGGCACAGCACTCGACATACGCTCCACCAGCTTTCTCATTTCGCCGGCTGAAAGCTCGATAACTTGTTGTCCTTGCTGAGCAGAACGGTTCGCTTCGCAAGCCGCATCAACGGCCACTTCTGCATTTTGTACCACTAAACCGGCAGTCTGAGTCATTTCCTCAGCCGCAGTCGCCACTAAGTCCACTTCTTTAAACTGAGATTCACTACTCTCTCGAGTGCTTGATGCCGATGCTTTAGCCTGACTTGTCGTACTCGCCACTTGTTCAGTGGTATGAATAACTTCTTTGATCGTGTGTTGTAGCGTATCTAAGAATAAGTTAAACCCTTTAGATAACTGACCAATTTCGTCTTGAGATTTCACTTCCAAACGCTGAGTCAAATCACCTTCACCAGAAGCGATATCATTAAGTCGCTCGACCACTTGTCGAATAGGCTTAACAATTGAAAGTGAAGCAAATGCGATAATGGCTAGACCAAAGAAAGTGAACACGGTACCGGCAATTACTTCCGTCTTAATGCCTTCACTTAACTTAGTGCTAATGATGGAATCCAATTTATTTGCATCAGCGACAACACTCTCTCTTGGGATCTCGAACAACACGCCCCAAGTTTGGTTAGCCGCAACAACTGGAGCAAATGCGAGTAACCACTCACCGTTCTCACTCCATTGCGTTGTCACTTCGCCACCAAAGATAAAATCGGTCATCAAGTCGCTGTTTGTGTTGTTACTTTGGAAGCTCGAACCAACTGCAATGCTTGAATCATCAGAAGCAATAACAGAACCGTCTAGGCTCACCACGTAAACTGCACCTGCGCCATCGAACAAGCTTTGATCAGATTGAGTCACTACATTGGTTAAGCCATCTAACCTTAGGTCGATTCCTAAGAAACCAATCGCCATATCATCGACTAAGATTGGCACTGAGATTGAAGAAGTAAGTAAGGTTTTACCCCCGCTATTTACGACTCTTGGCGTACTGATACATGTTTGCCCTGATGACAAAGGACAGTAGAAACGCTCACTGTTGCTATCATCACTCAAAATCGATTCTGAAAGCACGTTCGGCAGAACATTCTCACCGTTGTCTGCCACCTTCCAATAAGGTGCAAAACGGCCTTTTTCGTTAGAACCGACATAATCGGCATCCACATAGTTCGCGTCTTCACTATCGAGCAAGTCTGGTTTAAAGACTAAATACGCCCCTTGGATCGAATCAAAGTTTAAAACTGAACGACGCACCATTTCATCCAACGCAGTACGAAGTTCTTCACTTGGGGTAAAGTTTTCATCGGCATTGTTCTTTAGAAACTGAGCATTCGCCGCTAGCATCTCAGCACGATAAATAGCTTCGTCGACGTAACGTTGAGTTTCTTGAGCATTGAGCTGAGAAACAGACGCCAGCAACTGCTGAGTTTTATTGATAACTGATTCTGAGCTTTGAGATTTGATGACTTGTTGATTACTCGTCGCGTTGTAGATCGAGAAACCAATAAGAGACAGTGACGTAATGATTAAACAACAACCTGCCAAGAGGGTTATTTTCCACTGTACCGATAGAGAGCGCATTTAATATCCTTATTTAAGCCAAAAGACTTCCATAACCATAACTATCACACCGACAACAAATTGCTGTACACAATGTAAATGAGTTAGACGAATAGCTTAGCGAATAATTACAGCACAAATCGCTTACATATAAAACGAAAGTTTACATAAATGTTAACAAGCCATGCCTTTTACCTATTGCTTCTGCGATTTCAAAATAATCTACTCATACAATCATTGCCAATAGGCCTATTGCTCTAACATTTTGGGTATAACCTAGCATCGATATTTCAAGGAAGCTGACTCTCCCTACATCTTTAAAACGCCGCAATTTCGGATTACTTTTTCTAATCCAATTTATAGATTTTTATCTTGATCAACTTCACATTTTTTGATTGCTAAGTCGGCAATCAAGCTCTAATATCTCGCGCCTAGATTCCCTGAATACTTTATTCTTTTGGCTCTCTTTAATGGAGTGCTAAGGCTTTTTACGTCTTTAATTTTTGGAGAGATACGCAAATGTCTGCCTCGTTTCCATTAGCGAAACTTACCTTTTTAATCGCTATTCTGACAGCCGTAGGTCAAATGACTCAAACGATGTACGTGCCTTCTATCGGTCATATGGCGGGTGAGTTCTTGGTTTCTGCGTCTTCACTTCAAGCTGTGATGGCGTGCTACTTGATCCCTTATGGTCTGTCGCAATTTGTCTACGGCCCGCTTTCTGATCGCCTAGGTCGTAAACCTATCATCGTGGTAGGTTTGATCATCTACATCATAGGTACTTTGGTAGCCTTATTCGCTCATGAGTATCAATGGTTCCTAGCGGGTAGCTTTATCCAAGGCTTAGGCATTGGTTGTGGCGGTGCGATGTCTCGAACATTGACTCGTGACTGTTTTGAAGGCGCAGAACTGCACCGTGCAAATAGCTTAATCAGCATGTGTGTGATTTTCTCACCATTGATGGCTCCTGTTTTGGGCGGTTACTTAACAGAAGCTTTCGGTTGGCGTTCTAGCTACTTGTTCCTCGCGCTGTTTGGTATCGCGGTTGTGATCACCATGATGACGAGCATGATGGAAACTCTGCCAAAAGAACGACGCAAAAATGAGTCTGTTGTAAACAGCTACAAATTCGTTCTGTCTGACAAACGCTTCCAAGGTTTCCTACTAGTTCTAGTAGCAACATTCGCGGGGGTCGCAGTATTTGAAGCCGCGGCTGGTGTATTACTTGGTGGCGTACTGGGTTTACCTGCAACCACAGTCAGCTTGTTGTTTGTTTTGCCTATTCCGGGTTACTTAGTGGGTGCTGGTCTATCGAGTTACATCGCACAACGTCGCTCTGAGCGTCGCGCACTGAATGTTGGCCTAGTGTCGATCTTAGTCGGTTCAGCCGTGGTGCTGATACCGGGTCTGTTTGGTCAAACAACAGCATTAACTTTGATTGGCGGTGCAACCATTTACTTCTTGGGCGCTGGTATCTTATTCCCAGCAGCAACAACGGGAGCACTTTCGCCATTCCCATACCACGCAGGTACAGGAGGCGCGATCTTAGGGGGTATGCAGAACCTAGGTGCAGGTATCGCAACATTATTGGCATCGTTCTTCCCAGCTCAAGATCAACTGCCGCTCGGTTGCCTGATGATTGCTATGTCATTTATCGTGATGCTTGGTTTACGTTGGGTCAATCGCAAGCCTGACCACTCAAACGAAATGCCATTGGCTATCTAAAGTAAAGCTCGAATCCAGCCCAAACGAAGAAAAGGGACATACTGATAAGTGTGTCCCTTTTTTGTTGCCCGTTTTCCCTCACCTCACGCCTGCCTAAATTTCATTTAACATTACTTTGATTTTTTGAAAACAATAACAGACACTTACGTTGAAAGTGCATATCCAGAATCCAATTATAAATAACATCACTGGAAGAAAACTAACCATTGACTAAAGGATGCTGGCATTAAAACGAGTAAGGTGCACACTAAGGATCTACAGATGCGTTTCGCTTTAACCACATTAGCCGTATCGGCCGCGTTTGTCGCCGGATGCAGCAATCAAGGAATAACAACCATGAAACACTACTCTCCATCGCAACTCGTCGCTCAGCAGACACAAGCTCCTGTTGCTAAGAAAGTCCCTCATGCAATGACGATTCATGGTGATACTCGAATCGATAATTACTACTGGATGCGTGATGATGAACGCCAAGATCCAGAGATCTTGCAACATCTTGAACAAGAGAACCAGTACGCAGAGACCGTGCTGAAGCATACAGAATCAACACAAAAACAGTTATTTGAAGAGATAAAAGGTCGAATCGCGAAAGACGACTATTCGGTACCGGTGCGCAAAGGCAGCTACTACTACTCGAATAAAGTTACAGGTGACAACGAATACCCAGTTCACTTGCGTGAAAAAGACTTTTTAGGCACAGACAAGCAAGTCATCTTAGACGTTAACGAACTAGCAAAAGAACATGAATTCTTCAGTATTGGTGGCTTAACGATCAGCCCAGACGAAAACTTGTTGGCCTATGGCGAAGATACGCTGAGCCGCCGCATTTACACCATCAAGATCAAAGACCTCACCACTGGTGAATACCTAAAAGATGAAATTGAAGGTGCTTCGAGTGCTATCGCGTGGCAAAACGATAACCAAGCCTTCTACTACATCAAGAAAGATCCACAAACGCTGCTGGGTTACCAAGTCTACCGCCATGTATTAGGCACACCTCAAACAAGCGATGAGTTAATCTACGAAGAAACCGACAGCGCTTACTACACCTCTTTGAGTAAAAGCAAAGATGGTGAACAGGTCTACATTTGGCACTCGAGCACAGAAACCAGTGGTGTTTCAGTCATAGATGCCAACAACCCAAAGGCTAAAGCCGAAGCTTTTTACCCAAAAGAGGCAGGCATAGAGTACAGCATCGCTAAATTGAGTGATTGGTATTACATTTATACCAACTACCAAGCGGTCAACTTTCGTTTAATGAAAGTCGCAGCCGAAGAGATGCATGACCGCTCAAAATGGGTCGATGTCATTGCAGCAGACGATAACACTCAGCTTGTTGATTTCGAGTTGTTTGATGACCATCTTGTTTACGAGCAACGTGCGGATGGCTTGTCTAAAGTCACGGTTCGCCAACTCTCAACAGGTAAAGAGTTCCCACTTAAATTTAACGACACCGCTTTCGCCGCTTACTTAACGAGTAACTATGAGTTAGATAACTCAAAAGTTCGAATCTATTACAGCAGCTTGACTACGCCTGGAACTTACTATGATTTCGACCTAAGTACAGGTGAGTCTGAAATCAAGAAGCAAACACCCGTATTAGGTGATTTCAAAGCGGATAACTATCAATCAGAGCGAATCATGGTAACGGCTCGCGATGGTAAGCAAGTACCTGTCTCTTTGGTCTATCGCAAAGACTTATTCAAAAAAGACGGCACTAACCCAATTTACCAATACGGCTACGGATCTTACGGTTCAACCATTGAACCGACCTTCAGCTCGACTCGTCTCAGCCTGCTTGATAGAGGCTTCGTTTTTGCGATCGCTCACATCCGCGGTTCAGAAATGCTAGGGCGCCCTTGGTATGAAGACGGCAAAAAGCTGACCAAACAAAACACATTTAATGACTTTGTCGATGTAACTAAGGGCCTAGTTGAAGAAGGTTATGGCGCTAAAGATAAAGTATTTGCGGTAGGCGGTTCGGCAGGCGGTCTACTTATGGGAGCGATCATCAACCAAGCTCCTGAATTATATAGAGGCATTGGAGCACATGTTCCGTTTGTCGATGTGGTAACAACCATGCTTGATGAGTCGATCCCTCTTACGACTAACGAATACGACGAATGGGGCAACCCTAACAATAAAACCTACTATGACTACATGCTAAGTTACTCACCGTACGACAACATTAAGGTACAAAACTATCCGAACATGTTGGTGACAACAGGCCTGCATGATTCACAAGTACAATACTTTGAGCCAATGAAGTGGGTGGCGAAACTGCGTGAAATGAAAACAGACAACAATGTACTGGTGTTCAAAACCGATATGGAAGCCGGCCACGGTGGCGCTTCTGGTCGATTTAAGCGATTAAAAGAAGATGCTCTTGAATACGCCTTCTTTTTAGACTTATTAAAAACTCAGTAGACTCAGCGTAACTGTAGGTATTCACACAATTTAACGTCGCCATTTAGTCTCGACAAAATGGCGACAGAAATTATTAAGCATGGTTAAATACGATGAACCATGAAATCCACCAAATCAAAAAATCTTTGAAAACTCGCAGTGACAAAGGTTTACGAGAGGTATAAAAACAAATGAAAGTAATTAGCTTCAACATCAACGGCCTGAGAGCCCGCCTTCATCAACTGCAAGCTGTTATCGACAAACACCAACCGGACGTAATTGGTCTGCAAGAGATAAAAGTACACGATGAAGCCTTCCCTATTGCTGATGTTGAAGCAATGGGCTACAAGGTTTACTTTCACGGCCAAAAAGCGCATTACGGTGTGGCTATGCTGTGTAAGCAAGAGCCAATCTCAGTTCAGAAAGGTTTTCCAACCGACAATGAAGACCATCAAAAGCGTATGATCATGGCGACGTTTGAAGATGAAAACGGTGAAAAGGTTACCGTACTAAATGGTTACTTCCCTCAAGGGGATAACATCAAGCATGAAACCAAATACCCGTACAAGCGCGAGTTCTACAAAGACTTGATGACTTACCTAAACGATCACCACAACAAAGATGAACAAGTGATCGTGATGGGCGACATTAATATCAGCCCTATCGACGCAGACATCGGCATTGGTGAACCTAATGCGAAACGTTGGTTGAAAACCGGTAAGTGCTCTTTCCAACCTGAAGAACGCGAATGGCTAAAAACTCTAATGGATTGGGGTTTTGTGGATAGCTTCCGTCTACTGCACCCTGAAGTGAATGATCAATACTCGTGGTTTGATTACCGTTCAAAAGGTTTCGTAGACAACCGCGGCCTACGTATTGATGTAGTCCTAGCAACTCAGAAACTTGCTGATAAGTGTACTGAAGCAGGCATCGACTACGAACTACGTGGCATTGAAAAGCCATCTGACCACGCACCAATTTGGTCGACGTTTAAGTAGAAAATAGGGAGCTCATGCTCCCTATTTACTTTTTAGATTAGTTGATTGGCCAAGGGGTTGTCCCGTCGATACTAATAGGTGCTGTGGCAAACTCATCGACACAATAACCTTGGTTTGAGCTCGCGAAGTACGTTAGTGGCATTGGTGGCAAATTCAGTGTCACTACTTGTTGTTTTGCTTTATCCGTAAAACTAAAGCCCCACATATCTAGATAATTCCGCATATCCCGCTCATTGACATAACTCAGCGCAACCAACAGCCAATCGTCGTTCGTGATCTGATTTGCTTCCTCTCTTGAATAGCTGTCAAAGCCAATGGTTTGCCTATTTGCAACCCACAACTCGTCACTCGACTTTAAACGATTAAACTCACGCTCAATCAAGTGTAAACGCCCTAGCAAATGCCAACCAGAACTCAATACACCTTGCTGCTCAGTTAACATCATCATTTGAATGAAGACTCTCGCTCCCCAGCTCCAACCGGTTTGATTCTGAGCTGCCATAAAAGCATTTGGGTCAGATTGAGCTCGGCTCTGCTGCAAAAGTTCATACTGCCCTTTAAAATCTAAGCCTTGGCAAGACGATACTTTTCCGGTGTCTTTATAATATTTTGATTTACTAAAATACGAATAGTAGTTCGTTGTAGAGTGCCCATCCCAGCCGCTAAACCTAAATCGACCACGCTCTAAACCATGCCCTAACTCGTGAAGATCACCATGCCCTAATGGATGAAACGACCAATAGGCATCATACGGGTTTCCTGAACAACCATAGCCACAGTTAGCTTGGTCTGCATTCATATGCTTTACAATGTCAATGGTTGCAATTTCCCAGCCCTTGTCTTCCCCGTATTGGTGTATTTCAGCAATTTCATCAATACCCGGCCCTTTAAAGCCTGCAAGTGCATGAGGAAAGTTATGTACATAACGCTCTGTGGCAAGAGCCATATCATGAGGCTGAGCCCAATCAGCAGCACTGATAGACTCTTTCATTTTGTCTAGTTTAGAGTGGACTTCAAATCCAGGTGTTACCAGTTCTGCCCAGTCAAACTTTCCTTCTTCAAGTTGTGCCACAAAACTATCGTTGTCCGCCTCACTTCGCCAAACCGGGTGTTGAGCAACATTTTCAAAACACAACTCCACATCGATATCATTGGTATCAAAATGAACCTGTAATGTTCCACCATAGGCTGAAGTGAGATAAATCGTCTCGCCTGGTTTCACTGGATAAGTTACCGAGGTTAAAAATTTCGGCCGAGCGTAACCGTCATTGCCTGAAAACTCGTGTGTCGCGCCACTACGCAATGTATTAAATGCAATAGACGTAGCCACTTCGTTACTGTCTAAGCGAGTCACCTTAATCGTCTCACCTGGCAATGCGTACACTCCAGCTGATCGAAAGTGTCTCTTGGACTCAAAGGCAATTGTTTTGGTGACGAGCGGTACGTTTTCAAAACTCTTGGTACTGAAATTGCCTAGACTTGGTTGCGCCGCGTTATACACGCGACTGTTGTAGGTCGCGTAATCACTGTAATAAGAGCGAAGAAAATCAATTCTCTCTGTCACGCCCTTACCCATTGGGTACTGAACGTCTTGGCGATAGCGATCCGCAAGTAACAGTAACAACTTTTCATATTCGTAATCATCGGTTGAAAATAGGTCAACTTTGTTACTATCAAGTGATGTTAAGTGCGAACGAATACTGTTTGCTGCAGTATAGAACTCTTCATCCATATTGGATTCATCAGGGCAAGATTTGTCATCGCAGGTAGTCAAGTCAACGGTAAAACTATCATCTTTCAGTCTCTGTAAAAGCGCTTGTTGTTGAACAATGTTATCCGGCACCTGATTAATGAGCTGTGTAGAATCCCAATTAGACAGGCCAAGCTTGCGCCAATAGTTATCACCAACGTAGGTCATGTGCATTTCAGCAAACAAGGCATTACCTAAGTCCGTCAGACCGCCATCAAGATGTAGATATAACACTGGAATATTTTTGCTGAACGCCAAACGTAACCCTGAAATCACATCTTCAATGTCATCACCATCATTTAACTTTTGAGACAAAACTAGCAAGTCAGGGTTATTGGCTTCAATACATTGACTTAATTTACTACCATCACAAGTATTGTCAGCGTTGATAACCATAGAAGCATTAACATTGTCGGTTAACCAGTTTCGTGTTGCTTGATCATCAGGAAAATAATGAGACTGATCAAGCTGAGCTAACACAACATTTTGTGGCGAGTCAGTACTAGAAGTCCACCTAACTAAGTTCTTCAACCAAGTATCCATCTCTTCGTTGACAGAATCAGGAAAGCGCTGCTTAGTTCGAAACGGGTTACTTGCTAATGCTGCATAGCGGTTGTCGTCTGACGTATAACCCGCAATACCAATGACAAGCTCTTGGTTGGCATAGCCATCTTGCATCGCTTTATTGGTTTTTAAGATGACATCGTTAAAGCCATAGGTAGGTAAGATAATTGCCGTGTCATGTGTTGGATCCCAATGAAGATTACGTAGAGGTTCCCCTTCAGAGTTTTGGGATAAAGCTTGCTTAATATGATTGTAGTCCTCGTTGTATTGAGCAACTAATGCTTGGCTTGCCTCAATAAACTCCAAGGAATTAACAACATAAGAAGCATTACCAGTCGACAAGGCTTTTTGAACAGCGGTTTGCGGAATTGGGTTTATATCTGGCTCACCGCTTCCATCACCGTCATTACCTCCTCCTCCAGAACCTCCAGAACCTCCAGAACCTCCAGAACCTCCAGAACCAGTTTGGGCACTTTCACCACCACTACCACCTCCGCATCCTAAAAGTGATAACGTGATAACACAAAGAACCAAGTTCGCTAGTAAGTTACTCTTTTTCATCATCATTCCGTACAAGAACAAAATTTTTCCGAGTCTATCTATAGTTAAGTCTAAAGCAATTATTCTTATGAATGCGTGAACGCAATTTGAAGCAAGTTAACTGTTTTTAAAAATCTACAGTTCGTATTGACGAGTCTCTGCCCAAACCATGACTGTGTTACCTTTTCGATACAAAAAACGGCGCTATAGAAGCGCCGTTTTATTAATATGATTTGTACAGGGTGCGATTAACTAAGAGGCCTTAGGTAAGCAAGGAAACGTTTCTCTGCGAATTTGAAAATCGCGATGATGATAAACGTGAGCGCCATGTAAAACAGACCTGCCGTTAGGAAAGATTCAAATGGAGCGTAATAACGTGAGTTAACCAAACGAGCTGCACCCGTTAGATCCATAATGGTTACGATACCTGCTACCGCAGAGCCGTGAAGCATGAAAATGACTTCATTACTGTAAGCTGGCAGTGCGCGACGTAAAGCACTTGGTAAAATGATACGACGGTAAGTCTTCGGTGTACTCATGCCGTATGCTTTTGCAGCTTCCACTTCACCTTTCGGTAACCCGTTGATCGCACCACGAATGATCTCTGCAGTATAAGCTGACGTGTTAAGAATGAATGCCACTAAAGCACAGAACCATGCGTTTTCCCACAATGTGTCTTTCACTGGGAAAAACTGATCCATACCGTAGTAAATCAGGTACAGCTGAACCAATAATGGTGTGCCACGGAAGAAATAGATGAACGACCAAGCTGGAGCATTAATCATCATATTTGGACTGTTACGAGCGATAGCTAACGGTATGGCTACGAATAAGCCAATGACCAAAGCGACACAAACCATCCAAGCCGTTGTCCATAAACCACCAAGGTAAATCGGCAGGCTTTCAATTATCAATGAAAAGTCCATAACTACCTCGCGTGGATACTGAATTTACGTTCAACCAACTTAAGTAAGCCTGTCGAAACACTGGTGAAGAATAAGAAGATCAGCGCCACCGTCATGTAGAAGGTAAATGGCATTTTGGTTGAACCTGCCGCTAATGCGCTAACGCGGACCATGTCTTCTAGGCCGATAATCGAAACCAACGCAGTCGTCTTAAGCAGAACCAACCAGTTATTACCAAAGCCCGGCAGTGCGTGACGAATCATTTGCGGTAATAGAATACGACGAAACGCTAAAACGGGTCCCATGCCATAGGCCTTTGCGGCTTCCATTTCACCGCTATCAACAGCCATGATTGCACCACGGAAGGTTTCAGCCATGTAAGCGCCAAAGATGAAGCCAATGGTTAAGACACCAGCAATGAATGGGCTGACATCAATATAATCTGGTAAGTAAGAGGTCCATTCGTGGTTAGGATCACTTGAGGTGAACCACTCATTGAGCCACTCATTGATGGAATACAAACTGTTGTTTAAAAGGATTTGTCCACCAAAGAAAATCAGCATCATCAAGACGAGATCAGGAATGCCTCGAATAACAGTTATATAGAGGGTTGCAATAGCACGAGCCCAACGATAAGGCGCTAGTTTTGCTAAGGCACCTAGCATACCAAGAACCATAGCTAAAATTAGCGACAGCAAGGCAACTTCGATTGTAAGCACCGCCCCTTTCAGGATCGAAGCTTCATATCCTTGTAAATCAAACATAATGAATTCCAACAGAACTGCGAAAAAGTTGGTAAGACAGGGAGAGGAGAACCTCTCCCTTAAGAAGTGACGCTAGAAATTACTGACCGTATACGTCGTAGTTGAAGTATTTAGCAGCGATATCTTGGTAGATGCCTTTCTCACGTAGTGAAAGGATTGCAGCATCTAATTGCTTAGTCAGATCTTTGTCTTGCTTACGTAGAGCAATACCAAAACCTTCACCGAACCACTTAGGATCTGTTAGTGATGGACCAACAAACTCGTAGTCTTCACCACCAGCTTTGTTTAGTACGCCTTCTTCTAGAGCAGATGCATCACCCAGTACAGCAGCAACACGACCGTTAGCTAGATCAAGGTAAGCTTCATCGAATGAACCGTAACGAACGATTTCTACTGTGTCACCGTAGTTGTCTGTTAGATATTTATCGTGAGTTGTTGCACGTTGAACCGCAATTTTTTGACCGCTTAGATCATCGAAGTTAAGACCTGCACCTTTTTTAGCGATGAACTTGTTTGGGATAAGTGCGTATTTGCCAGTGAAATCGATCTTTTTCTTACGCTCTTCCGTGATAGACATTGCCGCGATGATCGCATCATATTTACGAGCAAGTAGAGAAGGGATAATGCCATCCCAGTCTTGTGCAACGATCTTACACTTCACCTGCATTTCAGTACAAAGTGCGTTAGCCATATCGACATCGAAGCCTTTTAGTGAACCGTCAGCTTCTGTCCAGCTAAATGGAGGGTAAGCACCTTCAATACCGAAACGTACTGTTTTCCATTCTTTTGCTTGAGCTACGCCCGTTGCAGCAGTTGCAGCAAGTGCCGCGACTAATAACCACTTTTTCATATCCCTACTCCTGTGATTTAGGTTTTTATGTTTTGCTAATTTTAATATTGTGTTTGTTGTTACTTATTAACTTACTTGTTGTGTTTCATTGTTAACACTGTCGCCATTTACCTTAACAACAGCATTTCAATTCTGATTAGTAAATCGATGAGATAAATTGTTGTAATCGCTCAGATTCAGGCTCAGTAAACAGTTTAGCTGGATCGCCCTGTTCTTCCACTAAGCCTTGATGCAGGAACATCACATGGTTGGATACGTCACGAGCAAAAGCCATTTCATGTGTTACCACAAGCATGGTTCTTCCTTCTTCTGCTAGATCACGCATTACACCAAGTACTTCCCCAACTAACTCAGGGTCAAGTGCCGATGTTGGTTCATCAAACAGCATCACCTCAGGATCAACCGCTAACGCTCGAGCAATTGCCGCACGTTGTTGCTGTCCACCTGATAAATGACCTGGGTAGTAATCTTTACGCTCATACAGGCCTACTTTTTTAAGTAGTAGTTCTGCATTTTCAATCGCTTGAGCTTTAGGCACACCTAAGACGTGAACAGGCGCTTCGATAACATTTTCGAGAACGGTCAGGTGAGACCAAAGATTGAAGCCTTGAAAAACCATCGCTAAGCGAGAACGGATTCGCTGTACTTGTTTTTCATTAGCAGGAACAGATACACCTTGGCGGTTGTTTTTCATTTGAATTAATTCGCCATTAACCCAAATCTCGCCTGCGGTTGGTGTCTCTAAAAGGTTGATACATCTAAGAAAAGTACTTTTACCGGACCCTGAAGATCCGATAATCGATACAACATCGCCTTTATGCGCAGAAAGTGAAATTCCTTTTAAAACTTCATTTTGACCAAACGTTTTGTGTAGATCCTTTATGTCCAGCGCTGGTACATCTTTCATGCGCTTTCTCTCCCAAGTTTGTGAAAATGCAAGGTACTCCGACCTTTTCATGCGATACAAACTAGCACCACACGAAAAAACATGCAACAAATTATTAACCTAATAAATTGGAATAAATAGCGATTCACTCTGACTTATTATGCAAAAGGTAGCGTTTTCGCCTCAATTTAATGAATGAGTTCTATCAATAAGCTGTAATTACACCCCTTACATTGTTTAAATAAAGTTAACCAAAATGAGATTCTCGTAGCTTGATGTCTCACAAGAAAAACAGGTTTTGTGAACTTAGAAACATCGCGACCCACAAAATATAGCGCGAACATTCAGCACACCATCCTCACCATAATTCACAATTATTTTAAGGTTATTACATTGTAAGTATTTTACTCAGAGCGTGGGGCAAGCGAGTAATAGTGAGATAACTCAGTAAACATAAAGCATTCAGCCAATTCCATAGCGGTAAAGGCTCGGAGAAGATAAGAAAACGTCAATTTGTGAAAACTAATTACACGATTCATCAATGGAAAGTTAATGAATCGCTGCGTTTTGTAGCTTTCTTTCACATACACTCATAAAGTGATCAAGATCAATCACCCTAAAGGGTAAGCTTGTTAGACTCCTCAGCAAAGAATAAGGCATTAAAAATGCCAAACATTTCTTTTAACTTAGCTGCATAAAGCACATCAAGACCGTGCAACATAATGTTAATGAGTTATAACTAAGAAATAACGCAATTACGCGAACTTATAGAATTCAATTTTAGAATTACTAACATAAAAATATGAGGAATCTATGTCAGACGTTGTGAACAATGCGAACTCTGAAGTAGAAGAGAAAAGCTATAAAGAGCTACACCGCCCTGCTTCTGAATTTGAGAGCCGCTCAGATTATCTAGATCATGAGCTTCAAATCATGAAGCCTCGCCGCTTCGGTTTAAACCTTCCTGGTCGTGACTTCCGCTTTGAACTTGAAGACCTTGTTCCTGCACTTGCTGGTACCATTGGTATCATCGCGATGTACTCAGCAGTAATGATGTCTTGGGCTGATGGCCTAACTCAAGCTTGGGATCACGTAAACTTGGGTAAAGAGTTTGCGATTGAAGTCGCTCGTGTAGAAATGCTTATCCCTGCACTGCTGTTTTGTATCCTTGCTTCTGGTTTCTTTAACCCTAAAGCAAACCTTGCCGGTAACCACGGCCCAATGATTCCTCTTATTGGTACCATTGCTTTAGCTGGTGCTCACCCTCTTGCATTGGCAATTCTTATTGGTGTTTTCGGTCTAATCCTAAGTTTCCTAAAAGGCGGCTCCAAGCTGGTTAACCTAACTTCGGAAGGTACCGCTGGTGGCTTGCTCATTTTCTTAGGCCTAACGGGCACCATGAGCCAAATTAACTCAATTCAAACATGGGCGGTTGGTCTTCAATCTTCTACTGTTGAAGCGGGCAGTATGGGTTACGTTGGTTTAATTGTTCTTGCTATTACTATTGCTATCTACGCTTTCTTAGCAAAAGTAAACAAGCGTTGGTTGGCTATCCCAGTGTGTGCATTCACAGGCCTTGCTATTGCATTAGCACTAGGTGCAGGTTTCGATATCGTGTTCGAAACTGAAATGGGTATTCCAAACCTAAACCCAGTTTACTGGTGGGGTTCTACTTCTGAAGGTTGGATGCTTGGCTTGCCAAACGTTGAACACTTCATCGCTTCTCTACCATTCGCAATTCTTGCAGTAGCGATGTGGTCACCTGACTTCCTAGGTCACCGTATCTTCCAAGAACTGAACTACCCTAAAAAGTCTGAAAAAGTACTTATGGATGTAGATGACACAATGACTATGTGTTCAGTTCGTCAAATGGTGGGTACTGCGGTTGGTGGTGGTAACATCACATCTTCTTGGGGTACTTACATGATCCCAGCAGCTATCGCGAAACGTCCAATTCCTGGCGGCGCAATCTTGCTTGGTTCTCTATGTATTATTGTAGCGATTCTTGGCTTCCCAATGGACGTTGCGGTATGGCCACCAGTGATGCGTGTCGCGCTACTTGTAGGTGTATCTCTACCTCTACTTGAAGCGGGTATGCAAATGGTTAAGGATTCAAAAGATTCTCAAGCGGCTGGTATCTGTATCTTCGGTTCTGCGGTTGTTAACCCAGTACTAGCGTGGGCACTGACTATGCTTCTTGATAACAACGGCCTAATTGGTGATAAAGAGCGTGCGAAGCGTCTATCATTTGTAGACAAGATTGTTATCCCAGTTGGTGTTTTAGTTATCTGTCTAGTAGCAATGCTTGCAGTTGGTATGCTAGAAAGCCAATATGGTCTAAAAGCTTGGCTATAATGGTCCTTACTACACAAAAGTAGTAATCGGATTAAAAAAAAGTTTGGGTGGCAACCCCTGTCACTCAAATTTTTTCAACTTTTTTTGGCATTTATTGATTTAGTTTAAGGTTTGCAGGAATTTTTTAGCGTAGTCTTGAATTCATAGAGTAAAGACAACATATAAAAAGTAGTGACAATATATATAACCATATGACGCTTATATGCTCATATATATTGTTATTAATAAGAGTGTACTACCCTTACGAGGGGCGCTGGCTCAACAGTGTTAATGTACGTATTTTTTCTACTAAAAAGGTAGGTATGTCATGGCAGAGCAATTTGCTAAAGCTTGGGAAGATTTTGCTGCAGGTGAGTGGCAAAGCGAAGTAAACGTTCGTGATTTCATTCAAAAGAACTACACGCCGTATGAAGGCGACGAGTCTTTCCTAGTTTCTGAGGGTACTGAAGCAACTAACAAGCTTTGGTCTTCGGTAATGGAAGGTATCAAACAGGAAAACGCAACTAAAGCACCTGTAGATTTCGATACTTCTGTTATCTCTACCATTACTGCTCACGATGCAGGTTACATTGAGAAAGATCTTGAGACTATCGTTGGTCTACAAACTGAGAAGCCACTAAAACGTGCAATCATCCCTAACGGTGGTGTACGTATGGTTGAAGGTTCTTGTAAAGCATACGGTGAAACTCTTGACCCAATGGTTTCAAAAATCTACTCAGAATACCGCAAAACACACAATGCTGGCGTTTTCGATATCTACACTCCTGATATCCTAAAATGTCGTAAGTCTGGTGTTCTGACTGGTCTTCCTGATGCATACGGCCGTGGTCGTATCATTGGTGACTACCGTCGTGTTGCACTTTACGGTATTGATTTCCTAATGAAAGACAAAGCTGCTCAATTCGCTTCTCTACAAGAGCGTTTCGAGAACGGCGAAGATCTTTCTGCAACAATGCAATTGCGTGAAGAGATCTCTGAGCAACATCGTGCTCTAGGTCAAATCAAGCAAATGGCTGAGAAATACGGTTTCGATATCTCTGAGCCAGCTCAAACTGCTCAAGAAGCTATCCAGTGGACTTACTTCGGCTACCTAGCTGCTGTTAAATCTCAAAACGGTGCTGCAATGTCTCTAGGTCGTACTTCGACTTTCCTAGACATCTACATCGAGCGTGATATCGCTGCTGGCAAAATCACAGAAGACCAAGCACAAGAAATGATCGACCACTTCGTAATGAAGCTGCGTATGGTTCGTTTCCTACGTACTCCTGAGTACGATGAGCTATTCTCTGGCGACCCAATCTGGGCAACAGAATCTATGGGTGGCATGGGTATCGACGGTCGTACGCTAGTAACGCGTTCGAACTTCCGTTTCCTAAACTCGCTATACACTATGGGTCCTTCTCCAGAGCCAAATATCACTGTTCTTTGGTCTGAGCAACTACCTGACGGCTTCAAGCGTTTTTGTGCGAAGGTATCTATCGATACTTCTTCTATCCAGTACGAAAATGATGACCTAATGCGTCCTGACCTTGAGTCTGATGATTACGCTATCGCTTGTTGTGTATCTCCAATGATCGTTGGTAAGCAAATGCAGTTCTTCGGTGCTCGTGCTAACCTTGCGAAAACAATGCTTTACGCAATCAACGGCGGTGTGGACGAAAAACTTAAGATGCAAGTTGGTCCTAAAGAAGCTCCAATGACTGACGCTGTTCTTGATTACGATAAAGTAATGGACCGTCTAGATCACTTCATGGACTGGTTAGCTAAGCAATACGTGACTGCACTAAACAGCATTCACTACATGCACGACAAGTACAGCTACGAAGCTTCTCTAATGGCTCTTCATGACCGTGACGTTCGTCGTACTATGGCTTGTGGTATTGCTGGTCTATCTGTTGCAGCTGACTCACTGTCTGCAATCAAATTCGCGACTGTTAAACCAATCCGCGACGAAGATGGCATCGCAACTGACTTCGAAATCGAAGGCGATTACCCTAAATACGGTAACAACGACTCTCGTGTAGATGACATTGCTTGTGAACTAGTTTCTACGTTCATGAACAAGATCCGTAAGCTTAAGACTTACCGTGATTCAATCCCTACACAGTCAGTTCTTACTATCACGTCTAACGTGGTTTACGGTAAGAAAACTGGTAACACTCCAGACGGTCGTCGTGCTGGCGCTCCTTTCGCTCCTGGTGCTAACCCAATGCACGGTCGTGATGAGAAAGGCGCAGTAGCTTCACTAACGTCTGTAGGTAAACTACCGTTTGCTGATGCACAAGATGGTATCTCTTACACGTTCTCTATCGTGCCAAACGCACTAGGTAAAGAACAAGACAGCCAACGTGCTAACCTTGCAGGCCTAATGGATGGTTACTTCCACCACGAAGCTGGCATTGAAGGTGGTCAACACCTTAACGTTAACGTTCTTAACCGCGAAACTCTTGAAGACGCAGTTAAGCACCCTGAGAAGTACCCTCAGCTAACAATCCGTGTATCTGGTTACGCTGTTCGCTTTAACTCTCTAACTGCAGAGCAACAAGCTGACGTAATCGCACGTACATTTACTGAGTCTCTATAAGCTCACGCTAAATAGACAGTAAATAATATTAGCCTCGCCAATGTGCGGGGCTTTTTTATATCCGTTGTAAATCGCACAAGCTTAACCCATCCCTCGAAGTGTTAGATTGAGCAAAAAAGCACCCTGCCATTCACTTTTTTTCCACAAATCCTGTCAAATTACGGTAATATCTCGGTTCATAATTTAAGAGTAACTGCTCCATGAAATACCTGCGTTGTTTACCCCTGATTCTCCTTTCTTTTTCATCTTTGGCATCTGATCGTTCTACGTTAACTTTCGCTTTAGATAACGATGGTATTTTTGGTGTCGACCAAGACTATACCAACGGCTTATTTCTGGGTTACACATCATCAAGTATTACACCATACAACTGGGTAAAACCACTGAGCCTTTCTTACTGGGGCGCAAGCTCTCTAGATAAGTGGGAAATCACCATTGGCCACAAAATGTATACGCCTTCAGATATTGAATTGGAAACACCATCTGCCAATGATCGCCCGTATGCAGGTTACCTACACACCGAACTCAACTACATCAGCTTAAATCCACAACAAGCTCAGCGTTTTAACATCACGTTTGGTACGACTGGTGAGCGTGCACTTTCAGAAGATGCTCAAAAGCTGGTTCACTCAATCACAAAATCAGATGAGCCTATGGGCTGGGAATATCAAGTTGATGATGAGTGGGCGGGAAGCGTTGGCTACCTAAGCCATTTCAACTTAATGCGTAATCAAGCTCTAGCGAATACTGACTACGAAATCTCTAACGTTTCAGAAATCAACGTGGGTAACTTTAGAAGTGATATCTCGACTGGTTTTATGTTCCGTTGGGGTACGGACTTGGGCGGTAACTTTGGTGCAGCCAACATCACCACAGAAAACCCATTCAAACCTGGCATGATCGGCGCATCAAACGCTGGTTGGTTTACCTATGCAGGCCTTGAAGGTCGTTACCGATTCAACGACCTAACAATTGAAGGCGATCGCTCAGGTGTTGATGAGTACGCTCATAAAAACAACGAAGATCCCGCTATCTACGATGTGACTTTAGAGAATATTCAAGCGACTGCTGTATTGGGTGTCGCTTGGTATAACCGATACGTTGGTGCCTCTTTCGCACTAACAGCAAAAACACCAGATTACGAAGAAGCAAAAGAGTCAGTGTACACCACTGGCGGTATCACAATGTTTGCTTTCTTCTAGCCACCAGTAAGAGCTTTCGTCCTTTACTTTCCAAGTTTAATAAAGGCAATCATCTTAACGGGTGATTGCCTTTATTTTTAAAGACCTCGTTACCATTTGACCCTATTTTATGTACCGTTTTTGTAATAAAATAAAGGGTATAAATTCCTCTACGAGAATAGCTCATGTCTACAACTGGTCGCATTCACTCATTCGAATCTTGTGGTACTGTCGATGGCCCTGGTATCCGCTTTATTGTGTTTCTTCAAGGCTGCTTAATGCGTTGTATGTACTGTCATAACCGTGATACATGGGATCTTCATGACGGAAAGGAAGTAACGGTCGAAGAGATCATCAACGAAGCAAAATCATACCGTCATTTTATGAAAGCATCGGGCGGTGGTATCACCTGTTCTGGTGGTGAAGCGATGCTACAACCTGAGTTTGTTCGTGACTTTTTCCGCGCAGCTCAAGCTGAAGGCATTCACACTTGTCTTGATACTAATGGCTACATTCGTAAGCACACTGAAGTGGTCGATGAAGTACTAGAAGCCTCTGATCTAGTAATGCTAGATCTTAAACACATGCGAGATGAAATTCACCACGATTTCATTGGAGTATCAAACCGACGTACTCTGGATTTTGCGCGCTACTTGCACAAAATCGGTAAGAAAACTTGGATTCGCTATGTGATTGTTCCTGGCTACACCGATACGCCTGAAGATGCTCATCTTCTAGGTGAATTCATCAAAGATATGGATAACATCGAGAAAGTAGAACTGCTTCCGTACCACAAGCTTGGTGCTCATAAATGGGAAGCGCTTGGTTTTGACTACCCGCTTGAAGGAACAAACCCACCAAGCAAAGAAAAAATGGACGAGATTGTTGAGGTTCTAAGCCAGTACCATTCAAACGTAAAATACTAATCTAGACTTACGTCCATAGCGATTTCAAACGCCTCAATTTCGATTGGGGTGTTTTCTTTTTCGAGCAAAACAATCCTTTCACTTTTCTTTACAACTTTTGTTTATCAATTCAAAAAATCATATTAAATCCGTGTTGAGATCATGTTTCCACTCGTAGGAATGCTGTTACTCTTACTGCAACAAAAAAATACAACATTTAGTTTTTTAGTGAGGTTCCTCCCATGGAAATGACCAATGCTCAGCGTCTAATTCTATCAAATCAATACTACCTAATGTCTCAAATGGATCCTGAGAACTCCGCTAAATATCAACGCCTACAAACGATTGTAGAGCGCGGTTACGAACTCCAAATGCGTGAGCTTAACAAAGAGTTTGGTTGTTTGACTGAAGCAGAATGTCGCGAAATTATCGACATCATGGAGATGTATCATGCAATGCAAGAGTCAAACAAAATGCTTGCAGAGCAAGAACGTGCTGAAGTAGACCAACGTCGCCTACAGTTCTTAGGTTTTGATATCGCTTCTGAAGCGCAGATCGTACATTACGTGCGTTTCCTTGTAGATTCTGAAGGTCTTTACCCTCAGTTCGACAAAGCGGATCACCACTTCAATAGCCAAATGCCAATGCTAGACAAATACCGTCGCATGCTAACAACATGGCGCAACTGCCCTCGTCAGTACCACCTATGTGCGACAGAGCTATCTCAAATCTTCAGTGCTTAATGCATCAAAAGATAAGCCTCAGCTGGCTTAAAAAATTTCAAAAAAGGGTTACTCATCACGAGTAACCCTTTTTTAATATTCGTATACAAAGAGAAAACCAAAGTAACTAGAAAACGTAAGCAACACCGACGTTTGCAGCCATGTTGATACCACTTTCAAGTATTGGGCTGTTCTCAATACTCCCTTCTAGATTGGTATAACGAACGCCACCCGTCACTCGGATATTTGGCGTCACATGCAAGTAACCACCTAAACCAATAAAGTACTGGCCATCCCAGTCTGCGTCGAATTCATTGAGGTTTGTTCTTGCCGCTTCAGCTGAACTCACACCATATAAGTGATTGTTCAAACGCTCACTGTTATAGGCGTAACCAATAGAAGGAGTAATCGCCCAACCATTTCGGCGAATAGGTAGGCGCCATGCCGCTTCTGCGTAAATACCGTTATGCTTAAAACCTAAGTCCGAACCTGCTGTCGCTTCAAACATCCCAACCAGAGTAATCACTTGATAACTGATACCACCCAATACAGAGGCATCACGTTCATCCAACTTTTGAATATCAACGTTATCAGAGTCACCCGGCTTTAATGTTCTTGAATCATAAACGGCTCGAAACACAATATTTTGCGGTGAACCTGCAGGTAATAAGCGATAGCCTGCACTGAAACCACGCATAAAGAAGTGCTCACCTTCATAACCAATCATAGGGATCACGGCACGGTTTGACGGAGTGTCTTTGTAAACAGCAGGAGAATAAGAGGCAGCAACGCCTAGTGACCACTGCGAGATTTTTGCATGTGTTGCTGTCGAAGCCAGTAACGCAGCACTGATAGCCACTATTTTTAACCCATTGTTCTTCACTACATCTACCTATTTATTGAGCAATTTTTGATAACGCCGCGCATTATATGGTACTTCGTTCCGGAAAATCAATAGAGCCCAATTATACATCTAATACACATAAATCCATTGTGAGTATTATTAAGCGACCTAAAATCACAAAACAAACGGCTAGATCCCCTCGAATGTAAAATAATTTGATTCTACACGCCTCAAGTTGCCTATTGAGCTCGCTACGTTTTTCACACACAAAATTGTAAATAAATACATAATTGTTAAGCAAAATTGTCGAAGCGGGTCTAACCTTAAAATGTAGGGAGAGCCTATTTTTCAATCGCTCGTCAGTTTTGACTGGTTAACAAGGGGAATGTGACTATGAGTATTTTTGACCACTATCAATCACGTTATGAAGCAGCCAAGGAAGAAGAGCTGACATTGCAAGAGTTCTTAGCGCTGTGTAAAGACGATAAAAGTGCTTACGCGAATGCTGCCGAGCGCTTATTACTAGCCATTGGCGAACCTGAGGTCATTGACACCGCTCAAGACCCTCAACTGAGTCGTATTTTCTCGAACCGTGTCATCTCACGCTACAGCGAATTTAAAGATTTCTACGGCATGGAAGATGCGATTGAACAGATTGTGTCTTACTTAAAACATGCAGCACAAGGTTTAGAAGAACGCAAACAAATCCTTTACCTACTTGGCCCTGTGGGCGGTGGTAAATCTTCTCTTGCTGAAAAACTCAAAGCCCTGATGCAGAAACTACCAATCTATGTATTGTCTGCTGACGGTGAACGAAGCCCAGTAAACGATCACCCATTCTGTCTATTCGATGTCAACGAAGACGGTGACTTATTGAAGAACGAATATGGCATTGAGAAACGCTATCTTCGCTCAATTATGTCTCCGTGGGCTGCAAAACGTCTGCACGATTTTGGCGGTGATATTTCCAAATTCAAAGTCATCAAACTACGCCCTTCTATTCTCGATCAAGTTGCGATCGCTAAAACAGAGCCTGGTGATGAAAACAACCAAGATATTTCGTCTCTGGTTGGTAAAGTGGATATTCGTAAACTTGAGCACTTCTCTCAAGATGATCCTGATGCCTACAGCTACTCTGGTGCGCTATGTAAAGCCAACCAAGGTGTGATGGAATTCGTGGAGATGTTTAAAGCGCCAATCAAGGTATTACACCCACTACTAACGGCAACACAAGAAGGTAACTTCAACGGTACCGAAGGGCTTTCTGCACTGCCATTTGACGGTATGATTCTGGCTCACTCGAACGAATCTGAGTGGCAGACCTTCCGTAACAACAAAAACAACGAAGCCTTCCTCGACCGTGTGTACATTGTAAAAGTCCCTTACTGTTTACGCGTCTCTGAAGAAGTCAAGATCTACAAGAAGCTGCTTGAACACAGTGAGTTATCCAAAGCCCCTTGTTCACCAAGCACGCTCGACCTGCTATCGCAATTCAGCATCCTATCGAGACTGAAAGAGCCTGAAAACTCTTCTCTGTTCTCAAAAATGCGGGTTTACGATGGTGAGACTCTAAAAGACACCGATCCAAAAGCGAAGAGCTACCAAGAGTACCGAGACTACGCAGGCGTTGACGAAGGTATGTCTGGGCTATCGACACGTTTCGCCTTTAAGATCCTGTCTCGCGTGTTTAACTTCGACCAAGCCGAAGTGGCCGCCAACCCAGTGCACCTGTTCTACGTTATTGAGCAGCAAATCGAACGTGAGCAGTTCCCTCAAGAAACCGCCGAGAAGTATCTAGAGTTCTTGAAAGGATACCTAGTACCACGCTACGTAGAGTTCATCGGTAAAGAGATTCAAACCGCTTACCTAGAGTCTTACTCTGAGTACGGTCAAAATATCTTCGACCGCTACGTGACTTACGCTGACTTCTGGATTCAAGACCAAGAGTACCGCGATCCAGAAACAGGCCAGCTATTTGACCGCGCTTCTCTGAATGGTGAACTTGAGAAAATAGAGAAAACAGCCGGTATCAGTAACCCTAAAGACTTCCGAAATGAGATTGTGAACTTTGTGCTTCGTGCCAAAGCCAACAATAACGGTCAAAACCCTGTGTGGACGAGCTACGAGAAACTGCGCACTGTGATTGAGAAGAAAATGTTCTCTAACACAGAAGAGCTACTTCCTGTTATCTCATTCAACGCTAAGACCTCAACGGATGATCAGAAAAAACACGACGACTTCGTTGCTCGTATGATGGAAAAAGGCTACACCGAGAAACAAGTGAGACTGCTATCCGAGTGGTACCTAAGAGTTCGTAAATCCTCATAACCAAACTGTATTGAGCTGCTCAAGTGAGCAGCTCGTACAAAGCAATAACTCTTATACCCTAATAAAAAGTAGGATCGTGACATCAGCTGAGAGGGAGTTCTTATGGCACAATTTATCGATCGGAGGCTCAATGGCAAGAATAAGAGTGCTGTGAATAGACAGCGTTTCTTACGACGCCATAAAGAGCAAATCAAAGAATCTGTGGCCGATGCAGTTAACCGACGCTCAATCACCAATACTGAAACTGGTGAAGACGTCACTATTCCCCATAAAGACATCAAAGAGCCAAGCTTTCACCAAGGTCAAGGCGGCGTAAGAGAACGCGTTCACCCAGGTAATGATCAGTTCATCACTGGCGATAAAATCGAACGTCCCAAAGGGGGCGGTCAAGGTGGTGGCTCAGGCCAAGGTGACGCAAGCCCTGATGGCGAAGGCCAAGATGAATTTACCTTCCAAATTTCAAAAGATGAGTATCTTGATATTCTCTTTGAAGATTTAGCTCTACCTAATCTAGAGAAAAATCAGGTCAATAAAATCACCGAATGGAAAACGCACCGCTCTGGTTATCAAAGCGCGGGGATTCCATCCAACATCGCTATCGTTCGTTCACTTCAGCAATCTCTAGCTCGTAGAACCGCGATGACAGCAGGTAAAAAGCGCGAGCTTAACCTACTGATGGAGCAACTTGACCAAGTTAAAATGACGGAACCGGCACAACCCTTCGAAGAGAGTCGCTTAAAAGAAGAGATTGCCGAGCTACGCAAAAAAATTGAAAACGTTCCATTCATTGATACCTTCGACTTACGTTTTAAAAACTATGAGAAGCGCCCTATTCCATCTAGCCAAGCCGTGATGTTCTGTTTGATGGATGTGTCCGGATCTATGGATCAAGCCACCAAGGACATTGCAAAACGCTTCTACGTACTGCTTTACTTATTCCTCAATCGCACCTATGAGAATGTCGATGTGGTGTTTATTCGTCACCATACTCAGGCAAAAGAAGTCGACGAGCATGAATTCTTCTACTCGCAAGAGACCGGCGGCACCATCGTTTCTAGTGCATTGAAACTAATGAAAGAAATTGTTGCAGATCGCTACCCAGCTAACGAGTGGAACATCTATGCGGCACAAGCTTCTGATGGCGATAACTGGGCTGATGACTCGCCTCGTTGTAAAGAGCTATTGGTGAATACGCTTCTGCCAACTTGTCAGTATTACTCTTACATCGAAATCACACGCCGCTCTCACCAAACGCTTTGGCACGAGTATGAGAAGTTAGAAGCAAGCTTCGACAACTTCGCAATGAAAAACATTAAAACGGTGGATGATATTTTTCCTGTGTTTAGAGAACTGTTCCAGAAAGAGACAGCGTAAGGGAGTTTGCCATGACAGCGAAATCAAACGTTGCAGAGAAAGACAAAGCTGCAAAAAAGAAAAACAACAAGATGCTGCCTGATGGTCCAGATTGGACATTCAATCTCTTGGAACAATATCACGTCGAAATTAAGCGTGTGGCGCAGCATTACCGTTTAGATACTTACCAGAACCAAATTGAAGTGATCACTTCAGAGCAGATGATGGATGCATACTCAAGCATTGGTATGCCTATCAATTACAACCACTGGTCATTTGGTAAGAAATTCATTCAAACTGAGCAAAACTATAAGCATGGTCAGATGGGCTTAGCATACGAAATTGTGATCAATTCAGACCCTTGTATCGCTTATCTGATGGAAGAGAACACGGTCACGATGCAGGCACTGGTAATGGCGCACGCTTGTTACGGCCACAACTCTTTCTTTAAAGGCAACTACCTGTTCCAGACCTGGACAGACGCTAGTTCTATCATCGATTACTTACTGTTCGCTAAGAAGTACATTAGTGGTTGTGAAGAGAAGTATGGCGTCGCTGAGGTCGAGCAACTCCTTGATTCTTGCCATGCATTAATGAATTACGGCGTAGACCGATACAAACGTCCTGAGAAGATTTCCATTGCCGAAGAAACCGCAAGGCAGGAAGAGCGAGAGGCTTATCTGCAATCTCAAGTCAACGAGCTATGGAGAACTGTGCCAAAAAATCAAGACAAGGAAAAAGAGACCAAAATCCGCTTTCCTAGCGAACCTCAAGAGAACATTCTGTACTTTATTGAGAAGAACGCCCCACTGCTTGAACCTTGGCAACGTGAGTGTGTTCGTATTGTTCGCAAGGTAAGCCAATACTTCTATCCTCAGAAACAAACTCAAGTAATGAATGAGGGTTGGGCAACCTTCTGGCATTACACCATTCTTAACCACCTTTACGACGAAGGCTTGGTGAGTGATAAGTTCATCTTAGAGTTTCTACACAGTCACACCAGTGTGGTTGCTCAACCCGCCTACAACAGCCCTTATTTCAGTGGGATAAATCCTTATGCACTTGGCTTTGCGATGTTTAGAGACATCCGACGCATCTGCGAAGAGCCCACCGATGAAGATAAAGAGTGGTTCCCTGAATTAGCCGGAAGTGATTGGTTAGAAGCGGTGCACTTTGCGATGCACAACTTCAAAGATGAAAGCTTCATCAGCCAGTACCTTTCTCCAAAGATCATTCGTGACTTTAAGCTGTTCTCAGTACTCGACGACGACCGTAAAAATACCATTGAAGTCAGTGCGATTCACGATGATCCGGGCTATCGCCTGATTAGAGAAAAACTCGCGGCGCAGTACAATCTAAGCAACCTTGAGCCGAATATTCAGGTATTTAATGTTGATGTTCGTGGTGATCGCTCAATGACACTGCAATATGTGCCTCATGACCGTATCCCGCTAGATAAAGGCTACGATGAAGTATTAAAACACCTTTATCGCTTATGGGGCTTTGATGTGATTTTGGAAGAGCTCAAAGACACAGGTCATAGAGAAATATTGACCACCTGTCCGAAACGAAATGATTATGGAGCCAAGATTTAATGCTAATCACAATAAGTAAGTGATTGGTATAAGACTCCGCTCCCCCTACAACATAGTGGTTAAACCCGCTCGGAAGTGGAGCAATAAAAAAGCGCATAAGTCTGATGACTTATGCGCTTTCTTTTTAAGGCTTAAGCGTCTTTAAATGAAAAACTAGAACTAAATAAGCTTAAACAATCGGCTTTTGACCGCGTTCAATCAGCTTCATCAGCACGTTGTCTGCAGATTTACCTGCAACGCCTGCTAGCTTATCTGATAGTTTTTTCTTCTGTACGTAGTGAATCGCTAGAACCGTCTTGTCCTTACATGCCGCTACGACTAAATCATCAGAAGTGCTAATCTCATCCACCAGCCCAAGTTCATGCGCTTGTGTACCAAACCAGTGCTCACCCGTTGCGACTTTTTCAAGATCTAGCGCTGGTCGATGGTCACGAATGAAGTCCTTAAACAAACCATGAGTTTCCTCTAGCTCTTCTTTAAACTTCTCGCGTGCTTTATCACTGTTCTCACCAAACATAGTAAGCGTGCGTTTGTACTCACCTGCTGTTAGCTGTTCGAATTCAATGTCGTGCTTTTTAAGCAGTTTGTTGAAGTTTGGTAGTTGAGCGATAACACCAATAGAACCAACAATAGCAAAAGGTGCAGATACGATTTTGTCTGCGATACATGCCATCATATAACCGCCACTTGCTGCTACTTTGTCTACCGAGATAGTCAGAGGAAGACCTGCCGCTTTGATACGGTCAAGTTGAGAAGACGCCAAACCATAGCCGTGAACCATACCACCGCCAGATTCCAGTTTAAGCAACACTTCATCACCTTCGCGAGCAACAGCCAAAACCGCAGTTACCTCTTCACGTAAAGAAGCCACTTCTTTAGCATCAATGCTGCCATTAAAATCGAGAACAAATAGGTGTGGTTCACGCTTGCTATCAAGCTCACCCTCTTTCGCTGCTTTCTTCACTTCTTTGCCACGTGATTTTACTTTCTCTTTTTCCGCTTTCTTTTCTGCTTTATCACGGGCTTTGATGAAAGCATCATCGTGTAGATGGTGCTCTAGTTGTTCAATCGTCTGTTTATGGTGTTCAGATAGGTTCGTGATTTCCAGCTCACCTTTAATTGCGTTTGATTTCCCACCCACAGATTTAGCAATCACTAAAATTGCGATGATGGCGATTACAACGGTCGCAATCTTGGCTAAAAACAAGCCGTAGTCCAACAAAAATTCCAATGTCATATCCCCTATTGTATGAATTAGTGTATTGTAACCATCTTGTCACGATTACCAAGAATTTCTCATCATTCCTGCGGTTATCTGTGTGATTAAACATCAATGGAATGACGAACATAATAAAAGAAAGAAGGATAAGCACAGTGGATTACCCAATCTCTACAGATGCCCTCAAAGATAAAGTAATTTTGGTTACAGGTGCCGGTGCTGGCATTGGTCGCCAAGCAGCACTAAGCTTCGCTCAACATGGTGCAACTGTCATTCTGTTAGGCCGCAATGTTAAAAACCTTGAATTCATTTACGATGAAATCGAAAGTGCTGGTTACCCACAGCCTGCGATCATCCCATTGGATCTAAAAGGCGCGACAAAGCAGAACTACATTGATATGGCTGAAACCATTGAGTCACAGTTCGGTCGTTTAGATGGCCTACTTCATAACGCTGGCGTTCTCGGTACTCTGAGCCCGTTTGAGCAGATTGATGAAGAAACCTTTGATGATGTTATGCAGATCAATGTGAAGTCTGAGTTCTTGATGACTCAAGCACTACTGCCTGCACTTAAGAAAGCAGAAGCGGGTCGTATCGTATTTACCTCTTCAACGGTTGGTCACTCTGGCCGTGCATTCTGGGGCACTTACGCAATTTCTAAGTTTGCTACCGAAGGTATGATGCAAATCCTAGCGGACGAGCTTGAAGACACAAATATCCGTGTTAACGCAATCAACCCAGGTGGCACTCAAACACGTATGCGTGCAAAAGCGTACCCTGGAGAAGATGCGAATAAGCTAAAAACGCCACTCGACATCATACCGCTGTACCTACACTTAATGAACCCAAGTGTGACGGACATTAATGGCCAATGTATCGATGCTCAACCTAAGTAGTTGATATTATAACCAATCGTAAAAAGTCGCTTTAATAGCGGCTTTTTTTGTATCTAAATCAAGCACCTAAAACTTAGTTCCTCTGATTTTCATCATTTTGCTTTGCATCTTTTTCATTGTTAAATATACTGTATAAATATACAGGTATTTAATTATGCATGAACTCATAAAAAACTTACAAGACCGCCAGCTAATCTGGAAAGGGCTACAATCAACAACGCTAGGAAGTACCACTTCTACAGGCTATCCGCAATTGGATAAACAGCTTGATGGTGGCTTTCCGACACACGGCGTTATTGAAGTTGAATCACAGCAAGGGATCGGTGAACTTCGCCTTCTTACGCCCTATTTAGCTCAGAAAAACTCGCAAAAACTGGCCATATTCATTAACCCGCCAGGGAAGATTTGTGCCGAGTTTTTTAGCAGCCAAGGCATTGAATTAGAGAACATTCTCATTATCCAGCCGCAACGCGAACTCGATGCGTTGTGGGCGGCTGAGCAGTGCCTCAAAAGCGGCGCTTGTCACTCTGTATTGCTATGGGGAGCCGATCTAGAAATCCACCAAACCAAGCGCTTACAAGCAGCCAGTGAAACCGGTAAGTGCCTGCAGTTTCACTTTAAAGCCACCAGCCATAATCAACTATCCCTACCCGTTTCTTTGAGCATGAAGCTGTCTTCTCACGCCCAAGGATTGAAGGTAGAGGTAACAAAAAGAAAAGGCAGTTGGTCATATGGCAGCTTTATTCTAGACATGACACACAACTGGCCGTTACTCACAGAGAAAGTCGTTTATGAAGACAATTCAGACCGCGCTTTGTCTGGTAACACTGTGCTGGCTTTTCCTATTGCGAAGCAAGGCTAGCGTATGTTGTGGCTTTATATTCACTTTCCATCTCTGCAGCTGGATACCTTGTTTAACTCTAATGAATTGGGTTCGAGCGAAGACTCACGCGAACAACCTATTATCATCGTGGATGAAAAAGATCATCGTGTGCTGCAAGCTAATCCAGCTGCGCTGCAATCGGGAATTTCGCTTGGTATGGGCTTAGGTTCTGCGGCGGCGCTGTGCCATAACTTACACGTCCATCCTTACAGTATTGAGCTGGAGAAAAGTAAGCTCAAAGAGATCGCTCAATGGGCTTATCTAGTCACTTCCGACATGGCACTATTGCCACCTAATGGTTTATTGATTAAAGCCTCTAACATGCTGTCACTTTACGACGGGTTAGATAACTACTGGCATGAACTCAAAAACCATATTGCAGCCCTCAACATTAAGTTCAGTTTTGCCACAGGTTACTCGCCGCTTGCTGCGACCCTTTTGGGTAAGCAAGCGATCAACCAAGCAACAAACAATGTTGAGCAAATGAAAGCTTGGGTCAATCAGCAAGCATTGAGTTCCAGTGAACTACCGACCAAGCAAGTTGAACGCCTGAACCGTGTCGGTATCAATATCGTTGAAGACCTATTAAAGCTGCCTTTGCAAGAGGTCGCGCGTCGCTTTGACATCGACTTGGTCAATTATGTTGGTCGTCTTAATGGACAGTTCAAGCACCCGATTGATTTTTATCACCCGCCAGAGAATTTCCAACAATATCTGGAGCTGTTGTTTGATATAGAAAATATTCTATTTATCGAAAAGCCATTGCTGAAATTATTGAATCAACTGGAATGCTTTTTGAAGCTGCGTGACCGAGTGGCTTTCGAGTTAACTCTGACTTTGCACCTAAGAGATAAAGACGATCACCCTGTCTCTTTTTATTCGGCACAAGGAGATTACCTTGCTGAAAAATGGGCGAGCCTTACTCATCTCACCTTAGAGTCACTAAAGCTCACAGCACCGGTTCAAGGGCTGACCCTCAGCTTGGTTCGTCATGGAGAACCGCAAATGGCCTACCATGATCTTTTTGATGGTAATACCGGAACACTTGCCGCGTTAGATTTGCTATCACTACTGCAAGCGAAGCTTGGGCTGGCCTGTATTCAAACACCGAAAATACAGCATGACCCAAGGCCAGAAAAAGCCAATCAGTACTCGATCCCAACACTGAGTAAATCTGTGTCAAAGAGTAAAACTCCCTCAGAGTGCGAGCAACAAACCACAGATCTCAGCGTCAATCAACAACGACTCAGGCCCAGTATTTTGCTGCCGGAGCCCGAAGCACTAACCGAAAGCGTCACTTTATCTCAAGGCCCTGAACGCATTGTTTCTGGCTGGTGGGATGGCGAGAAAATCGTTCGTGACTACTTTATTGCTCACAGTGAGAACGGTCGATGGCTATGGGTATACAGAACACCCGATAAACAGTGGTTCTTGCACGGTTTGTTCAGTTAGTAAGGCAGTTTGGTAAGCCGTTCTTACCACTTGTTCCATTTAAACGCCCCTTTTTCAATCATGTTTACTCACAATGATTAAGTGAGATTACGTTATGTCTCAGCAATACTCAGAACTTTTCTGCCAAAGTAATTACTCCTTTCTTGAGGGAGCTTCGCACGCGGAAGAGCTGGTTTTACAAGCCGACTTTTTACGTTACAAAGCACTCGCGGTCACTGATGAGTGCTCGGTCGCGGGTATCGTTAAGGTTCACTCTGCAATCAAGCAACACAAACTGTCGCTCAAGCAGATTGTCGGAAGCATGTTTTGGTTAAATGAAGAGTGCCAAGTTGTCTTGTTATGTCCAAATAGACAAGCCTATGCCGAACTGTGCCGTATTATTACCAACGCTAGACGTCGTAGCAGCAAGGGACATTATCAGCTCTCTGAGTGGGATATCATGTCGGCTAAGCACTGCTTCATCCTGTGGTTGCCTCAACAAAAAAATGAAGACGCACATTGGGGACAGTGGCTTTCTCAGCACCACTCAGGTCGGTTATGGATTGGCTTACAACGACACCTGAAACAGACCGATCAACAGTACATTGATTACTGCGTTGTTCTGTCACAACATCACCAACTGCCTATTACAGCTTGCGGTGGCGTGTTGATGCACAATGCTAACCGCCTGCCCTTACAGCACTCACTCACTGCGATTAAATACCAAAAGCCAATAACCGAAGTGGGAAGCCATCTGTTGGCGAATGCCGAGCGCTGTTTACGAAGCATCAATAAGCTCTCTCATATATTCAAAGCTGAGTGGCTGGAAGAGAGCAACCGAATTTCTGAGCTGTGTGAATTTGATTTAGGTAGCCTACGCTACGAATACCCAAGTGAACTGATTCCTCAGGGTGAGACACCCATGAGTTATCTGCGCATGTTGGTCGAGAAAGGGAAACAGGCTCGCTTTCCACAAGGTGTGCCTAATGACATTCAACAAATCATAGATAAAGAACTCGGGCTGATTGGTGAGCTTGACTACCCTTTCTTCTTTCTCACCATTCACGACATCGTCATGTTTGCCAAAAGCCAAGGCATTCTTTATCAAGGTCGAGGTTCAGCGGCCAATTCTGTAGTCTGTTACTGCCTAGAAATCACCTCTGTTGACCCAAGGCAGATCTCAGTACTGTTCGAACGCTTCATCAGTAAAGAGCGTGATGAGCCGCCTGATATTGATGTCGATTTTGAACACGAACGCCGTGAAGAAGTCATCCAATACATCTACCAGAAATACGGCAGAGAACGGGCTGCACTTGCTGCAACTGTCATCTCTTATCGCTTCAAAAGTGCGGTCAGAGATGTCGGTAAAGCATTGGGACTACAAGAAACTCAGCTCGACTACTTCATCAAGAATACCAATCGCAGGGACAAAAACCTAGGTTGGCAAGCTCAGTTAACTCAATTGGGGCTACAACCTGATTCTTTGAAAGGGCAACAGTTTATCCACTTAGTCAATGAGATCATCGGCTTCCCACGTCATCTGTCTCAGCATGTGGGCGGCTTTGTGATCTCTTCTGGGCCCTTGTATGAATTGGTTCCTGTCGAGAACGCTGCTATGCACGATCGCACCATTATTCAATGGGATAAAGATGATCTTGAAACCTTGGGGCTACTAAAAGTGGATGTGCTCGCGTTGGGTATGCTGTCTGCGATTCGTAAATGTTTCGACCTGATCAAACGCATTCACGGGCGATCACTGACTATTGCTGAGATCACTCGCCTTAAAGACGACCCTCAGGTTTACGGCATGATTCAGCGAGCAGACACGGTCGGGATATTCCAAATTGAGTCTCGCGCGCAAATGAGCATGCTGCCAAGGCTTAAACCGAGAACTTATTACGACTTGGTGATTCAAATCGCTATCGTACGCCCAGGTCCTATTCAGGGCGATATGGTGCATCCATTTCTCAAGCGTCGAGATGGCATTGAGCCAATCAGTTATCCATCTAAAGACGTGGAATCAGTACTGTCGCGCACCTTAGGTGTACCTATCTTCCAAGAGCAAGTGATTAAACTCGCGATGGTGGCTGCAGGGTTCACTGGTGGTGAAGCAGATCAACTCAGACGCGCAATGGCCGCTTGGAAGAAAAATGGCAACGTCTTTAAGTTTAAAAACAAACTCATCGAGGGAATGCAAAAGCGCGGCTATGAGACAGAGTTTGCCGAACAGATCTTTAAACAGATATGCGGCTTCGGCGAGTACGGATTTCCGGAAAGCCACTCGGCTTCGTTTGCGGTGTTAGCGTATTGCTCAGCTTGGTTGAAATGCTACTACCCTGAATGTTTCTACGCTTCTTTGTTGAACAGCCAACCCATGGGCTTTTATAGCCCATCACAGTTGGTACAAGATGCACAGCGACATAATGTGGTGATACTTCCGGTATGTGTGAACGCTTCTCAAAACGACCACACGGTTGTCTCTCATCAGAATGGTCTAGCGATTCGCTTAGGGCTGCGACAAATCAAAGGGTTCAGCGAGCATGGGATTCAAAGCGTGATCGCCAATCGTCCACCATCCGGTTATCGCCACCCTAGCCAGGTGAAACAGTTATCGATGAATAAGAAAGACATCGAGCTACTGGCATCGGCCAATGCGCTACATAACGTCTCTGGAGACCGCTTCCAAACTCGCTGGGCGATAATGGATTCCGCGTCTGATCTACCTCTGTTTAGCCAGGCCTATGACGATACTGAGGGTGAGCATGGCGAACACACACTGCACAAGCCCAACGAAATGCAAGATCTACTCGAAGACTTCACCAGTGTCGGAGTTTCATTGAACAAGCACCCAATCACTTTGCTCGAAGAAGCGGGACGATTAGGCCGATTCACACACATGAAAGATTTAATACAACAAAGACACAAATCTATGGTCACCGTTGTCGGATTAGTCACAGGAAAACAATCCCCCGGCACCGCGGCAGGTGTCACCTTTGTCACTCTGGAGGATAGCACTGGCAATATTAATGTCGTGGTATGGGGAGCAACCGCGCGCGCTCAACAGCAAGCCTACCTCACAGCCAAGGCGTTAAAAGTACAAGGGATATTAGAAAAAGAAGGAGAAGTCGTGCATGTTATCGCGGGGAAACTTATCGATATTACCGATGAAATTGTTGGCTTGAAAACCAAATCTCGGGATTTTCATTAGCGAAGTACCAACTGTTCTCAATAGGTCACTGGCTAAAGGAACGAGAGAAAGAGCAACGAAAAAGGGAAGCATCCGCTTCCCTTCAATTCCAATTGTTGAGTTACACCTCAACGTCAGCTTCCGTACGTCTTTTCTTAAATTCCCTATATAGTAATAAGCTCAAAGTCATAACGACTTTAGACGTTAACCATATCATTAAAAGGAACTACCTTAGATTGTGTGTGAAAAGTTACGTAAGTAATTGAGCATATTTTGTTACGAGAAATATGCCGCATCAATAATAGCAAACGTTTTCTATAAGGCCACTCAAAACAAACTGCATGTCGGTATAAATTACAGGATCTGACGCATACGCTCTTGAGTTACCTCAACCAGCAAATCTGGTTGGAACTTAGAAATAAAGCGGTTACACCCTACTTTCTCCACCATCGCCTCATTAAAACTTCCACTTAATGAAGTATTTAGCGTAATGAACAGATCATGCATTCTAGGGTCAGTACGTACTTCGTGTGTCAGTTTATAGCCGTCCATTTCAGGCATTTCAGCATCGGTGATCATCAACAATATTTCTTGATTAATGTCTTTGCCTTCATCACACCAGCCCTTAAGTAAGGTCAGTGCTTCTAAGCCATCACAACACTCAATAATATTCAACCCAAGCTGCGACAAGGTGCCTTTGATTTGATTACGCGCTGTTGAAGAGTCATCAACGATAAGCACGTTACGTCCTATCATTTCCTGAGCTAACTGCTGATCTAACACACCTTCAGATATCGATACATCGTAATCAATGATCTCAGCCAACACTTTCTCAACATCGATGATCTCGACGATCTTGTGCTGCTCATCTTCTTGAATATGCGTGATAGCGGTTAGGTAGTTTGCGCGGCCTGTTGTCTTTGGCGGCGGTTGGATTTCTGTCCATGTCGTGTTCACGATATTACGAACTTGCCCAACCAAGAAACCTTGTACGGTTCGGTTGTATTCCGTAATGATCAGGTTGCTCTCTTGAGATTCCGCACGAGATGGCGGAAAGCCAATGGCACTTCGCAGATCAATCACAGGTACCGATTCACCACGTAGAGAAGCAACACCGGTAATATGGTGGTGAGAGCCCGGTAAGCGAGTAAGTACTGGCACTTTTAGGACTTCTTTCACTTTAAATACGTTAATCGCAAATAGTTGACGACTATTTAAGCTGAATAATAAGAGTTCCAGACGGTTTTCACCGACTAGCTTGGTTCTCTGATCAACCGAATTTAAAACGCCAGACATACAACACCTTAGTGACAAATAATAACTGTGGCTACAATAGCCTACTTCAATAGGTTAAAGCAAAGTGCTAATGCACAGAATGCTTAAACTAAGTACAACAAATGATGTTATACAAAGCTTAAGTACATGGAAAGGTTCGGGGTAAGGCTTAAAGAAGAGAAAAAGAGTTAGCCTTCAATCACTTTCATTAGCAGTTGACCATCATATAAAGCCTGCTTGATGAGAGCAGCACCTGGCATGGTTGCCTGCTTATAAAAACGAGATTCCACCAGCTCTAAGTCTTTATGGTAAACCGATAGGCTCTGCTCTTCGATGCACTTTTGAATCGCTGGGTATAACACGCTCTTCGCCTGATTGATAACACCACCCACCAAGATTTTCTCTGGGTTGAATAGGTTAATCACAATCGCAATCGCAGAGCCTAGGTAACGGCCTAACTGCTCAATCACTTCGACAGCCAATGGGTCACCATCAGCAGCGGCAGCGCAGATCTGTTCGATAGTGACGTCTTCAAACACAGTTAGCGTGGATTCTTCACCATTTGCCAGTCGCTCTTTGACTTGCTCACGGATCGCCTGAGAACTCGCGACCGTTTCTAAACAGCCTCGATTACCACAGTGGCAAAGCTTGCCTTCCTTATCGATCTGGATATGCCCCAACTCACCGATGTTACCGTGGCGACCTTGCAGAACGCGACCATCGAGAATGATCCCGGCACCTAAACCGTGGTGAATCGAGATAAGAACAGAGTTGTCGTTATCTTGTGAGTTACCAAACAGCTTCTCTGCTAATGCCCATGCTCGGGTATCATTGGCAATAAAAACTGGCAGACCGGTTTCTTTGTAGATCTCCGGCCCTAACGCTAAATTTTCAACGTTGTAGTGCGGCATTTGCAACACAATACCCTGCTCTGAATTCACAAGGCCTGGCAGTGTGATAGCGATACTCGTCACCCTGTCGAGTTGCTCAGCATAGGTTTGGAAGAACTCATCGATTTCATGAAGAAGACGCGCCAGCACATCATCTTGATCACGTTCGTGAATATCAATTTTGGTATCGATAAGCACGTCGCCGCCCAATTCATGGAGCGCGATCGTCAAGTATCCGCGACCAAGACGCATCGACAAAAATTGCCAACCTTCGTTATTGGTTTGTAGACCGACAGCAGGACGTCCACGAGTCGTGGCTTCTTGAACCGTGGTTTCGTGAATAAGGTGAGCTTCAATGAGTTCACGGGTAATTTTAGTAATACTCGCCGGAGCCAACTCACTTTGCTTGGACAGATCGATACGAGAAATAGGACCTTTAAGGTCAATTAGTTTATATACACGACCAGCATTGACCTGTTTGATATGATCAATATGGCCCGGTTGAGCCATGTACATTTTACGCTCCAGAAATCATCAACGAGGTAATTTTTTTACTTTGCGAAGTAATTGTGAAGTCACTTGGTATATCGCCGTGACCAGTATCACGTATATACATGAATCTTTGTGTATCGAGTCAAATTGTTCGAGGAAAATTAACACCCACATCGATAAATCGAGACTTAATTTTCATAAAAAAACATCGCGCTTGAGTGCTAAATACAATAAATATCAGTAAATACAGAAATATCTTCCTAGCTCCCAATAAATTATCAATTAATGCATATACTTAATTCAGTCTTGTAAAAGATTACTTGGTCTCACTCTAGGAGTATTCATGACAGCCGAATTAAGAAAAACGAAAATCGTCACAACGCTAGGCCCTTCAACAGATAAAGGTAACGTGCTTGAAGAAATCATCAAAGCAGGTGCCAATATCGTCCGTATGAACTTCTCTCACGGCACCAGCGACGACCATATACAACGCGCAGAAAAAGTCAGAGCAATAGCAAAAAGACACGGTACTCAAATCGCCATTCTCGGAGACTTACAAGGTCCCAAGATTCGTGTGTCGACATTCAAAGATGGCAAAATCCAACTTGCCGTAGGCGACCTGTTCACTCTCGATAGCAGCCTAGGTTTAGGCGAAGGCAATCAAGAAGCCGTTGGCCTTGATTACAAAGAACTGCCTAACGACGTATCCGCCGGCGATATCTTGTTGCTTGACGATGGTCGTGTTCAACTCAAAGTAACCAAGGTCGAAGGTTGCCGTGTTCACACCGAAGTTATCATTGGCGGCCCACTCTCAAATAACAAAGGCATCAACAAAAAAGGCGGCGGCCTTTCCGCAGAAGCGCTAACAGAAAAAGACAAACGCGACATCGTCACCGCCGCACAAATCAAAGTGGATTACCTAGCGGTGTCTTTCCCTCGTAATGGTGAAGACATGCACTACGCTCGTCAGCTTGCACGAGAAGCCGGCTTAGAAGCTCACCTCGTCGCAAAAGTGGAGCGAGCAGAGACAGTCGCCACTGTTGAGAACATGGATGACATCATAATGGCCTCAGATGTGGTCATGGTGGCTCGTGGTGACCTCGGAGTGGAAATTGGTGACCCTGAGTTGGTCGGTGTACAAAAACAGCTTATACGCCGTGCCAGAGCGCTTAACCGAACGGTGATCACCGCAACTCAAATGATGGAATCAATGATTTCTGCGCCAATGCCCACTCGTGCCGAAGTGATGGACGTTGCCAATGCAGTACTCGATGGCACCGACGCAGTCATGCTTTCCGGTGAAACTGCTGCCGGTGATTACCCAGTCGAAACCGTAAAATCGATGGCAGAAGTGTGTATTGGAGCTGAGAAGATGGCGGGGGTTAACCAATCGAATTACCGTATTGACCGCACCTTTGTTACCGCTGAAGAAACCGTTTCTATGGCAACCATCTATTCGGCAAACCATATGGAAGGCATTAAAGGTGTAGTCACTCTCACCGAATCTGGCCGTACTGCGTTGATGATGTCTCGCTTAAGTGCTGACATGCCTATCTACGCGCTGTCTCGTAACGAAGGAACGCTCAATCGCTGTACCTTGTACCGAGGTGTTACACCTATTTACTTTGAGACAGAAGCCAAAGACAGCTTTGATATTGCGCTATCAACACTCACTTGCCTGAAGGAGAAAGGACACCTTAAGTTTGGCGACCTAGTGATCGTCACTCAAGGTGATATCATGGATGTAGCAGGCTCAACCAACTGTATGAGAATCTTGCCTGTCACTTAGTGTGTGGCCGTAAGGCGAAACGATTTGCCTAGTCTCAAAAGCAAAAAAGGGTTATCGAACCACGTTCAATAACCCTTTTTCATTTCAGAACATTCTTCGTTAATGACACGGCTAACTCGCGGTATGCTAACTCATCAAGATTGAGTACTACTTGTCAGCAGCAATGGTGGCCAACTGTGGCATGTGTGAATTGCGAGCGTTTTCCGTTGAAGTGTAGGTTTCTACAAATCGGTAACCGGCTTCTAAGCCCAATTCGTAATCGTGCAACAGATCTTCTTTGTCACTCATTAATGAACTCGATTTTAGCGGCTGACTTGGCGCTATTTGCACCACAAACGCATCGTCCGGTGGCGAATTCAAAAAGTCCTGAGTTAATGAATAAGTTTGGTAATGCACCATCAACATATCAGCTAAGCCTGAATCAAACTTATCCCCAATTAAATGACTCAAACGATAAATGTCATCCGCTCCAAATAGCCAGCGACCACCGTTCAGCAGGTCCAAATGCCCACGGTCACGCTTCTGCTCTTTTGAGCGCATAATTTGTTGTTGGAAGAAAGAGGCCCAGTCGTTTTTCCACTGTTCCACTTTCTGTTGCCAATGACCTTGAACACTGTCAAAAGATTCGCGGAACCATTCCAATTCTTCGGCAGATATCGGTTTAGGTGCTTTAATTGAAGACTTAGTCACCTGAGCTTCAGCTAAATCCACATCTTCATCCTCTAGCACGGGCTCAGTACGAATCACAACAATGGAACGAGCTTGCCTGCGCCATGCTTCTTGGACCGGTATGCATGCTGATACGCCACCGTCCACATAAGCACTGTCACCAATATAAATTTCATCATTGTACAAACGAGGAATGGCGCAGGTCGCAATCATCACCTTATACCAATCTTCGCCCAATAACGGAAAGTAGTGATCTCGCAGATCTTTAGAATCCGTTACAGCCGCATAGAAGTGGCGATCACCTAGCGTTTGTCGTCCCAAATCCAGATCGAGTTTGTATGGATAAGCCATGATTTGTTCTAAGGCCCACTCTAATCCAAGGTTCTTTCTGTGGCGTATATAGGAAAAGAGATTAAAGAACTCCGGTGCAGTAGTGAGGTCGAGAACGAAAGAACGACCAAGGCCTTTATCGCGGCACAGATAAGCACATAAATTAAGAGCGCCTGCTGAGGTGCCAAAAAATTCGTCGAAGGGGTCAAAATTAGAAAGAAGAAAGGCATCCAGCACTCCAGAAGTAAAAATACTTCTCTGTCCGCCACCTTGAGCGACCAGTGCTGTTTTTCCAGCAATAAACTTAGCGTAATAGTCTAAGTCTATTGCTGTATCAATATTGGTTATAATCCCACTATTCATTATTCCCTGAGTATAAAAACTCAGCCTCGAATTGGAAGGTATTAACTACCAATCGCAATAAAGCCAAATGAAAGAATGACTGTGTAGATAAACGCTGTTATTTGTAGGGCATTTTTCAGATTATGGTCCATAGACACCTCTGGCTTATTATTAATTTGTCGAGTCTCTATTTAAGTACTATCAGGTGTGTGAAGTATCTTCAAGAATCGTCGAAATTAGTCGCACAATATTGATGTAACCATCACAATTAGTAAGTGTATGGATAAGGATATACTCATGAATAACAAAGCAAATATGATGGCACTGATTGCGTTTCTCTCCGTTTCAAGCGCACATGCTTCGCCGGAGATCATCATTACTCCGATGGTGGGTTATACCGGCGGTGGCAGTGTCGAAGACCAGGACGGTAAAACCTATGACATGAAAGGCTCTGAAAACTACACCTTTGCAATTGAAACGCCACTTGAAAAAGGACGCATCGGCTTCTTCTATTCCAATCAGAGCTCGGAATTAGAAACACTCAACCTAAGCTCCTCCATCCAATACCTACACTTTCAAAGTAGCATCTACTACCCGGCCTCCCCCGTGTTGTCGGGTTATCTAGGGTTAGGTCTTGGGGCTTCTTACGTCGATGTAGACTGGGCAAAAGATAAGTATGGGTTCTCAACCTCAATCTTTGGTGGCTTAGAGTACAAATTTAGTGATCGATTAGCGTTGAACACACAAGTACGTTGGTTAGGTACCGTCGTGGATAACGACACAACTGGCGTGTGTAACATCCCAAGCAATGGACAAGAGTGCATTATTCGCTTTGATACCGACTGGATGAACCAATTCCAAGCCAATATCGGACTCAGTTTTACTTTCTAAGCGGCTCAATGAAGCAAAAATATAAGATCGGCCCAAATGAAAAAACCAGCTAAGTGCTGGTTTTTTTCATTATTAAAACGGTTTCGGTTCAGATTAAAACTTGTAGGTAACACCTAAAGCGCCACCTACTTGCAACTCAACACCTTTATACATATCGAGCTCAGGGTGCACTTGTGCGTAAGCATTCCAACCTTCGTAGAAGTTCACTTTTACGCCTAACGGCAAGCGTAAGCCAAAGTCGTCATTCCATTCAGCCCAAGCACCAGCACCGACGTACCAACTCAATGGAGCTTCAGTCTCGAACTGACCACGCTTCCAAATGTAGTCAAATGCAGCACCGTCATTCCCAATCGTAGCACGGTATTTCTGATCAAATTCCACAACGACACTCAGGTCTTGGTCAATGGCAAGTCCAACTTCCAAAGCTGGAGCTTCAGAAGCGTGAGCAAACGAGGCTCCGCTGCAGCACATAAGGCCGATCAAGTAACGATGTTTCATAATATTCTCAGACTGTGTTTAAAAGCGGTAGTTTACTGGAATAATAACGAAAGGTGTCATCGCTAGGTAAAAGATAAAAGACACGAAAAATTTAAGAGCAACCATCAACTGATCGAGTTGAATGATAAGTATCTGAGTTAATGGAGATTAAGCATAATAGGTCTTTCATAGAGCTGAAAATAAAAAAGGAGGCCTTTCGGCCTCCTTTCAATTTATTGAATCAGTGAATTAACCGTTGTTACGGATCCACTCATCCATGTCTGTCTTAAGGTTGTCAGACTTAGTACCGAAGATAGCTTGTACGCCACCAGCAACTACAACAACACCTGCAGCGCCTAGTTTCTTCAGTTTGTCTTGGTCAACAAGAGCTGTATCAGCTACTGCAACACGTAGACGAGTAATACAAGCGTCAAGACCTGTGATGTTCGCTTTGCCACCGAATGCAGCAACTAGCTCACCAGCAAGTTCAGAACCAGTCGCAACTGACTCTTCTTCAGTCTCGTCTTCACGGCCTGGAGTTTTAAGGTCTAGAGCTTTAATCACAGTGCGGAATACGATGTAGTAGATTGCAGCGTAAGCAATACCACATACAACCATTAGACCCATCTTAGACGCGTTGCCAGATAGAACTAGGAAGTCGATTAGACCGTGTGAGAAAGATGTACCGTGTACAAAACCTAGAGTGTTCGCAAGAACGTAAGCAGAACCAGCTAGTAGAGCGTGGATTGCGTACAGAACAGGAGCAACGAATAGGAATGAGAATTCGATTGGTTCAGTGATACCCGTTAGGAATGAAGTCAACGCAGCAGAAGCCATGATGCCCATTACTTTAGCGCGGTTTTCAGGCTTAGCTGAGTGTGCAATCGCGATTGCAGCAGCAGGTAGACCGAACATCTTGAACATGTAACCACCAGCTAGCTGACCGAAGCCATTGCCCGCTGCACGAGATGCGTCATCAGCAACTAGGTAACAAGTAAGAACACCGTTTTGAGTTTCGCCAGCAGCGTTTACACAAGTACCAGCTTCAAAGAAGAAAGGTACGTTCCAAACGTGGTGAAGACCAAATGGAATTAGAGAACGCTCAACGATACCGTAGATACCAAACGCCACTTGTGGGTTTTGGTGAGCAGCCCAATCAGAGAACGCAGAGATAGCGCCGCCAACTGGTGGCCATACTACAGATAGTAGGATTGCTAGACCAATCGCAGAGAAACCTGTGATGATTGGCACAGCACGCTTACCAGCGAAGAAGCCAAGGTACTCTGGTAGTTGAATACGGAAGAAACGGTTGAATGCCCAAGCAGCAACACCACCGACTAGGATACCACCTAGTACACCAGTATCGATTTTATCAACGCCCATTACACCAGCCATTACGCCAAGTGTAGCAGTCATGATGCCGTAACCAACGATAGCAGCTAGACCAGCCACACCATCGTTGTTAGTAAAGCCAAGTGCAACACCTACTGCGAACAGTAGTGCCATTTGACCAAATACTGAACCACCAGCTTGTTCCATTAAGTTTGAAACGATTTCTGGAATGAAAGGAAGATCTGCTGCACCGACACCTAGCAAAATACCCGCAACTGGTAAAACTGATACTGGAAGCATCAGAGACTTACCAACTTTCTGCAGGCTAGCAAAAAGGTTCTTAAACATGTTTATGCTCCTGATAAAGATAAAATAATTATATTGGGTTCTAACGGCACACCCCCGTAGCCTATATGTTAGCACCCTGCGAAAATGTAACCATGTATTGCATTATATTTTCTGCCGCTAAATATATATTGATGGGGAACTAACTTTCTAGTCACTTACGAAATTTAGTTTCAAAACACGTCTTGGATCACATGTCAAATCTAGAAATGCAATGCTTTACAATTATTTAATTAATTGAAATACATAGATATTTTTCAAGAGCCCTATTATTTTACTGGGTAAATAAAATAGGAGCTAATGTTATTTTTAGTAACAAAATTACAAATGTTATAATTAGCGCTCTCAAGTTCAACATAATTCGTAAACATTAAAAAAAAACGCATTTTTGGTGATCAAAAACACAAAAAGGGAGCTTTCGCTCCCTTTTATTTGTTTAGTTAGATTTTTATCGCAAAAAAAGTTTCTGGTAATTTTTGGTCGTTTGTTCAGCAACCTCTTTCATCGACATACCTTTTAATTGCGCAATATAGGCCGCCACTTCCACGACATATGCAGGTTGATTCTGCTTGCCACGATATGGAATTGGCGCCAAGTATGGAGAATCCGTCTCGATAAGCAACCTGTCTAGCGGTAGGTTCTTAACAACTTCTTTAAGTTCTGTAGCCTGCTTAAAGGTCACAATACCTGAAATTGAGATATAGAAACCCAGTTCCATTGCCGCTTCAGCAAACGCTTGATCTTCAGTAAAGCAGTGAATCACACCACCACACATCTCAGCTCCGCCATCACGTAAAATAGCTAATGTGTCTTCACGCGCATTACGAGTGTGGATGATCAAAGGTTTATTAAGCTCAACGGCCAATTCAACATGCTGCTTAAATCGTAGCTGTTGTAGCTCTGCAGTCTCTGGTTGATAGTGATAATCTAAACCTGTCTCACCAATCGCCACCACTTTAGGGTTACTCGCGTACTCACGCATTGTCTCTAGACAGAAATCACTTTCAACATCGAGAGGGTGAACGCCACAAGAGGCTTTAACGTTATCAAACGGCGAGATCATCTCGAGCATATTTTCAAACGAATTCAGTGTCACACCAACAGACAACAGCTGGTCTACGTTTGCTGCCTTCGCTTTGTTCACAACGTCTTCTACGCTTGTGTGTAAATCTTGATAATCCAGTTTGTCTAAATGACAGTGGGAATCTACGAACATGTTTCCTCGCAAGTGGCTATCAGCCAATTCATTATGAGTAGCTCCGTATTGAGCCCAGGGTGTTGCTTTAACTGCTCAATCAATATCAGCAGTTTATTCGATGCTGCGTAAGCACTTTGATAAGACATCACCTCAACCAGAGCTTTCGCGCTCGGAGTGATAGCCTGATTCGCCAAACCAAAATGCAGCTTCTGTACATCTGACAATAAATGCCAAAGCCAGCCAAGTTGAATCAAAGGGTCTTTGCTAAGCTCTGTCGAGAATTTTAGCATGTCAGGTTGAGTGCCCTTAATGACATTAACAAAGCCATCAAGCGCTTTGGTCGAAGCCTCTACCCCACCCTGCTCAAACATCGCCTTTGCTTTTAAAGGCGCGTTGTCATTAAGCGCTAAAATATATTGTGGGACAGCCTTACCAACTTCACCATCTAACCAAGCAGACCCCACCTCCAACTGTGGGCTTACCACATTAAATTGTTGGCAACGGCTAATGATAGTCGGCATCAAACGGTTACTATTACGAGTAGAAAGAATGAAGATACATTTGCTTGATGGCTCTTCCAGAGTTTTCAGTAGTGCGTTGGAAGCCGATTCGTTCATTGCTTCAGCAGGGTTAAGCAAGATAACGCGCAAACCACCTAACTGAGAAGACTCTTGAGCCCAACGGTTACTGGCACGCACTTGATCAACCGTGATCGACTTACCTTCTTTCTCTGGTGAGATCACATGAAAATCAGGATGGCTGCCCGACTTCATTAATTCACAGCTGTGGCAAAACCCGCACGACTCGCTTTCATAGTTCGTACACATCAATGCGTCGGTAAGTTGGCTAATCAACGCATCAACGCCTAGCCCTTCCGGCGCATTAACAATTACAGAGTTAGGAAAACGCTCCGCATCGAGACTTTTTTTCCACTCACTCCATACCGGTGTGAGCCAAGAATACACTTCAGCCATGACTACCTACTGTTTATCGAGCCAAGCAGTTAGCGCGACTTTAATATCAGCGGCTACTTGCTCAATTTCTTGCTGCGCGTTAATCACAAGTACAGAATCATCTTGTTCTGCAATTTCTAGATAGCGCTCACGCGTACGGTCAAAAAACGAGATATCCATCTTTTCAATTCTATCTAGCTCACCACGACCTCTAGCACGCTCTAGCCCTACTCTAGGGTCTAGGTCCAAATATAGCGTTAGATCGGGTTTAAAGCCGCCTAGCGTGGTTGCTTTCAGTGATTCCATAGTAGTGCGTGCAATCTGGCGACCACCACCTTGGTATGCCTGTGAAGACATATCATGACGATCACCCAATACCCATTGACCACTGTCTAGTGCAGGCTTGATAACGTTTTCTACTAATTGAACACGTGCTGCGTACATCAGCAGCAACTCAGTCATGTCTTGAAGCTTCTCACCTTCGTGCTCTTCTTTAACCAATGAACGCATCTTTTCAGCTAAGACAGTACCACCCGGCTCGCGAGTATTAACAATATCCTCAACACCCGATGCTTTTAATGTCTCAACGATGGCATTGATCGCTGTACTTTTGCCAGCGCCTTCAAGGCCTTCAACCACGATAAATTTCGACTGATTCATAATTATTTCTTTATCTGTTTTTTCTTAATTGTTTTAAGTAAGCTCGTACTGCACGGTTGTGCTCAGTCAAACTCTTTGAAAATACGTGACCACCTGTTCCACTCGCAACGAAATACAAGTAGTTACTCTTCTCTGGATTCAACGCCGCGTTGATAGACGCTTTGCCTGCCATAGCGATAGGGGTCGGTGGCAAGCCACTCATTGTATAGGTGTTGTATGGCGTTGGCGTGCGTAAGTCTTTTTTACGGATATTGCCATCGTAGCTGTCACCCATGCCGTAGATAACCGTTGGGTCAGTTTGCAACCGCATACGCTTGTTCAGACGGTTAACAAATACAGAAGAGACACGCTCACGTTCTGACGCAACAGCGGTCTCTTTCTCAATGATAGACGCAAGAATTAACGCTTCGTATGGCGATTTCAGAGGAAGCTTATCCGCTCGATTTTCCCACTCTTCATTCACCACGCTCATTAGGTCGCGATGCGCGCGCTTCAACAAATCTAAATCAGTGGTGCCGTAGGTGTAATGATACGTTTCTGCTAAGAAAAGACCTTCTAGCTTCTCGTTTTCAATACCCAACTTTTCAGCGATCTCTTTTTCAGAAACACCGTCCAACGTCTGTTGAATGAATTCGTTGTCTTTTAGCTGGACAAGCCATTCATCAAAGCGACTGCCTTCAACGAAGGTAATAGTGAATTGGTGCTCTTTGCCCTCAACAAGCACTTGTAGTGCCTGCTCTAATGTTAAACCCGGTTCAAGCAGGAAAGTCCCCGCTTTTACGTCTACAAGCTCAGGGTGTAATTTACGAATTAACTTCTCGTAAGGAGAAGCCTCAAAAAGCCCCTCGTTAATCAACTGGGCTAGAACGCGGTTAAAGCTGCTACCTGAAGCAACAGTCACGACTTGTGGTTTTTCTAATTGAATAACTTGTTTCAGGTTATCTTGTGCTTGGTTGTAAACATAAAAACCAGCAGCACCAGCTGCGATTAAGCACAAGATAATAAAAATAAATAACTTTTTGATCACGAGTTTAGTTGTCCTTGAAGGCTACGAGTAACGGTTCCAATGTTAAATTGGGTATCACTAATACGGGTAACTGGGGCAACCCCTAAAATGGAGTTGGTCATGAAAACCTCATCAGCTTGCATGAGTTGAGATAAGCAGTAGTCACTAATTGTAACGGAAAGTTCAGCTTGATTCAGCGCGGTTAACACTTGCTTACGCATAACCCCTGCTACACCACTTTGAGTGAGTTGAGGTGTGTATATCGCCTGACCCTTGCGCCAAAACAGGTTGGCCATTGTGGTTTCAATCACATTGCCTGAAATATCAAGAACCACACCATCCACTTCATTGGTTTGGTCCATTTCGTCTTTCATCAAAATCTGCTCAAGACGATTATTATGCTTATGGCCAGCAAGTAGTGGGCTCAAACCTAGCGCTTGATGGCAAACACCGAGTTCAACACCAGAATCTTGCAACGCTGAATAATGGCTTGGGAAATCAAAAGTACTGATGGTGACCGTAGGTTTAGCGATATTCTTGGTGCTGTAGCCACGCCCACCCGCTCCACGGCTAACGTGCAGCTTAATCCCTGCTTTTTCATTATGAGGTTTGTTTGCGTTATGGAACTTCTTTGAGCCAGAAAGGTTCTTTGTGCCATGAAGAGCGTTATGTTGGATGTGTTGAAGCGCAGTATCGAGCCAAGGACTAACAACATCCCAATCAAGAGCAGAAATGCGTAGCGCTTTCAGGCATTCATCTACACGATGCTGATGATCGTGAAAATGTTGAATTTGGCCACCTTTTACAAGCATGGTTGTAAAACAGCCGTCTCCGTACTGAAATGAGCGATCCAATATATCGACAGTTTGCTGGCTTTCTCCATCAACCCAAAACATGTTTTTCCCCATAAAAAGAAACGGCTCAATGCTAAAGCATCAAGCCGTTTAAAAACAAGTCTAATTGTGACTATCTACGAGTGTTTATGTCTTTAATAAGATGATTAAATCTTTTTGAAGATCAAACAGCCGTTTGTACCACCGAAACCGAATGAGTTACATGCAGCATATTCCATGTTGCTAACTTCACGCGCAGTGTGAGGTACTAAGTCAATATCTAAGCCTTCTTCAGGATCATCTAGGTTGATTGTTGGTGGAACAATTTGGTCAACCAGAGACATAGCCGTGATGATAGCTTCAGCAGAACCTGCAGCACCTAGAAGGTGACCAGTCATTGATTTCGTAGAAGAAACCAATACTTGCTTGCTGCCTGCTTCGCCAAGAGCACGCTTAATGCCCTTAACTTCCGCTACGTCACCCGCAGGAGTCGACGTACCGTGTGCGTTAACATAACCGATTTGTTCACCAGTAATGCCAGCATCACGCATAGCCGCTTCCATCGCTAGTGCGCCACCTGAGCCATCTTCACTTGGAGATGTCATATGGTAAGCGTCACCCGACATACCGAAGCCAACTAGCTCACAGTAAATCTTAGCGCCACGAGCTTTCGCATGTTCGTACTCTTCAAGAACCATCATGCCTGCACCGTCACCAAGAACGAAACCATCACGGCCTTTGTCCCATGGACGAGAAGCTTTTTGAGGCTCATCGTTACGAGTAGACAGTGCTTTAGCCGCACCAAAACCGCCCATACCTAGTGGTGTAGATGCTTTTTCAGCACCACCCGCTAGCATTGCGTCAGCATCGCCGTATGCAATCATACGAGCTGCGTGACCAATGTTATGTAGGCCAGTCGTACATGCAGTAGAAATCGCGATGTTTGGACCGCGTAGGCCACGCATGATAGACATGTGACCAGCAATCATATTCACGATCGTCGACGGTACGAAGAACGGGCTGATCTTACGAGGGCCTTTTTCAGTTAGAGCTTGGTGACCGGCTTCGATCAAACCAAGACCACCAATACCAGAACCGATAGCAACACCCACACGTGGAGCGTTTTCTTCAGTAATAGTTAGGGCTGAATCATCTAAAGCTTGAATACCTGCTGCGACGCCGTACTGGATGAACAAGTCCATCTTACGAGCATCTTTTTTAGTCATATACTCTTCGCAGTTAAAGTCTTTAACTAGACCTGCAAAACGAGTTGAGAAATTGGTTGCATCAAAGTGCTCGATATTAACGATACCACTTTGACCAGCTAGCAGGGCTTTCCAAGAAGATTCTACAGTGTTGCCTACCGGTGACAACATACCCATGCCAGTGACAACTACACGACGCTTGGACACGATTTTACACTCCGGGGATTGAGGTGATTTAAGATGAGGATAGATGAGTTAGATAAAACACAGGCGGTCGAGGTGACCGCCTGGGAGAGATTATTACTGAGCGCTAGTTACGTAATCGATAGCTGCTTGAACAGTAGTAATTTTCTCAGCTTCTTCATCTGGGATTTCAGTGTCGAATTCTTCTTCTAGAGCCATTACTAGCTCAACTGTGTCTAGAGAATCTGCACCTAGGTCATCAACGAAAGAAGCTTCGTTTTTAACTTCAGCTTCGTCTACACCTAGCTGTTCAACAATGATTTTCTTTACGCGTTCTTCGAGGTTGCTCATTTTTTCTTTTCCTTTACAGAGTTCGCTTTATGCGATGTTTTCCGTAGTTTATTCAATCTATTGAAAGTTGCAAGGTCAACTTTTCTGGTCAAACCACAATTTTCACGATTTTAACCGAAATTACGTATGATCTTGACTTAAATCATGCACAAATGTTGCACATAATTTACACCATGTACATACCGCCATTGACGTGAAGTGTTTCACCTGTGATATAAGCTGCCGCAGGTGACGCCAAAAATACCACAGCTTCAGCGATTTCGCGAGGGTCACCTAGTCGACCTGCTGGTACATTCGCCAAAGTTGCTGCACGTTGGTCATCATTTAGCGCTTTAGTCATGTCAGTTTCGATGAAACCAGGAGCTACAGTGTTCACTGTAACGCCACGAGACGCAACTTCACGAGCCATTGATTTAGTAAAACCAATTACGCCAGCTTTTGCAGCTGCGTAGTTAGCTTGACCAGCGTTACCCATAGTACCGACTACAGAACCAACGTTTACGATACGACCTTGACGCTTCTTCATCATGCCACGCAATACAGCTTTAGACATGCGGAAGATAGGCGTTAGGTTAGTGTCGATGATGTCATTCCATTCGTCGTCTTTCATACGCATAAGTAGGTTATCACGAGTGATACCTGCGTTGTTAACTAGAATGTCAATCGCACCGAATTCATCGTTGATGGTTTTCAGTGTAGCAGCAATTGAGTCAGTATCCGTTACATTAAGAGCAAGACCTTTACCGTTCTCACCAAGGTACTCGCTGATTGCAGCAGCGCCGCCTTCAGATGTAGCAGTACCGATAACTTTAGCACCACGCTCAACTAAAAGTTCAGCGATTGCACGACCGATGCCACGGCTTGCGCCTGTAACTAGTGCAACTTTGCCTTCTAAATTCATCATAACTTCTCTATTAAGTGGTTATTACTTAGCAGCTTCTAGTGATGCAGTGTCATTAACTGCAGCAGCTGTCATAGTTTTTACGATTCGTTTTGTTAGGCCAGTAAGAACTTTACCAGGGCCTAATTCAAGTAGCTTCTCGACACCTTGTTCATTCATCGCTTGTACACCTTCAGTCCAACGAACTGGACTGTATAGCTGACGAACAAGTGCGTCTTTAATTTTTTCAGGGTTTGTTTCAGCAATAACATCAACGTTATTGATAACAGGCAGTGCTGGCGTGTTGAACTCTAGAGCTTCTAGAGCCACTGCTAGCTTGTCTGCTGCTGGCTTCATCAGTGCACAGTGAGACGGCACAGAAACAGGTAACGGAAGTGCACGCTTAGCGCCCGCTTCTTTACAAAGCGCACCAGCACGCTCTACTGCTGCTTTGTTACCCGCGATAACAACTTGGCCAGGAGAGTTAAAGTTAACTGGAGACACAACTTCGTCTTGCGCAGCTTCTTCACACGCTTTAGCAATCGCTTCATCGTCTAGACCAATGATTGCGTACATTGCACCAACACCAGCAGGAACCGCTTCTTGCATCAGTTGGCCACGTAGTTCAACCAGCTTGATCGCTTCTTTAAAGTCGATAACGCCCGCACATACGAGTGCAGAGTATTCGCCTAGGCTGTGACCTGCTAAGTTTACAGGTTGCTCTAGACCAAGCTCTTGCCATACACGCCAAATTGCAACAGACGCTGTTAATAGAGCCGGTTGAGTACGAAAAGTTTCATTTAGATTTTCTACTGGACCATCTTGAACCAATGCCCATAGATCGTAACCAAGTGCTTCTGAAGCTTCAGCAAATGTTTGTTTAACAACATCATACTGTTCGCCTAGGTCAGCAAGCATACCGATAGCTTGAGAGCCTTGGCCTGGGAATACGATAGCAAACTTGCTCATTGTAATTATCCTTTAAGCAAAGCAAAAAATTGAATAAGGCACATAAGTTATGTGCCTTGTTTGTTGATTATCGCTTGAGGTTAGAATTTAACTAACGCAGAACCCCAAGTGAAGCCGCCACCAAAGGCTTCAAGAAGAAGCGTTTGACCACGCTTAATTCGCCCGTCGCGAACAGCCTCATCAAGGGCCGTTGGTACGGTAGCTGCTGAAGTGTTGCCGTGCTTATCAAGGGTAATAACTACTTGATCAAGCGACATCGTCAGCTTTTTAGCCGTTGCCGAGATAATACGGTAGTTCGCTTGGTGTGGAACTAACCAATCAAGCTCTGACTTATCCATATTATTCGCAGCTAATGTGTCTTTAACTAGCTTAGAAAGCTGAGTTACCGCCACTTTAAATACTTCGTTGCCCGCCATGTGCAGCCATTTGTCTGCATCACCGCCGCGCTCTGGTACTTCTAGGCTTAGAAGCTCACCGTATTTACCGTCAGAGTAAATGTGAGTAGACAAAATACCTGGCTCTTCGCTTGCGCCTACAACCACCGCGCCTGCTGCATCACCAAATAGGATGATAGTAGAGCGGTCAGTCGGATCACAGGTTTTTGACAGTGCATCCGCACCAATTACCAAAACGTTCTTACACATGCCAGTCTTGATGTGTTGATCAGCAACAGACAGTGCGTAAACAAAACCAGAACACGCTGCAGCCAAATCAAACGCAGGGCAGCCTTTAATACCAAGCTTACCTTGTACCTGACATGCCGAAGACGGGAATGTGTGGCTACTGCTGGTTGTCGCAACGATGATTAAATCAATATCTTCTTTGTCGATACCTGCCATTTCAATGGCATTTTCAGCAGCGTAAAACGCCATATCAGCAACGGTTTCGTTTTCCGCTGAAATACGACGCTCTTTAATACCAGTTCTAGCAACGATCCACTCATCGCTAGTCTCTACCATTTTCTCTAAGTCTGCGTTCGTACGCACCTGAGATGGCAAGTAGCTGCCAGTACCTAAAATTTTGCTATACATGAAGACTAATAATGCCTCTCGAGTAAAACCGCTTCCAAACGATCGCTAATGCGGCTGGGGACTTGTCGTTTGACCTCGTGTACTGCTTCACCAATCGCGTTGACGACTGCAGACACATCAGCACTTCCATGACTTTTAATGACAATGCCGCGCAATCCTAACAAACTTGCGCCGTTATACTGGTCGGGGTTCAAGGTTTTTAATTCAGTAAATAGCTCAGAAAACAACATTCTGGCTATCCAACCCTTTATTGTTGAAGCCATCATGCGCGTTTTTAGCTTATCAATAAAGAGCTGAGCTGTACCTTCGCACGTTTTTAAGCAGACATTGCCCACAAAACCATCACATACGACGACATCAGCAGCATCTTGAAGTAATTGATTACCTTCAATATAGCCTATGAAGTTCACAGACTGAGTGTTCGACAACATTTCAGCGCATCGTTTTACAAGGTCATTACCTTTGATTTCTTCTGCACCTATATTCAAGATAGCGACACGTGGAGCGCGACCTAAATGTTGTTCCGCTAATGCACTGCCCATGACAGCAAACTGAAAGAGTGAATCCGCGTCACTAGAAACGTTTGCCCCTAAATCAAGCATCCATGTGCGATTCCCTGATGCTGTAGGCAAAGCTGAAACCAATGCAGGCCTATCAATACCAGGAAGGAGTTTAAGTCGGAAACGGGATAAAGCCATCAGTGCGCCAGTGTTACCACCACTCACACAAGCATCAGCCTGTGATTCGGCAACTAGATCGATAGCGGCACGCATAGAGCTACCCTGACTGTTACGTAAGGCTAGTGAAGGTTTTTCAGAATTGGAAATAACTCGATCACAATGCTGGATACTCAAACGAGAATCAGGCATTCGACCTAATGAAGATAATTGAGATGTGATCGCGTTTCGATCACCTATGAGAATGACTTTTAGCTCTGGGAAATACGACAGTGCCTGCACGGCGGCAGGCACTGTTACACGAGGACCGAAGTCCCCGCCCATTGCATCAAGCGCAACGGTTAGATTTTGCAAAGGTCAACCTTACTTGTTGATAACCTTTTTGCCGCGGTAGAAACCTTCGGCAGTCACGTTGTGACGTAGGTGAGTTTCACCTGAAGTTGCGTCTACAGAAAGTGCAGCTGTAGTTAGTGCATCGTGTGAACGACGCATGCCACGCATTGAACGTGATTTCTTGCTCTTTTGTACGGCCATTGACCCTACTCCTATGTAAATTCTTAAAGAAGCAATTACTTCTTTAAGCTTTTTAAAACATCAAATGGATTCGGCTTTTTATCTTCCTCAATTTCTTCAGGAAGTTCACCAAATACCAAATTATTTGAGTTAACGCTACAGTCCGCATCGTCGTGCATTGCTATTTGTGGCAATCCAAGGATGAACTCGTCTTCAACTAATTGAATCAGGTCTAACTCACCGTACTCGTTCAGATCTACCAAATCGTACTCTTCCGGTGCTTCCTCTTCACTTTTCTCACTGTAAACAGGAGTATAAGTAAATTGGACATCGCACTCATGTGCGAAAACCTCATTACAACGTTGACACTCTAAATCGACTTCGACGTTAGCTTTACCAGAGATAACGACTAATCGTTGTTCATCAAGCCCAAATGACATTGAGACTTGCGCGTCACGTTTTACGCCTTCAGTTGCTTCGGTTAAACGCTTTAAAAGACTGACCTGAATGATACCATTCACATCGAGTCGTTTTTGAGCCGTTCTTGCCGGATCAACTGTACGCGGTATTTTTTCCTTTTGCATAGGGCGCGAATCTTATCTTCCAAATCATGTTTAGTCAAAGGAAATGGCAAAAAAAATGTACTTTCCTGCCTTTCCTATTCAGAGCATTATGAATAGCAGGACAAGTTACGTTATCCTGAGATAAATGCTTCCTTGAATTGTAAATTAAAATGAGAAATTACCAACTAGTTTTAGCCTCTACATCACCATTTAGGCAAGAGATCCTCAAAAAACTACAGTTAAGCTTCATTACAGCCAAGCCAGACTGCGATGAAACGCCGCTTCCAGAAGAGACACCTCAACAGTTAGTGATGCGCCTTGCCGAGGCCAAAGCTAAGTCGTGCATGGTACAACAACCAAGCTTGGTCATTGGTTCTGATCAGGTTTGTGTTATTGATGGAGAGATCATAGGTAAGCCTCATACTCGAGAAAAAGCAATTGAGCAGTTATCGCGCCAAAGCGGTAAGAGCATCACTTTCTATACTGGCCTTTCTGTTTGGAACAGCGAGACCAACAAAGCTGACACGCGTCTCGACACCTTCATTGTGCATTTCCGTGATTTAACCGAACAGCAGATCATCTCTTATGTTGAGAAGGAACAACCTTATTACTGCGCGGGCAGTTTTATGTGTGAAGGATTAGGTATCGCGTTGTTTAAACAGATGGAAGGAAAAGACCCGAATACTTTGATCGGCTTACCGCTGATCGATCTGGTCGATATGTTAGAAGCGCAAGGAATGAATGTGCTGTAACGGATACGCTCTCTTTGTTAGAGATTCCCTACTCCTTCCTTCGTCAGTCTAGGGAATGACGGAACACGCAATTTTATCTAACCAGCTAATGATATAGAACTTGATTTTAAAAAGTCGTCATCCTCAAGAGCGAGGAACGAGCGACTTGGGGATCTTCAACAACAGATGAAAACAAAAAAGGTTGACGATATTCGTCAACCTTTCTCATTTATGGATACTGAAGAACAAATTTAGAGGCACTCTATGCCTTCGTATCTCGTATCTCGTATCTTCTTAAAGCTTACGTAAACCAGTTAGGGCTTTCTCTAGCCTTCTTTCCATTGGCGCCGAGATATCCATCTTCTCTTCACTACCTGGGTGCGTGAACTTAATGTTTGCTGCGTGTAGGAACAAACGATCCAGACCAACCTTACCCGTGTAAGCATCAAAACGACGATCACCGTAGCGATCATCCCAAGCAATTGGGTGGCCAGTATATTGAGTATGTACACGGATTTGGTGTGTACGCCCCGTAATTGGACTTGCTTGAACTAACGTCGCATCTTTGAATTTTTCTAAAACTCGAAAACGCGTCTCAGAGGCTTTACCGTTCGGGTTCACGCGAACAATACTGTTCACTTCATTTTTCAATAATGGAGCGTTAACAACCTTACAGCTGTTCTTCCATTCGCCCATGACTAGAGCGAAGTAATATTTTTGAACCGTTTTTTCACGGAACTGTGCTTGAAGGTGTCTTAGCGCCGAGCGCTTCTTAGCAACAAGCAGAATACCAGATGTATCTCTATCGATACGATGCACTAACTCTAGAAAACGAGCATCAGGACGAAGTGCACGCAATGCTTCGATTGCGCCAAACTTCAGCCCACTGCCACCATGAACGGCAGTACCCGAAGGTTTGTTTAGAATCAGCATGTGATCATCTTCATAAATGATGCACTGTTCTAATTCTGAGACCTTGTTGAGTTTCGTGCTTGGCACGTTCTCTTCTGTTTTCTCTTCAATAGTAACCGGAGGGATACGAACTAAATCGCCAGCTTTTAGTTTGTACTCAGCCTTGATACGTTTTTTGTTAACGCGGACTTCGCCTTTACGCACGATTCGGTAAATCATGCTTTTCGGGATGTTTTTTAATTGGTTGCGTAAGAAGTTATCAATACGCTGACCAGCCATATCTTCGTCAATGTCGACGAATTGGACTTGGGTTCTAATTTCGCTCATTGGGCTATTGTATCACTGTCACTTTTGATAATTGAGATTTTCTTAGCTCTATTCCGAACTTATTTATTCATAATCCCTGCCGATCTATCCTCAAATGCTCAATGAAGTTCTATATTTCTTTGATTCTTCGAACAAAAAAGCACCAAGATTCCTGCAAATTAAAATATCAATTGATAAATTATTTATAGACAGTGAGTTAGAGCTATCAAAACCCAAACAAAAACTGTTTTTTTTACAGCATTCCGACAAAGCAGATTGCTGTGTTTACCGACCGCTGCTATAGTTCACAGCTGCTATTAGTGGTTTGACTATTATTTAAACAGCTAACCATTCATAAGCAAGTAAATGAGTAGATAACTCAGATTAGACAGTGCTGCAATCGGCGTAAGACACGGTCAACTGAGTTCCTTATCGCTCTACTCACGTACGCTCATGTTGAGTATTCACCGCCACATCGCGGATCATAGGCTAACTCCCTATGATGACTGACGTGCCCCAGAGCATCCCTCTCCAGCCGGGAGGCTGCACCGATAAAGCCATGGGATCTGGCACCATGAGAAACGAAATAAAGCGATAAGAACAATGATGAAAATAAGAAAAGACAATGAGAATTTCTAAATGAAAAGAATGTTAATTAACGCAACTCAAAAAGAAGAGTTGCGTGTCGCTTTGGTTGATGGCCAGCGACTGTTCGATCTAGATATCGAAAGTCCAGGTCACGAGTCAAAGAAAGCGAATATCTACAAAGGACGTATTACCCGTATTGAACCAAGCCTAGAAGCGGCATTCGTTGATTACGGAGCAGAACGTCACGGTTTCCTCCCTCTTAAAGAAATTGCCCGCGAATACTTCCCTGAAGGTTATACATACCAAGGCCGTCCTAGCATTAAAGAAGTGCTAAAAGAAGGCCAAGAAGTAATCGTGCAAGTAGAGAAAGAAGAACGTGGTAGCAAAGGTGCTGCACTGACAACTTTCATCTCTTTGGCTGGTAGTTACTTAGTTCTTATGCCTAATAACCCTCGTGCTGGCGGTATTTCTCGTCGTATCGAAGGTGATGAACGCACTCAACTGAAAGCAGCATTAAGCACTCTTGAGCTTCCTCAAGGTATGGGCCTAATCGTGCGTACAGCGGGTGTTGGTAAAAGTGCAGAAGAGCTAGAGTGGGACCTGAATGTTCTATTGAATCACTGGGGCGCTATCAAGCAAGCTTCTGATTCAAATGCGGCTCCTTTCCTAATTCACCAAGAGAGTAACGTTATCGTTCGTGCGATTCGTGACTACCTACGTCGTGATATTGGCGAAATTCTAATCGACAGCAATACTATTTTTGAACGTGCACAAGCGCACATTCAATTAATACGCCCAGATTTCATGAATCGCGTTAAGAAATACGATGGTGAAGTACCACTATTCAGCCATTACCAGATTGAAAGCCAGATCGAATCTGCTTTCCAACGTGAAGTTCGCCTTCCATCTGGTGGTTCTATCGTAATCGACCCAACAGAAGCACTGACTTCTATCGATATCAACTCTGCTCGTGCAACAAAGGGCGGCGATATTGAAGAAACAGCACTTAACACTAACCTAGAAGCTGCCGATGAAATTGCACGTCAATTACGTCTACGTGACCTAGGTGGTCTTGTTGTAATCGACTTCATCGATATGACTCCGGTTCGCCACCAACGTGAAGTAGAAAGTCGTCTACGTGATGCCGTTCGTTTAGATCGCGCACGTGTTCAGATTGGTCGTATTTCTCGCTTTGGTCTTCTAGAGATGTCTCGTCAACGTTTGAGCCCATCACTAGCAGAAGCAAGCCACCACATTTGTCCTCGTTGTACAGGTACTGGTGTTGTTCGTGATAACGAATCTCTAGCACTGTCTGTTCTACGTTTGATCGAAGAAGAAGCTCTGAAAGACAACACAGCGCAAGTACTTGCAGTTGTGCCTGTGCCAATCGCTTCTTACCTTCTGAACGAAAAACGTCGCTCAGTAAACCACATCGAGAAGAACCAAGAAGTTAAGATCACTGTTGTTCCTAACTCAGACATGGAAACACCACACTTTGAGGTTATCCGTGTTCGTGAAGGCGAAGAGTTCGATCTACTGTCTTACTTGCTGCCTAACAAGCTAGAAGCTCTAAAAGAAGCAGAAAGCAAAGAACCAGCAGAACAGACTATTCGTCCTAAGAAGATCGAAGAGCCAGCTCTGAAAGGCTTCGCAGCCCCTGCTCAATCAGCACCAACTCCTGCTCCAGCACCTAAAGCTGCAGAAGAGAAGAAAGCTGAGTCAGCAGCGACTCAAGAACCAGGTCTAATTGGTCGTTTCTTCAAAGCTATCGGTAGCTTCTTATTCGGCTCTTCAACTCAAGAAGAGAAGAAAGAAGAAGAGAAGAAAGAAGAAGAAAAACCTAAGAACAATCGCAACAACGGCAACCGTCAACGCCGTGATCGTAACGATAACCGTCGTCGTAACCAACGTGGCGAACGTGGTGATAATCGTAACGAAAACCGCGACAACAAACGCCGTCGTAAGCCAGCTCGTGATGAGAAGCCTGAAGAGCAAAAAGAAACAGCTCCACAGCAAACTCGTCAGCCTCGTAAGCCAAAGCAAGACCGTCGCAACAAGCCACGTGATGAGCAGAAGCAACGCGAAGAGCAAGCTCCATCTAAATTAGCAGAAGAAGGTCTACAGCTAGCGGCAGAAGCACAAGCTGGAAAACCGGAAGCGCCTAAGGCTAAGCCTGAAGCGAAAGCAGCTAAGATTAAAGAGCGTCGTCAGCGTCGTAAACTGAACAAGCAAGTTCGCGTTAAAGACCAACAAGCTCAAGCTGAAGATAACGCTTCAAAAGAGCAAGTTGTTGCTAAAGAACTATCTGTTTCAAAAGAACAGTCAGTAGCTCAAGAGCAAAAAGTTGCGGAACAAGTAGAAGCAACTCAAGCGAATGCAGAGCAAACTGAACAGGAAGAGCCGAAACAACGTCGTAACCGTCGTTCTCCACGTCACCTACGTGCAAGTGGTCAGCGTCGTCGTCGCGGTCGTGATCGTCGCCCTAACCCATTCCGCCTACGTAAAGGTGGTGTAGCTTCTCCTGAGATGGCTATGGGTAAAGTGATGCCTCGCTTCATTCCAAAACCTCACCACAAGCAGGCAAAACCTGAAGTGACTGAAGTTCAAGTAGCAGCTGAAGCTCAAACATCTGTTCAAGATCAGAATGTTGCTCTCGAGACGGCACCACAAAGCACAGTAGTAATGGCAGGCGGTTTCGCATGTCCTGAACTTGCAATGGGTAAAGTTATCATCCGCCGTGAAGATGCTGCTGTTGAAGCTCAAGTAACTGAGACTCCTGCTGTAGTTGCAGAAGCACCAGTTGTTGAAGCACAAAAAGTTGAAGCTCCGGTTGAAACTGTGAAAGCAGAAGAAGTCGTAGTTGAAGCACCAGTTGTTGAAACTGCTGTGGTTGAACCAACAAAAGCAGTTGAAGCTCCTAAAGCTGAAAGTGCAAAAGTTGAAGAAGCACCTGTCGTAAAAGCAGAAGCTCCTAAAGCGGCACCAAAGGCAGCAGTTGCTAAGAAGCAAGCCAGTTCACCAATGACTAAAGCTCCTGGTCCTCAAGAGATCAAAGAGATTGAAGTGATTGCAGCTCCGTTCCGCACTGAACGTTTTGTATCGAAAGGTGCAGGCAGTCAGGCAGCGTCGAACAAGGCTGGCGCGGCGATGACTAAGCCAAACTACTAGTGATTACTGATAGATAATCGCAAGTAAATAGAATCAAAGGCTGCTTATTAAAGCAGCCTTTTTCATATCTACTAATCGAATAAAAATTAACAGATATATTACTCAAAGTTAGGTTCAACCTTGAACTTAATCACATTTTTGGGTAGCATTCGCGCACTTATCTTTTCGACACTTCGCTATTGCCGCTCTTTTCCATCACTGTTTGGCTACGCAATACACCCGTGTCGGTAAATCCATCTTAAGCATAGCTGAGCAAACATGTTCGAATTCCCACAATTTTCAAAGCACTCTGTAAAGAATGACGTGCTTTCAGGTCTTACAGTAGCCCTAGCTCTGGTACCTGAAGCCGTAGCATTCGCCTTTGTTGCTGGCGTTGACCCAATGGTTGGTCTTTACGCAGCATTCATCGTAGGTTTAATCACTTCTGTCTTCGGCGGTCGTCCAGGTATGATTTCTGGTGCTACCGGTGCAATGGCCGTTGTAATGGTTAGCCTAGTAGCAACCCATGGCGTTCAATACCTATTCGCAGCAGTCATGCTCGCGGGCCTTCTGCAAATTGCGGCGGGTGTATTCAAGTTGGGTAAATTTATCCGTATCGTTCCACACCCAGTAATGATTGGTTTCGTGAACGGTTTGGCAATTGTTATCTTCCTAGCTCAGCTTGGTCAGTTTAAAGCGCCAGACGTAACAGGTGCATTAACTTGGCTACCAAGCGGTCAAATGACACTCATGCTGGGTTTAGTAGCCCTTACAATGGCTATCATCCACTTCCTACCTAAGCTAACAACAGCGGTACCATCTTCACTGGTTGCTATTGTTACAGTAACGGCTTTGGTTGTCGGTCTTGACCTTGAAACTCGAACTGTTGTCGACTTCCTACGTACAATGTCTGGTGACGAAGCTGCAACGCTAGCGGGTTCTCTACCAACGTTCTCTATTCCTGCTGTTCCGTTTTCTTTTGAGACACTACAGATCATCCTACCGTACGCAATTATCCTTGCGGCTATCGGCCTGATCGAGTCTCTACTGACACTGACAGTACTAGATGAAATGACAAACACTCGTGGTCAATCTAACCGTGAATGTGTTGGTCAAGGTATGGCTAACGTAACGTGTTCAGTATTTGGCGCGATGGGTGGTTGTGCGATGATCGGTCAATCGATGATCAACGTAAACTCAGGCGGTCGTGGTCGCCTTTCAGGTATTGTAGCGGCAGTTGCACTACTGATGTTCATCCTGTTCGGTTCTGCACTGATTGAAATGATTCCTCTAGCAGCACTTGTGGGCGTAATGTTCATGGTTGTTATCGGTACATTTGAGTGGGCAACCTTCAAGCTTGCACGTCGCGTTCCTAAGCAAGACTTCTTCGTTATCGTTCTTGTTACCGTAGTAACAGTACTGACTGACCTTGCTGTAGCAGTGGGCGTTGGTGTTGTAGCTTCAGCGCTGATGTTTGCGTGGCAACATGCTAAACACATCTACGCCGACACGTCTGTAAACGCTGAAGGCTCTAAAGAGTACAAAGTTAACGGTCCAATCTTCTTTGGTTCAACGGCTAACTTCCTAGAGTTGTTTGACGCATACAACGATCCACAAGATGTGGTCGTTGATTTCGCAAACTCACGCGTTACCGACCACTCTGCAATTGAAGCGATCGATACGATTGCTGAACGTTACGCGGCATTAGGTAAAACACTTCACCTTCGCCACCTAAGCCAAGACTGTGTTGCTATGCTGCACAAAGCAGGTAGCTTAGTTGAAGCGAACGTTGCAGAAGACCCAATCTACAAAGTAATGTCTAAGTAATCTTAGCTGTAGCTTTAAGTTAGATTTAGAAAGGCCGACATTCAATGTCGGCCTTTTTTATACCTGTCGCTCAGCCCTTAGACTTATAACCCAACGACGTACATTGTTTCCACACTACACTGAACGTAATATCGCTTCGCTAGACTCTTCGATTAAGTCCAACACCAATTCAAAACCATTTCCCTCACCATAATATGGATCGGGGATCTCTTGATATTGTGACTCTCCAAAGCTTAAAAATAACGCTAGCTTGTATTGGAGGTGGGCGGGGCACTGGCTCATTAAGTCGTCTAAATTGTCCCTATCTGCCGCAAGTATCAGGTCAAATTCTTCGAAGTCATGACCAACCACTTTACGAGAAGTAATCCCCTTAAAGCTGTAGCCTCGCTTCTCTCCTGCAGATTTCGAACGCGAGTCTGGCGGGTTGCCTTGATGAAAACCAATCGTCCCTGCAGAGTCAACCACAACGTCAATATCCAGCTGTTGCGCTTTCTTCCTTAGCACCGCTTCACCTGTTGGCGAACGGCAAATATTCCCCATACAAACTACGAGTATCTTTTTCATCCCTAATCACCTGTTCTTCCGATGGTTTTTGCTATCGTTAAGTTAGGCTATGATAGGCGCAATCACAACTTAAAAGGATTTGTTATGTCGACTGAAGACAACAAAGAACAACGCCACAAAGCAAGACAACAGAAAGTAAAAGAACAAGTCGATGCACGTGTGGCTGCTGCCCAAGAAGTCAAAGGCCTATTGTTGGTCATCACGGGTAACGGTAAAGGTAAATCAACATCCGGTTTTGGTACGATTACACGTGCAGTCGGTCATGGTAAAAAGTGTGCCGTCGCTCAGTTTGTTAAAGGCACTTGGGATAACGGCGAAAAGAACGTTCTCCAAAAGCTCGACGTAGAGTTCCAAGTGATGGGTACCGGCTTTACTTGGGAAACTCAAAACAAGGCTCAAGATATCGAAGCCGCACAGCGCGTGTGGAAAGAGTGTCAGCGCATGCTAGCCGATGAGTCGATTGATGTAATTCTGTTTGATGAGCTGACTTACATGGTGAGTTATGGCTACATTGAACTGGATGAAGTGGTACAAGCTCTAAACAACCGTCCGAAAATGCAATCAGTAATCATTACTGGCCGTGGAGCGCACCGCACTTTAACGGACATGGCCGATACCGTGTCTGAAGTTCGTAATGTGAAGCACGCATTCGAATCTGGTGTTAAAGCGCTTCAAGGCGTTGACTGGTAATCACATGCAACCAGAGATCCCCGACTCGGCCACTCTTCCCTCTCGAGGATGACGACCACTAGACTGGCACGCCCTTAAACAAAGGACGAGTACCTGTCGTCATTCCCTAGAACGAGGGCCGAGTGTCATAGGGAATCTCTCGAAAGTATTATAAGCATCCAAAAAAAAGCGCCATTCCTACAACAGGAATGGCGCTTCTTTTATATACGAGTTAGAAACGTTTAGTTAAAGAAACCTTTCAATAAACCATCGACTGCTTCTTTAGTTTTCTCGTCTTTGATCTTGTCCGTTAGCTTGTTCACACCACGGTCAATTTCTTTCTGTGCTTTCTGTTTCAACACATCATCAAAAACAAGTGCGAATTTCGGGTCAGCCCACTGGCCAGTTACCTTAATTGGGATGGTCACATCTTTCAGGTCGTCAATGCTCTTACCGCCCTGACCTTCAAGTGAACCCACAATTGATGTACGTACAAGGAAGTCGACCGTCTCATTGATGAAGTTTGCTTTACCTTGACCTGTCACGCGTAACAGTGGCGACTGTGCTGATAAGTCGTTTGTTGAAACCCAACCTTTGTTGACCTTCAGCGTCGCTTTCATTGCACTGAAGTCCGTTTTTTGAGCTTCATTTGTGCTTTCAACTTTTTCGCCTTTGATCTTCGCGTAATTCTCACGAATCAGTTGAGCTACGTTGATGCCGTTAACTGCACCATCTTCAAAGTTAATCGCGATAGTACCGACTAGGTTTTTCTTGATACCCGTCGGAGTCAGACTCTTACCTTTCACGTTGACATCGATATTACCGGTACCTTCCAGCATATCGTTATCTGCAACATCAACCAGTAACGGCTGAACTTTCACACCTTTGATTTTCTTCTTAGCTGTGTAAGTCGCTGGTGTTTTACGTGCGTCTAACTTAGCTGTCGCAGAAATAGAGCCTTGGTAAAGGTTCGATGTGAATGAGGTAAGCTCTGCGATACCACGGTTAACCGAGAATGCTGTTTTAACATTCTGCATTTTCGCATTGTTCGCCTTAAACTTATCAATCGTGATGTCACCTTTCACATCTAATGTTTTCAGTGCCGACAGATCAGGTTCTACTTCTTTCGCAGGTGCAGAGCTGCCTGAGTTTGACGTTGAACCACCAGCAGACTCAGAGGGAGCCGTGCTCGCCGTTTCTGTTGTATTACCTAAGCCTAAGAACTCATCAAGGTCGATGTTCGGACTATGAAGAGAGAAACGCACCTTTGGTATTTCAGATAGGGTTACGTCTGCTTTACCGTCTAATGCAATAGCGTTAGCTTGTAGCTTCTCTAACACAAAGCTCAGGTGGCTCTTGTTAAGATCAAAGCTTAAGTCAGACAGCATGTCGACTTTCATTGGAGACTGAGGAAGCGTGTCGCCTTTGAATGTTGAGTCTAACGTCAATTTGTTCAACGTTACTTTTGAGATCGCGCTATCAACCGTAAGTTCACCGCCACCTTTAAGATCAAGGTCAAGACCCGCTGCATTACCGATTACAGCGTAAGTCAGTTGGTTGACCTTATCGAACTCAAACGTATTCAAGCCAATTTTTGCTGACTCAATCGACGTCGCTGGATCATTGAACTTAGCGTTTAAATCAATGTTACGAAGTGCGTAACTTGCAAAGCCTTCAGCTAATTTGAATTCGGCACTGCCCTCCGCTAAGAACTTCTGTTGGTTGTTTTCACCAGAAGCCGCAAATGTCGCGGTTGTCCATGTATCAACGGCAAACTCAGAAAGGTTCAAAGACACATCGTATAGCTTAGTGAATGAACCCGCTTGCTTGTCGTCCATTTCAAACAATGCGTTTGAGACAGTTACACCTGCAAGGTTGATCGTCCAAGCAGATGCGTCTGTAGCACTTTGCTCTTGAGGTGCAGGTGTTGATTCAGAACTTGCGCCAGCGACAGGCTCAGACTCTTGAGGCGCTGACGCTTGCGTTAGCGCATCAATGTTCTTACGACCATCTTTAAGCGTTTCTAAGTAAAATTCTGCACCATCTAGAGTAATGTTGCCTATCTCTAGTTGGTTGCTAAATAGCGGAGTAACCGAAACATCAACGCCAACGGTATCAACCTTAAATAGGTTTGGTTGGGTGAACCCTTCAGGGTTACGTAATTCAGTTTGACCAAGTTCGAAGCCAATAGATGGGAAGAATTGCCAGCTGATATCCCCTTCAATCACAAGCTCTAGGCCTGTGTGTTTTTGAGCTTGTTCGACAATTAATGGCTTAAATTGATTGGGATTCACTAACAGCACTAGTGCCAGAATTGCTGCAACGACAACAAACACTGGTACAGCTATGAAAATGAGTAGTTTCTTCATCCGTATATTCCTTGCTTAGATTCCAAAAGAAAGTGGCACTATAAAAGTGCCACTGATTCGGTAAAAAATAAAGCTAAGTGAGTCACTTAGGCAAAATTTTATTCGATTAAGACTTCAACAACTTCGCAATGTGCGCTTTTAGTACATCAATCGCAATACGGTTTTTACCACCACGAGGAACGATGATGTCTGCATGTTGTTTTGAAGGCTCGATAAACTGCATGAACATTGGACGTACTGTTTCTTGGTATTGCTTAAGTACAGTGTCCATTGTACGACCACGCTCTTCTACATCACGCTTAACACGACGTAGTAGACAGATGTCTAATGGTGTATCCATAAACACACTTGCGTGCATTAGTTTACGAAGACGCGGGTCTGTTAGAAGCAGAATACCCTCTAAAATGATCACTTTCTTTGGAGTAAGTGTAGTCGTTTCAGAAGTACGTGTGTGCTCTGTGTAGCTGTATTCAGGAACTTCTACGGCGTTGCCACTCATTAGCTGCTGTAGATGTTCACATAAAAGATCATGATCTAGTGCATTTGGGTGATCGTAGTTAGTTTTAACACGCTCTTCCATACTCAAGTGGCTTTGGTCGCTGTAATAGCAATCTTCCGTGATAACACCAATTTGATGGTCGCCTACTTTTTCGCGCAATTCATTATAAATTGTACTAGCAATCAGACTTTTTCCTGAAGCTGAAGCGCCAGCGATACCTACGATGACACATTGATTATTATCAGACATTAATTTTGCACCCGATATGGTTTGGTGGTGGGAAGAGATAAACCGCCTGATTATAGGGGCTAAAGCACATAGATTCTAGTCGCGATTTTAGCTAATTGCAGTCAAATTGATGATCTCAATACATTTACTTAAAACAATCGTTTGCTTTCAAATAACTTGCCTACAACTATTTGCACAAGCCCAATGGCTATCTGCCCAATCCAACCGTTGTTTATCTAATCCAAACTGTATTTAAACGACCCAGTAATTAACTTGCGCTATTCAACCATAGAGAAGTTAATCGCTTCTGGCCTTGCTTTCCCTGTCCAGAACATTTTCGCAGCCACATTTTCTGCGAGCTCTAGGTAGTGACGTGTATGTTCACTATCAGGACGACGAATCACCGTCGGGCAACCAGCATCGATATCTTCTCGCACGTCAATATGAAGAGGGATTTGGGCCAAGATATCGAGGTAAAACTCTTCTGACATCGCTTCTGCACCACCAGCACCAAAGATATGCTCTTTCTCACCACAGTGACTACAAATATGATAGCTCATGTTTTCAACTAAGCCTGCGACTGGCACACTCACCTTATCAAACATCGCTACGCCTTTACGCGCATCCGCTAATGCCAAATCTTGAGGGGTGGTCACCACTACTGCGCCCGTCACTGGGATCTGTTGCGACAACGTCAGCTGAATATCACCGGTGCCCGGTGGCATGTCGATAACAAGGTAATCCAACTCTGGCCATACAGTTTCATTAACTAGCTGCCCCAAAGCCTTCGCTGCCATAGGGCCACGCCAGATTGCCGCATCGTCTTTCGACACAAGATAGCCAATAGAGTGAGTGAAAATGCCATGAGCCTCGATTGGCATCATCCATTTATTGTTCTGTACTTCTGGTTTTGCGTCTAATTGGCCGAGCATCATAGGCACTGATGGACCATAGATATCTGCATCCAATAAGCCCACTTTTGAACCAGACTTAGATAAAGCAAGCGCAAGGTTTACAGAGGTTGTGGATTTACCTACCCCACCCTTTGCCGACGTCACGGCGATAATGTTCTTAACGCCCTTCAAAGGTGTCGCGACGGTTGTTTCTAACGCAGATGGCTTCACCTTCACTTCAAATTGGAAAGCACTCACAAGCTTTTGCTCAATCTGGGCATTAATCCAATCTTCAAGATCAACAGCAAGCTGATTGGCAGCAAAAGGCAAGGTAATAACAAATGATCCACGCGGATCAACCGATACAATATTTTGGTGTAGCGCCCACTCTGGTATGAGGATTGGTGACTCGAACTCATTCAACCATGAACAGAAATCTTGCTTAGAAGTAAAGTTACGCATTGAGGCTCCTTTTTTTATTTATGCTATCACCCACGAGATGAAGACTGAACCCCTAAAAAACTAGGGGAATCCTTTGTCTGATACCTTGGCGTATCACACGTTATAAAGTAGTATTACCTCTCAAAATTTATACCTATCAAAAAAGCGAATTATTAAGTATGGCAACTGATCCAAGACAACTTTTGGTAACTTGTGCGCTTCCGTACGCTAACGGCTCTATTCACCTTGGCCATATGCTTGAGCATATCCAAGCTGATATCTGGGTTCGATACCAGCGTCTACGTGGCAACACTGTAAACTTCATCTGTGCTGACGATGCTCACGGCACGCCAATTATGCTTAAAGCTCAACAGATGGGTATCACACCAGAAGAGATGATCGCTGCTGTTAGTGAAGAGCACCAAAAAGACTTCGCTGGCTTTGATATCAGCTTTGATAACTACCACAGCACACACAGCGAAGAGAACCGTGAACTGGCTTCTCACATCTACCTAGAACTTAAAAAGAACGGCTTCATTTCTAGCCGTACTATTTCTCAGCTTTTCGACCCTGAGAAAGAGATGTTCCTACCAGACCGCTTCGTAAAAGGTACTTGCCCTAAGTGTAAGTCAGAAGACCAGTATGGTGATAACTGTGATAACTGTGGTGAGACATACAGCCCAACTGAACTGATTAACCCTAAATCGGCGGTTTCTGGCGCAACTCCAGTAATGAAAGACTCTGAGCACTTCTTCTTCGACCTACCTCAGTTCGAAAGCATGCTGAAAGAGTGGACTCGTTCTGGCTCTCTACAGAATGAAACTGCAAACAAAATGCAGGAATGGTTTGAGTCTGGCCTGCAACAGTGGGATATCTCACGTGATGCACCTTACTTTGGCTTTGAAATCCCAGGCGAAAAAGACAAGTTCTTCTACGTATGGCTAGACGCACCTGTTGGCTACATGGCTTCTTTCAAGAACCTATGTGACAAGCGTGACGATCTAAACTTCGACGAATACTGGAAGAAAGACAGCACAACTGAGCTTTACCACTTCATCGGTAAAGACATCGTTTACTTCCACAGCCTATTCTGGCCAGCAATGCTAGACGGCGCAGGTTTCCGCAAGCCAAACAACGTATTCGTACACGGTTACGTGACTGTAAACGGCGCGAAAATGTCTAAGTCAAAAGGTACATTCATCAAAGCAAGCACGTACCTAAACCACCTAGACCCAGAGTGTCTACGTTACTACTACGCAGCTAAGCTAAACAGCCGTATCGATGATTTAGACCTTAACCTTGAAGACTTCACTCAACGTGTAAACGCTGACGTAGTAAACAAGATTGTTAACCTAGCTTCGCGTAACGCTGGCTTCATCACTAAGCGTTTTGAAGGCAAGCTTTCTGCTGAATTTGCCGAACCAGAACTTTACAACGAATTCGTTGCTGCTGCTGAGCGTATCGGTGAGCTATACGAAACTCGAGAGTTCAGCCGCGCTATCCGTGAAATTACTGCACTAGCAGACAAAGCTAACCAGTACATCGATGAGAAAGCACCTTGGGTTCTTGCAAAAGAAGAAGGTAAAGAGAAAGAGCTTCAAGAAGTTTCTTCTGTTGGTATCAACCTATTCCGCGTACTAATGGCTTACCTGAAACCTGTGATGCCTGAGCTTGCGGCTCGCACTGAAGCTTTCCTAAACGAAGAGCTAACGTGGGAAGCGATTGCTACTCCGCTAACTGATCACGAGATCACTAAGTTCAAAGCGCTATTCAGCCGTATTGATCCTAAGAAAGTGGAAGCAATGGTTGAGTCTTCTAAAGAAGATGCAGCCGCTGAAGCAGCAGCGAAAGAAAAAGCAGAAGCTGAAAAAGAGCAAGCAAGCCAAACTGAGTTAGACAAAGAGCCAATCGCAGACGAGATTGAGTTCGATGCCTTTGCTGCAGTAGACATGCGTATTGCTCGTATCATCTCTTGTGAAGAAGTACCAAAAGCGAACAAACTACTGAAGTTCCAACTGGACATCGGTGGTGAGACTCGCCAAGTATTCTCTGGTATCAAATCAGCATACAAACCTGAAGAGCTAGAAGGTAAGCTAACTGTAATGGTAGCAAACCTAAAACCTCGTAAGATGAAGTTTGGTATGTCTGAAGGCATGATCCTAGCCGCGGGCCCTGGCGGCAGCGACCTATGGATCCTTGAGCCACACGAAGGTGCACAACCTGGTATGCGTGTAATGTAATTCTGATTTCAGTCAGATAACAAGCACTCATCGCTAAATCCCTAATGCACTTTTAACTTGAAAGAGTTAATAAGCATTGGGGATTTTTTATATCTACCGAAAATTTACGTTCTCTGTTAGAGTCGCCGTCAACTATGCTATGTAGAGTAGAAATTGGTTTGTCGACGATAATGGACTAACCAACACCTCTTTACTCTAAAACCCTTTTTAGGAATCCCCAGTGACTAACAACGAAATCTTGCGTCGTATTCAACACGCACTAAACCTTAAAAATGCACAAATCATCAAAGCTATCGAACAAGCTGATGTGACCGTTGCTCATGACCAAGTGATTAACTGGCTAAAAGACGACAACGACAAGTCATGCTCTAAGATGAAAGACAAAGAGTTAGCGGTATTCCTAAATGGTTTCATCAACCTTAAGCGTGGCAAAAAAGAGGGCGAGCAACCTAAACCTGAAGTTGCACTGACGAACAACATGATCTTCATGAAGCTTCGTATCGCATTAAACATGAAAGCAGAAGATGTTTTGGATGTACTAGAAGTGGTTGGCATTAGCTTGAGCAAGTACGAAATCGGCGCTTACTTCCGCAAGCCAGAAAACAAAAACTACAAAGTGTGCGAAGACCAACTACTTTGCGATTTTCTAAACGGTGTGCAATTTACCAACCGTCCAGACTCAGAAGAGTTTGCGGGTTAAGTCGCTACTCATAGATAAATTACTCGTCATAGGTAAGTAACTACTCGTAGGTAAATTAATGCCCCACGGGTAATTTTCTAGCAACGACAGATAAATAAAAAGCGGCGAGATAATTGAATTATCTCGCCGCTTTTTCGTTTTCTTTACGTCACTGACTAAACAGGAGCAACAATAGTAAACCTATAGCTTAGCTGTCGTCTTCAGTGAAGTTCGTTGGCAATGTCGTTTTCATTTCATTCCAAACTTGTGCACTTGCAATACCGTAGTTACGAATCACTAATGGCAAAGTTTCGCGCTCACCACTTTCACAGATAATGAACAACTCTTTATAAAAGTCCATCGCTAAACGTCGTGCTTCTGGGTTAGAGAAGTAGTAGCTACCGATACGGTCATACAGTTTACGCACACCGTTAAAGATTAGGCCGTAAATCTGGTTGCCTGAGTGGAATGCCAAACGTTGGAAAAGCATATAATCATAGAAGTTGAAAGTCTTCGCGATTAAGATCGTCTGACGTTTCGCTTCATCTTTTTCTGAATCTTCTTTTACCGCTTGCTTGATCTTGTCAGCGTATGGCGACGATTCTAAGAACTCATCCCAAGTCGGTGCCGCAAGTAGCGCTTCACAAGATTCAATCACGTTGCTGATAGTACGCTCTGAAGCTTCTTTGTTTGCTTTAAATGCATAACGCATAAAGATCGGGCTGATATTAGTACGGGCAGCAAGTAGGTCTTCTACCATTTTGCTTGCGTTATCAACGTCCAACGTCATTAGCGTATCAAGGATATGAAGACCTGAGGTTTCCATAAACTGGTTAACTTTAGTGGGTTTGCCGTGCTGGATTGTCAACCAACCATCACGAGCAAGACGTTGTAGTACTTCACGAAGCGTAGTACGTGTAACACCAATCAGCTCAGAAAGCTCACGCTCTGCGGGCAAGATAGAACCTGGAGGGAAACGGCCATTCCAAATACTTTCAATGATATACTTTTCTGCAAATCCTGCCGGGCTCTTCGCCTTAATGACCATCTACACTTCAATCCAATTTAATTATTCTGTTCTAATTTACTCATCATACCACTAGTTCACACCTAGCGGAAACACCCGCAAAAATTTCACTCCCCCAAAACACAGTAGAGCTAAAGCTCTAAAGTTAGACTCATGTTTCCGCCTAAGGTTTGCAAAGCAAGTCTACATAAATTAGCATTTCAACAAATAATTAACACAATAAATTTTATTTAAAATCAACGACATTAGTCATATTTTCAAAGTTATCAAATTACAAAATTAAGTTGTAATAATCATATATAAACCGTCATTATTCTGTAAATTTCAATCATTTCGCTGAAATATTGATTCTAGTCGGTTTTTATCACATTTTAAGTGGTATGCTTCCGCTACTTTGATCGCGTTTCTCACACAAAAAAGAGCTATTTTAGGTGCTACAGGGCTTTTCCTGTTGACTAAATGTTATCGAAGAGTAGAGTTGCGCTCAAAAATAAGCAGTGCTTGAGTTTCTAAGGGAGTGACTTGGCAAGACCACAGAACATTACATGGAATGTAGTTTTTCTAAGTCACTGTTAGTTATAGTTTTTAACAATTTCTATAGCTCGATTCTCAAAATGTTGTATTGCTTGTCTATTCATAATCAACATAAAAGAGTATTAACATGCCGATGTCTCTCGGAAACGCTTTTATCAAGAACTTCCTTGGTAAAGCTCCTGATTGGTATAAACTTGCCATCATTTCCTTTTTAATCATCAACCCGTTTGTTTTCTTCCTAGTTGACCCATTTGTTGCGGGCTGGCTATTGGTGGTTGAGTTTATTTTCACCCTAGCTATGGCTCTAAAATGCTACCCTCTTCAACCGGGTGGCTTATTGGCAATTCAAGCCGTCGCCATTGGCATGACCAAACCAGAAATGGTTTATCACGAGCTACAAGCAAACCTTCCAGTATTACTCTTACTTGTATTCATGGTTGCTGGTATCTACTTCATGAAAGAACTACTTCTGTTCATTTTCACGAAGATCCTGCTCGGCATCCAATCAAAAATCTTACTCTCTGTCGCTTTCTGTGTCGCTGCAGCGTTTTTGTCTGCCTTCCTAGATGCGCTGACAGTAATCGCTGTAGTTATTAGCGTTGCGGTAGGCTTCTACTCTATCTACCACAAGGTTGCATCGGGCAAAGGCACAACGTCTGCACACGATCATACTCATGATGAAGAGATCTCTGAACTAACTCGTGATGACCTAGAAAACTACCGTGCTTTCCTACGCTCACTGCTTATGCACGCCGGTGTTGGTACTGCACTAGGTGGCGTAATGACCATGGTAGGTGAACCACAAAACTTAGTAATTGCTAAGCAAGCGGGTTGGGAGTTCGGTGAATTTATCATCCGTATGCTGCCAGTAACACTGCCTGTTTTCTTCTGCGGCATTCTAACTTGTGCACTTGTAGAGAGATTCAAAGTGTTTGGTTACGGCGCAGAGCTACCAACGAATGTTCGCCAAATCTTGGTTGAATTTGACAACAAAGAACGTGCAAACCGTACAAAGCAAGACATAGCAAAGCTATGGGTTCAAAGTGCAATCGCAGTTTGGCTGATTGTTGGCCTTGCACTTCACGTTGCTGAAGTAGGTTTAATTGGTCTTTCTGTAATCATCTTAGCAACTGCATTTACAGGTGTTATTGAAGAGCACTCTATGGGTAAAGCCTTTGAAGAAGCTCTGCCATTTACTGCACTTCTTGCCGTTTTCTTCGCGGTTGTTGCTGTAATCATCGACCAAGCTTTATTTAAGCCAGTAATCGATGCAGTACTTCACGTTGAAGATAAAGGTGCACAACTCGCTCTCTTCTATGTTGCCAACGGTATTCTATCGATGGTTTCAGATAACGTATTCGTCGGTACGGTTTACATCAACGAAGTGAAAACTGCATTAGTAGAAGGCATCATCACTCGTGACCAGTTCGACCTACTTGCTGTTGCTATCAACACAGGTACTAACCTACCTTCTGTTGCTACGCCAAACGGCCAGGCTGCATTCCTATTCCTATTAACATCAGCACTTGCTCCGTTAATTCGACTGTCTTACGGCCGCATGGTTATCATGGCACTGCCATACACCATCGTATTAGCACTGGTTGGCCTTGCAGGTATCGTGTTCTTCGTAGAGCCAATGACAGCATGGTTCTACGACGCAGGTTGGATCATTCAACGCACTGGTGAAGTCGTTGCTCCAGTTATCTCTGGTGGTCACTAAGCTAAACACTGTGTCGCAAACCAAAATAACTATAACTAACTAATCAAAAATATTAGTTGATTAGGAAACTTATCCAAGATAAAAAGCTCTGAGTAATCAGGGCTTTTTTATTTTATAGACGGGATTAAATTCGTGAACTTTTTAGCAATGATCAAAGACTTCTCTAAGGGACGTTTATCTTGGCTTTTACTGCTGGCTTTTATTGTCTTTTTTGAGGCATGTGCTCTCTTCTTTCAACACGTGATGATGCTTGGCCCTTGCGTAATGTGCATCTATGAGCGTGTTGCGATGCTTGCTATCGGTGTTGCAGCCATGATTGGTGCTATTTCCCCGAATAACCCAATATCACGTTGGTTAGGCCTTGCTGGCTGGGGATTTGGCGCATACAAAGGTTTGACGTTGGCTTTAGAGCACGTTGACTACCAGTTTAATCCGTCTCCTTTTGCTACTTGTGACCTGTTCGTGACCTTCCCAAGTTGGGCACCTTTAAACCAATGGGCTCCGTGGATGTTTGAAGCTTACGGCGACTGTAGCAAGGTTGTGTGGCAGTTCTTAGAACTTTCGATGCCACAATGGCTTGTGATTATCTTCGCGGGTAACTTAGTTGCTTTCGGTTTTGTAGCGCTTTCTCAATTCGTTAAATCAAAAAATGACTAACAATTAGCTCATCATCTTCAGAAACAAAAAAGTCGACCCAAAGGTCGACTTTTTATTACTTAAACTTTTTATCACTTAAAGAAAGTCTGTTACTCAACAAGCCGTGATTAGCTGTTTTTACCACAGCATTGTTTAAACTTCTTGCCGCTTTCACAAGGACAAAGGTCGTTTCGACCAATATCTTTAAACGGGTTCACGCTCTGGGACTTATTGCCCAACATAGCTTCATCCGCTGCCATTGCCACTTCTGAGATCATCAGATCGACCTGGCCCACTAAATCAGCAAGCGATGGTGGGTTTTGAAGGCCAGCCGCAACCATTTGTTGTTGAGTTTGCTCTTCATCAATCGCGAGCATTAATGTAGTCAGCAGAGCTTGCAACATGCGCAGAGTGCCGTCCGCAACCGTAATGCTTTGCCACTGCTCTTCCACTGTCGGCCAAACCATCATAAAACCTTCCGAAAAATCTGCGAACTGCTCATTGAAGTCGCCTTCTGCAAACACATCAGTCAGTAAGTATTCACTACGCTGAATCAGATTGTGCTGGCGGTTAATCTGTTCCGTCACTAATGTTACAAGCTCTTTGCCCGCTTCAGGTGCTACGATAGCAATCCATTCTTCAGGATCGAGTGGCTTGGTCGCTAAGTTAGACGCAAGGATTGCACCTTCAATAAACTGCGGCGTAATGTCTGAAATAGATTCTGGTAGGCTTAATAATTGGTATGTCATGAAAGCTCTGGATATTTGTGCATTTTCGATATTATAACGCCATACACCCCAAGATGTCGCTATTAAGAGACGAAACCATCATTAGGGTAGGCATACCACACTCATAGTGACAATCCTGTAAGCAAACCGTACAATCACGCCTCGATTTTTCGGTTCACTCAGTTTAGGTAAAGCAACATGCGCGTAATACTTGGCCCTATGGAGGGCGTTCTAGACCACCTAATGCGTGAAATTCTCACAGAGATAAATGATTACGATCTCTGTGTGACAGAGTTTGTTCGCGTCGTGGATCAACTTCTTCCTCCGCATGTGTTCCACCGTATTTGCCCAGAGCTGCACCAAGGTTCTCAGACCATGGCTGGTGTGCCAATCCATCTTCAACTTCTAGGTCAACACCCAAATTGGATGGCCGAGAATGCTTTTCAAGCTGCTAGCTTAGGCGCTAAAGGCATCGATCTTAATTTTGGTTGCCCAGCAAAGGCGGTAAACAAAAGTAATGGTGGCGCTTCATTGCTAAAAGAACCAGAACTCATCTATCAAGTGGTGAAATCTTGTCGAGAAGCGGTACCTGCACACATTCCTGTATCCGCAAAGATCCGATTAGGTTGGGAGCATCCGGAAGAGTGCTTTGAAATTGTCGACGCCATCGAACAAGCTAAAGCTGACGAACTCACCGTGCACGCAAGAACCAAAGTTGGCGGCTATAAAGCCAGCGAAATTAAATGGGATTACATCAATCAAATAAGAGAGAAAACATCTCTACCATTGATTGCTAATGGGGAAATCTGGAACTATCAAGATGGTCAAGATTGCATAGAAGCAACAGGCGTCGATTCATTGATGGTCTGCCGTGGTGCTTTCAATATTCCAAACCTTGGTAACGTCGTTAAGCACAACCACCAGAAAATGCCGTGGGATAAAGTCATTGAACTTTTGCTGCGCTATTCAGAGTTTCAAATTAAAGGGGACAAAGGTATGTACTACCCCAATAGAGTGAAGCAGTGGTTTGTTTATTTAAGTAAAGGCTACCCTGAAGCGAACGAACTATTTAAAGAAATTCGCACTTTCAAGAAGGCGCCGCCGATTGTAGAACGTCTTCAACGTTATCAAGAAGAACGCCGTCAACCTGTTTAAGACGAAGCACTTAATGATTTAACAACGTGGCTAAAATTCGAGACGATCTTTACCCGTCGTCTTAGCCACGTACAGCTTTTCATCGGCGTACTTAAATATCTCATCGAAGTTAAGCTTACTTTGCTCAGTTTCAACAATGCAGACACCGCCAGATACCGTAAATCCATTTGGAATAATGTCGGCTGAAGTGGAACAAATCGCATTCTTCACCCGCTCTAAAGTTCTCATCAAAGTTTCACGATCTTCGCCTTTCATATAAACGACAAACTCTTCACCGCCAAATCGTGCTGCTACGTCACTGCTTCGTACACTGTTACCTATCTGACGTGACATATAACGAATCACATCATCACCCTTGTCGTGGCCGTAGGTGTCGTTAATTGACTTAAAATCATCGATATCAAATACAGTTAAGGCAAACAATTGATCGTGCTCTACGCTGCGCCAGAATGCTTCTAAGCCGCGACGATTCAATAAACCTGTCATTGGGTCTTTGGCCGCGAGATCTTTGAAGTAACCACGTTCAATATTGGAATTGACGTAGAAAAAGATAGTTACAGAGAACAGATAGACAATGATGGCAACAATAAGACTGTCTTTCTCATAAACGAAAAAGTGCTCAACCTCTTTCTCGATGTCTAACTCGTAATACATCGCATGGTGAGACGCGACACCATCTAGTTTGATCTCATGGTAGAAAGCTGCAGAATCTATCGGGGTAGCTAAAGTGGTGTCAATAATATCGATCCGACCTGCTAGATGTTGGTTCGAATTAGCAAGCAGCCTGCCAACATTAATATCCACCGACAGCATCCCTTGGTGAACGCCTTTATGGAATACAGGGATCGTCATACTAATTATACGGTCAAGGGAATCAAAACGATAACCAGGGCCTGAAAGGGTGAGTTGGTCAGGGTTGTTGGCTGTTTTCTGCCAGTAAGGACGACTCTTTATAGTCGAGAGCAGCTCTTTGCTCAGCCCTTTGGCAAAATCTTCTGGTGAAGAGATCACATAGCCGCTCGTATCAATAAAGTGCACGCCGTCATGGTATTCATCAAGCTGGGATAAAAATGAAAGAATAGGAGCTAACGCTATTTTTTCTGACGCGCTCTTATAACTATCACTGCTTTCAGAACAAAGAGACTCTTGACCGATTAGCATATAGTCGATATCGACAGAAGGAATGTCTGAAGTTTTACCATCTGCGAGGAGTAACACATCAATAGGCCAGATTTGGCAAAGCCCATCCACAACTTGTTTGTTGTGATCGAGAAAGAGAGGGTTTCCAGATTTGTAGTAGTTGGAGAAGCTGTAGTCTAGGGCAGTCACCACTTTTGTGGTTCTTTTGAACACATCTTCAATACGATGAAACTCACTACTGATATCTTTTTCTACCGCGTCAAAATGATTCTTTCCTATTAGGCCAAGTAACATCGCGGCGATCACTGCGGGAAACCCGAAGACAAAGGTAAGGCTAAAGTGCCTATTTACTTTCATATAGTGTGCTCTTAGCGTTCAGCTATTTTCATTTGCCCCATTAATATTATTACATTAATCGGCAATTCGCTCGACGTAAAATAATGTAAATTGATATTAACAACGCACCTGACGGTAAAATAACCGCTTACAAATGAATAAAATAGAGAAGCGCGAACATATAGAGCAGGTTAGTTCTTTTTATCTGAGCCCATTCCTATGCTGTTAATAATATGACTTATGACCTATTAGTTCACCTAACACCAAACTCAATTCACCGGCTAACGATTGCACGATCAATCACAGACTGAGGCACTGTCACGCCAAGCTCACGAGCAGCTTCTAAATTCACCACCAACTGAGAACTCTGCGCAGTTTTGACACTTAGCTTCCCGGGCTTCTGTCCGTTCAGAATGGCAGCCACATAGTCTGCGGTTTGTACACCAACGTCATAGTAATCTAAGCCTAAACCTGCAATCGCGCCCTTTCCGACATAAGATGTGGCACCTGCGACGACGGGTGTATCCGTTTGGTTAGCCGCGTTGATAAGACCTTCCATGCCGCTCGCAACAGTATTGTCCGTTAAGGCGTAGATAACATCCGATTTCTTTGCCACTGACTCTGCTTTTGATTCCACATCATCAATGGTGAGTGCTCTTTCTGTGTAAAGAGTAAAACCAAAGTCTCGCGTCGCTTTCTTTAACAGCCCAACCAAGGCAACTGCATTTGCCTCTGCAGGGTTGTACACCACACCAATTGAATTAGCTTCAGGAAGCAGTTCTTTGATTAATGACACATGTTGAGTGATCGGAGATAAATCAGAAAGTCCCGTAACATTGCGCCCCGGCTTTTCCAGTTGTTTGACTAGCCTAGCGCCGATAGGATCGGTAACCGCAGTAAACACGATAGGAATAGAGCGAGTCGCTGAAACTAGGGCTTGTGAAGTCGGTGTTGCAATACCAACCAATACATGAGGATTTTCACTGACAAGCTCTCTGGCAATTTTGGCGGCTTGCGCTGGATTTCCGTCCGCCATTTCATAAGAAAACTCTAAGTTCTTACCGGGTTCATAACCTTTAGCTCTTAATCCTTCAAGAAGCCCTAGACGTGTTGCATTCAAATCTGGATGGTCTACGACCTGTGACACCGATACCTTGGCAATATTTGCTACCGCACTACTAGCCCACAACAACAGACAACCACTCAACGCCGTCGTTAATACTTTTCTTACAAAACCCATCAATACTTCCTTCATCAAGCGCTCATTGTTATTGCTCGCTCTAGAGAGAAAACAACATTAAACTCACTATTGACATTATTACCAGTAAGCTTTGATGACTTGAAGTGATATTTAACAAAAACACAACAAAGCTCGAATTATGCGTCAAAAGGCTAGTTGGGTTGAATCCGCAGGTAAGAAACGAAGTGAATAACAAGAGGTAATTGAAACGATCAACAAAGAGTAAGATGAACCAACAGGATCAAGAGGAACTAATCTGAGAACATGCCATCACAATGTACAGCTGTTCTCAGAAGATAGGGAGAAGTGAGGTTTTCTTAGAACCAGCGTTCCATTGAAGATTTGTCTAACTGACGAAATGCACGATTCAGAATGATCGCCAATTCCTTATAACGAGGGCGTGGCTTCATTGGCTCTAACGCAAATCCCGTTTCAGTGATCTTCTCGTGCAGTTCGCGATACCAGGATACTAACGCTGGCGGAAGTTGTGTATTTGAGCGGTTACCTAACCACCACATGCCTTGAAGCGGCAAACTAATAGCAAACAAAGCCATAACCACAGCTTGTGGCATCGCTTGATAATTATTAAAGGCCATTTGCGTAAGAACGCTGATAGCAGCTATCGCGGGCATCACCTTAACACCAAAGCGCGTCGCTTTAATGATGCGTTGCTCAGGGAAAATAGCGTTTAACTCTTTTCGAACAGGCCAGAGATCCATGTACTTTTGGCCATCTTTTAAACTGCTCGCTAAACCAACTCTATTGCTCATATGAGTCTCCCATTAAAAAAAAGTTGAAACCATCAACTAAAAACACAAAAATTTGACGAAAAATAATATTCTTTCAAATTTTTTTGTTATATTTGCACAATATCGCTATTATTTGCAGACCTCAATCTCATTGTTGCCCTTATTTACAATTTAAGCAACTTTGAGAAGACTTCTGCAAGGAATGCACAAGCCTCTTTTTTTGAAAAAGTGCGCTTTCACTTTATACGGAAATTAACGTTTTTTTGACCAAGGTTAGTACGCAAGCTACCGTGCTTCGTCTATTCTTGAGATTAATTTTCATCCTTAACTGATTTCGATCAGAAAAATTAACAGGTAGTCATTAATGTCTAAGCTAGTTTTAGTTTTAAACTGTGGTAGTTCTTCTCTTAAATTCGCTGTGGTTGATGCAGAAACAGGTGCTGAGCACCTAACTGGTCTTGCTGAGTGTCTGGGTCTTCCAGAAGCTCGTATGAAGTGGAAACTTGATGGCAAGCATGAAGCACAACTAGGCGCGGGCGCAGCTCACGTAGAAGCACTATCTTTCATGGTAGAAACTATTCTTGCTTCTAAGCCTGAGCTTAAAGCTAACCTTGGCGCTATCGGTCACCGTATCGTACACGGCGGCGAGCAGTTCACTTCTTCTGCACTTATCACTGATGAAGTACTTAAGGGTATTCAAGACGCTGCGACTTTCGCACCTCTTCACAACCCAGCTCACCTTATCGGTATCGAAGCGGCTCAACAGAACTTCCCTGGTCTACAAAACGTTGCTGTATTTGACACTGCGTTCCACCAAACAATGCCTTCTGAGTCTTACCTATACGCTCTACCGTACAACCTGTACAAAGAGCACGGCATCCGTCGTTACGGCATGCACGGTACTTCTCACCTATTCATCACTCGTGAAGTTGCAGGTCTACTAAACAAGCCAGTTGAAGAAGTTAACATCATCAACTGTCACCTAGGTAACGGCGCTTCTGTATGTGCTATCAAGAACGGTCAATCTGTAGATACTTCTATGGGTCTTACTCCTCTTGAAGGTCTTGTAATGGGTACTCGTTGTGGTGACCTAGATCCTGCGATCATCTTCCACCTACACGACGCTCTTGGTTACTCTGTTGAAGAAATCAACAACATGCTAACTAAAGAGTCTGGTCTTGCTGGTCTAACTGAAGTGACTTCTGACTGTCGTTTCGTTGAAGACAACTACGGTGAGAAAGAAGAAGCAACTCGTGCAATGGACGTGTTCTGTCACCGTCTAGCTAAGTACGTTGCTGGTTACACTGCAACTCTAGAAGGTCGTCTAGACGCAATCACTTTCACTGGCGGCATCGGCGAGAACTCTGGCCCAATCCGTGAAATGGTTCTTAACCGCCTAGGCATCTTCGGCATCGAAGTTGACGGTGAAGCTAACCTTAAAGCTCGTTTCGGCGGCGAAGGTACTATCACTACAGCTAACAGCCGTATCCCTGCAATGGTTATCTCTACTAACGAAGAGCTAGTAATTGCTGAAGACACTGCGAAACTAGCAGGTCTTTAATTGATTTTCCTGACTAGCTTCACTCGAAGCTAGTCAGTTTTTCATATCAAGAAAATGGGGCTCAACTTCTATTCCTACCCCAATTTAAATATCGGTGGGAATAGCAGTTGAGCTTTTTTTATTTCCAATAGTCAAAGGTGTTCGTCAATGTCACGTACTATTATGCTTATCCCTACAAGCGCTGGTGTTGGTCTTACTAGTGTTAGCATGGGTGTTCTTCGCGCTATGGAGCGTAAGGGCGTAAGTGTTTCTTTCTACAAGCCAATCGCTCAGCCTCGCAGCGGTGGTAACCAGCCAGATCTAACGTCTACTATCATCAGCGCAAACAGCGACATTAAGATTGGTGAGCCAATCGCAATGACTAAAGCTGAAGCTTTGATCGGTAGCGAAAAAATGGACGAACTTCTTGAGTCTGTTGTTGAGCAATACAACAAGATCAACAAAGACGCAGAAGTAACGCTAATCGAAGGTCTAGTACCTACTCGTAAGCACCCATTTGCTAACCAAGTGAACGCGGAAATCGCGAAAACACTTGGCGCGGAGATCGTATTCGTTGCGACTCCTGGTACTGACAACCCTACGCAACTTAAAGAGCGTATCGAAGTAGCATGTTCTAACTTCGGCGGTACGAAGAACAAGAACATCAAAGGCGTAATCATCAACAAGCTTAACGCTCCTGTTGATGAAGCTGGCCGTACTCGCCCTGACCTATCTGAAATCTTTGATGATGCAGACAGCGCTCAGCAAGCGAACCTTGAAGTAATGCAAATCTTCAACTCTAGCCCTATCCGTGTTCTTGGCTGCGTGCCATGGAGCATCGACCTAATCGCAACTCGTGCGGTTGATATGGCTAAGCACCTTAACGCTGAAATCATCAACGAAGGTGAAATCGCGACTCGTCGTATTAAGAGCATCACTTTCTGTGCACGTTCTCTACCGCACATGATTGAGCACTTTAAGCCAGGTTCACTGCTAGTAACTTCTGCAGACCGTCCTGACGTTATCGTTGCTGCGGCTCTTGCTGCGAAAAACGGTGTTGAGATTGGCGCAATCCTACTTACTGGCGGTTACGACATTCCAGAAAGCATTGCTAACCTTTGTGCACCGGCATTCGCTTCAGGTCTACCAATCTTCAAAGCTCAAGGTAACACTTGGCAGACGTCTCTAAACCTACAGAGCTTCAACCTAGAAGTTCCTGCAGACGATAAAGAGCGTATCGAGTTCGTTAACGATCACGTTGCAAGCCACATCGATGGCCCTTGGATTGATTCTCTATCTGAAGGTACTCAAGGCATTCGTCGTCTAAGTCCACCAGCATTCCGTTACCAGCTAACTGAATTTGCTCGTAAAGCGGCTAAGCGTATCGTTCTTCCTGAAGGTGACGAGCCACGTACAGTTAAAGCTGCGGCTATCTGTGCTGAGCGCGGTATCGCGACTTGTGTACTTCTAGGTAACCCAGAAGAAATTCGTCGTGTTGCTGCACAGCAAGGTGTTGAGCTTGGCGCTGGCGTTGAAATCATCGATTCTGCATCAGTTCGCGAAAACTACGTAGCTCGTCTAGTAGAACTTCGTGGCGCTAAAGGTATGACTGAAGTTGTAGCTCGTGAGAAGCTAGAAGATTCAGTATTCCTAGGTACTATGATGCTTGAAGCTGGTGAGGTTGACGGCCTAGTTTCTGGTGCTGTTCACACAACGGCGAACACTATCGTTCCTCCGTTCCAGATCATCAAGACTGCTCCTGATGCTTCTATTGTATCTTCAATCTTCTTCATGCTTCTGCCTGACCAAGTTCTTGTATACGGTGACTGTGCGATCAACCCAGACCCAACAGCTGAACAGCTTGCTGAAATCGCTATCCAATCTGCAGATTCTGCTGCGGCATTCGGTATCGACCCACGTGTTGCTATGATCTCTTACTCTACTGGTGAATCTGGTAAGGGTGCAGACGTAGATAAAGTACGTGAAGCAACCAAACTTGCTCAAGAGAAACGTCCTGATCTAGTGATCGACGGTCCTCTACAGTACGATGCAGCAATCATGGAAAACGTAGCCGCTTCTAAAGCGCCTAACTCTCCAGTTGCAGGTAAAGCGACAGTATTCGTATTCCCAGACCTAAACACGGGTAACACGACTTACAAAGCGGTACAGCGTTCAGCAGATCTAGTATCTATCGGTCCAATGCTTCAAGGTATGCGCAAGCCAGTAAATGACTTGTCTCGTGGCGCTCTAGTAGACGATATCGTTTACACAGTAGCTCTAACAGCTATCCAAGCAGACCAAGCTGCACAAGCTGAAGAAAAAGTAATTAACTAATTTTTCTTTTGTAGAAAGCAAAAACCCTAGATTTTTATCTAGGGTTTTTTTATGTCTGACAGATATGTTTTTTTTGATTTACGGCGGTTTGGTCATCGGGAAATTAGTCCAATTTTTCTCGACCGTGCGCTGATTCAAGGTCTAACTCCGGTCCTTTGGGTACAACTTGAGTAGGATTAATACCTGTGTGGCTATAGTAATAGTGACGCTTGATATGGTAAAAATCGGTCGTCTCTTTAATACCTTCGATCTGATACAACTCTTTTAGGTAACCCTGGATATTTGCATAGTCCGCAATTCGCTGCTTGTTACACTTGAAGTGACCCACATACACAGCATCGAATCTAACCAAAGTCGTAAACAACCGCCAATCCGCTTCTGTAATCTCGTTACCCGCCAGATAACGGTGTTCACTAAGATGGGCATCCACTTTGTCTAACGCTTCAAATAACGCGTCATACGCTTCTTCGTAGGCCTCTTGTGTGGTCGCAAAGCCGGTACGATAAACGCCGTTATTGATGTTCGGATAGATGTAGTCGTTCCATTCATCAATCTTGCTCGCCAATTCCCATGGGTAGTAATCATCAGTGTTGCCCGTTAGCTCATTAAACTCTGAGTTGAACATGCGGATGATTTCAGACGACTCGTTACTCACAATGGTATTGGTTTTCTTATCCCATAAAACAGGAACCGTGACTCGACCTGAATAGTCCGGTTTGGCTTGGGTGTAGATTTGGTGCATTCGAGTGTGACCGAACAGAGGCTCAGGCAAGCCCATTTGCCAACCTTCACTCATCATGTCGGGGCAAACTACTGTCACATCAATATGATCGGTTAGGTCTTTCAGTTCACGGAAGATCAGCGTGCGATGCGCCCACGGACAAGCTAACGATACGTATAAGTGGTAACGACCACTTTCTGGCTCAAATTGCGCACCGGCTTTATTTTCAACCCAGCTGCGAAAGCCCGCATCTTCACGAACGAACTTGCCACCGCTTTCTTTGGTGTCGTACCACACATCGTGCCAAACACCTTCAACTAACTTACCCATAGCCAAACCTCTGTGATGCTAACTTTTCTCTAGTATAAAAAAAGCCAACTTTTTCAAAACTAGAAGAAGTTGGCTTAGTTGTTCGAATTATTTGATGAAGCTGTTGAGAAAAATATAGGAACTAGGTCTGCAGTACAAAAAAAGCGCGACTCTAAAAACTAGTCGCGCTTAAGCCTGTCACAGGCTGAACCGTTTTAAATAGGCTCTAGACTTGTACGTGCAAGCAAGATACTGCGTGAACGTCATCGCCTTGAATCGTTGGCTTAGTTTGCGCACACGCCTCTGTTGCTTGTGGGCAACGAGTGCGGAACACACAACCTGATGGCGGATTGATTGGTGACGGTAAATCACCTTCCAACATCTGAATAGTTTTGCTGCGCTCTAAGCGTGGGTCTGGGATCGGAACTGCAGACATCAACGCCTTTGTGTACGGGTGCTTAGGATCAGAGAACAAGGCATCTGATTCGCCAAGTTCTACCGCGTTGCCTAAGTACATCACCAACACGCGGTCAGAAATGTGTTTAACAACCGACAAATCGTGCGCGATGAATACCAAAGACAAACCTAACTCTTTTTGTAGCTCCTTCAGAAGGTTAACTACTTGAGCTTGGATAGATACATCCAATGCCGAAACAGGTTCGTCACAGATGATCATCTTAGGCTTTAAGATAAGTGCACGTGCGATACCGATACGCTGACACTGACCACCAGAGAACTCATGCGGGTAACGGTTGATGACGTTTGGTAGTAGACCAACCTTTGCCATCATCTCTTTAACTCGGTCCTTCACTTCCTGTTTAGAAAGTTCTGGGTAAAAAGTCTCTAGAGGCTCAGCAATGATGTCACCAACAGACATCCGCGGGTTAAGCGATGCTAGTGGGTCTTGGAAGATCATCTGAATCTCTTTACGAGTTTCACGACGCTGCACTTCCTGCATTTTAGTTAGGTCTTGACCTAACCACATAACTTCGCCGTCTGTCGCTTCAACCAAACCAATGATTGCGCGAGCAAATGTCGATTTACCACAACCAGACTCACCTACTACACCCAGCGTCTCCCCTTCGTAAAGGTGAATATCAACGCCATCAACAGCTTTCAGGTTTGACGGTTTTGCCCAAGGCCACGCTGATTTAGCTGCGATGCTAAAGTGAACTTTCAGGTCTTTAATATCTAATAATAACTGCTTATCTACACTCATTTTGTCCAAGTCTCCCAGTCAGAAAAACAAGCACGCTGACGGTCATTACCAAATGGCGTCAAAATAGGTGCTTCTTGCTTACAACGGTCCATTACACGGTGACAACGGTCTTGGTAAGGACAGCCTGTTGGCAGGCGAAGTAAGTTTGGTGGATTACCTGGAATCGTCGGTAGAATTTCACCTTCTGTATCCAAACGAGGAATCGCTTTCAGTAGGCCTTCTGCATATGGGTGGCTTGGCTCGTAAAAGATTTCATCAACCGTGCCGTACTCCATTGTACGACCAGCGTACATCACAAGTACCTTGTCACATGAACCTGCAACTACACCCAAATCGTGGGTGATCATGATGATTGCCGTGTTGAACTCATCTTTCAATTCGTTCAGCAATTCCATGATTTGCGCTTGAATAGTTACATCCAAAGCGGTTGTTGGTTCATCAGCGATAAGCAGTTTAGGACGACACAATAGTGCCATTGCGATCATCACACGCTGACGCATACCACCAGAAAACTCGTGTGGGTACATGGTGATACGCTTGCGTGCTTCAGGGATTTTCACCGCTTCCAGCATGCGTACTGATTCTTCAAACGCCTCTGCTTTACCCATGCCTTTGTGCAGCATAAGTACTTCCATCAACTGATCACTTACTTTCATGTAAGGGTTCAGTGATGTCATCGGATCTTGGAAGATCATCGCGATCTGTTCAGCACGAACTTTGTTCAGTTCTTTCTCTGGAAGGTTAAGAATCTCTTTACCTTCAAACTTTGCGCTACCCGAGATGATGCCGTTCTTAGCCAGCAGACCCATGATAGAGAATACAGTTTGTGATTTACCTGAACCTGACTCACCCACGATACCCAGCGTTTCGCCTTGGTTGAGTGAGAAGTTCAGATCGTTTACTGCGGTTACGATACCATCTTGCGTGGTAAATTCGACGCGCAGATCTTTGACATCTAATAAGCTCATTATTGCTTCCTTAATCTTTTATAGCTTTTAATTGCTATTTCTTTATCTGTCTTTTGGATCAAGCGCGTCGCGCAGACCATCACCTACGTAGTTAAAGCAGAACAGCGTAACTACCATGAATGCCGCTGGGAATGCCAGTTGCCAAATAGCAACTTCCATTGTTTGCGAACCTTCTTGAAGCAATGCGCCCCAGCTTGTCATAGGCTCTTGAACACCAAGACCAAGGAAAGATAAGAATGATTCTGTAAGGATCATGCTCGGGATAAGTAGCGTTGAGTAAACCGCAACAATACCCAATACGTTCGGTACGATATGACGTGTAATGATTTTCCATTTGCTAACACCACATACGTGCGCAGCTTCAATGAATTCTTTATTACGTAAACTCAACGTTTGGCCACGTACGATACGCGCCATATCGAGCCAAGCAATCGCACCGATAGCAACGAAGATTAGAATGATATTACGACCAAAGAAGGTCACCAGTACGATCACTAGGAACATGAATGGTACTGCGTACAAAATCTCTAGAATACGCATCATCACTCGGTCAGTACGGCCGCCAATGAAGCCTGAAGCTGCACCGTAAAGCGTACCAATCAGGACCGCTACAAATGCGCCCATCACACCAACCATCAATGAGATACGACCACCAATAAGAGTACGAACGTACAAATCACGGCCTAAGCTATCAGTACCAAACCAGTGATCCGCATTCGGACCTACGTGCATGGCGTACCAGTCAGTATCATCGTAAGCATGTTGCGCCAACATAGGTAAGAAGATTACCGAAAGCACCATGATAATTAGAATGAACAGACTGATCATTGCCGCTTTGTTGCGCATAAAACGAATACGCGCATCCTGCCACAAACTGCGACCTTCAATCTCTAAATTCTCAGAGAATTTTTCGATCGCTTCTAAATTTTCTTTTTTATTCAACATAACCAGTCCCTGTCTAGTAGCGAATTTTCGGGTCTATGACCGCTAACAAAATATCAACAATCGCGTTGAATAAAATGAATAGGAAACCAATCAAGATGGTGACTCCCATAACGAGCGAGTAGTCGCGGTTGAACGCAGCGTTAACAAACAACTTGCCGATACCGGGTAGGCCGAAAATGGTTTCAACAACAACGGAGCCTGTAATGATACCGACGAAAGCAGGCCCCATATAGGAAACAACCGGGAGTAATGCTGGTTTAAGCGCGTGTTTAATGACGATGTAACGGTAGCTTAACCCCTTCGCGCGAGCGGTACGGATAAAGTTACTGTTCAACGTTTCAATCATCGAACCACGCGTAATACGAGCAAAGGTTGCAACGTAGAGGAACGACATCGCAAGGACAGGCAACACAAGATATTTTGCCGAACCATCTAACCAGCCACCAGCCGGGAAAAGGTTGAAATGTAATGAAAATACGTAGATCAAAGCGGGGGCAAGTACAAACGAAGGCATAACAACCCCGAGCATGGCTGTCGACATGATGGTGTAATCAATCCAAGTATTGTGTTTTAACGCAGCGATGGTACCAACGGTGACCCCCATGATGACCGTAAAGATAAAGGCGATGAAACCGACTTTGGCCGATACTGGTAGCGCAGCAGAAATCAGTTCATTAACCGAGTAATCCAAATACTTAAACGAAGGGCCAAAATCACCTTGCAGGATATTCGTCAGGTACGTGGTGTACTGCTCAAAAACTGGTTTATCTAGGCCATATTTAGCTTCAATATTTGCCATAACTTCTGGCGGTAGAGCACGTTCGCTTGAGAAAGGGTTACCCGGTGCGAAACGCATGAGACAAAAAGAGATAGTGATCAGCACCAACATGGTTGGAATTGCTTCAAATATTCTTTTCATAATGAATTTAAGCATAAACTCACTCTTTTAGACTGTGACAATGAAAATGAAGGAAGCGCTACATGCGCAATCTGCGCATGTAGTGCCAATATCGTTATAGTTATGTTAACTTTTAAGGGTAGAAATGGTGATTATTGCGCCTTGATATACAGGTCTTTTGAATAAATCATTTCTTGTGCGTTATTCGCAGGGAAGCCACCGACATGCGGGTTCAGTAGACGAGTCTTCACATATTGATAGATAGGGACAATCGGCATTTCTTGGGCCATAAGCTTTTCAGCCTCTAAGTACAAAGCTTTACGCTCTTGCTCTGATGTAGAGTGAATGGCATTGTCGATTATAGTGTCGTATTGCTTGCTGCCCCAATGTTGACCGCCGCTGGTGTTTTCACTTGTCATGAGCGTGAGGAACGTCGATGCTTCATTGTAGTCACCACACCAGCCAGCTCGAGCCACTTCAAAGTTACCCGTATCTTTAGAAGACAGGTAAGTCTTCCACTCTTGGTTCTCAAGCGTAACTTTTAAACCCAGCGTTTTTTTCCACATAGAACCAAGCGCTACAGCTACTTTTTTATGGTTTTCATTCGTGTTGTAGAGAAGAGTAAACTCCAAAGGATTATCTTTGGTGTAACCCGCTTCTGCTAGCAAGCGTGCGGCCTCTGCGTTGCGCTCTTTTTGCGACATTTTCCCGTATTGTGGCAATTCAGGGTTGAAACCGGCTGTAATTTCAGGCGTTAAAAAGTACGCAGGTTTCTGACCTTGTCCCATAATGGCATTCGAGACGATATCGCGGTCAACCGCATAAGAAATAGCCTTACGCACACGAACATCATCAAAAGGCTTTACCTTGGTGTTAAAGTTGTAGTAATAGCTGCAAAGGTTGCCCACAACGGAGAGATCCTCAGGGTGTTCTTTCTGCATGCGCTTGAAATGCTCAATGGGCATATCATAAGAAATGTCAACTTCACCCGAGAGGAAACGATTCATTTCCGCTACTTGGTTTTCGATTGGTAGAAAAGTCACTTTATTTAGAACAGTCTTATCGTTATCCCAATACTGCTCATTACGTTTTAAGGTCATGCGCTCGTTAACGACCCACTTATCAAGATCGTAAGCGCCATTACCAACAAAATGTTCTGGCTTAGTCCATTGGTCACCGTACTTTTCTACTGTTGCCTTATGGACTGGCTTGGTCGAAGTGTGCCCCATCATCATCACAAAATAAGGCACTGGAGTTTCAAGCTCAACCACTAATGTGTGCGCATCTATTGCTTTTACGCCGAGTTCGCTTTTGTCTTTTTTACCCTCAATAATTTCTTTGGCATTCACCATCTTAGTAAATTCCATATACCAAGAATAAGGAGAGGCTGTCGCTGGGTCGACAAAGCGCTGCCAGCTGTAAACGAAATCTTGAGCGGTTACCGGATCGCCGTTAGACCATTTTGCGTCTTTGCGTAAATGAAAAGTAAAGGTTTGGTTGTCTGTCGTTTCCCAGCTTTCTGCTACACCAGGAATAGTATTACCATCACTGTCTTGGTTGACAAGGCCTTCTAGAAGATCGCGAATCACGTGAGACTCAGGTACACCTGATGACTTATGAGGGTCAATAGTCGCAACTTCAGTACCATTACCACGAACGATTTCTTGTTTTTCAGCTAGCTTGGTACCAGCAGGTACTTCAGCAGCGATAGAAAGAGTAGAAGTGGCAGCCACTGCCAAACCAGCACCTAGAAGAAGGGCCTGAGTGATTTTATTCTTGTACATTTAATAAACTCCAAGTTTTACGTATTGCATCCATGACTTCTTTGCTAAGTTCACTGAACGGCAGTGATTTAGATTTATTTAGCTCAAAATTTAAGCATAAAAATCTAAAACCTTACAAAGATTGAGGCACACACTATCAACCATTGAAGTAATTTGCCATAAACAAGTCGCAAAAAATCAGATAATTCTCCGATTTACTTAAGGTAACAGTGTAAATCTCTAATAAAAACCTAATGAATAGTTAATTACACATAGGGATTTATTAAAAAACAGCCTTTAGTGTTGATGTATCTAAATTGATACTTTTATTTAGCATCTTATGCTAGAACACTGCCGGCAAATTAACATTAATGCCACATGAAATCTAATTGCACATCACATATCCCCTAAATAGACTCCACTATTTGTGAGGATTATCACTTTATACAAAACAGCATAATGCACTGCACCAAAACCGATTTAGAAATGTACCAAGACAGACAAGATTACGCATCGAATTTATATGCAACTTGAATGAGTAATCATTTATTAATACACCGCTTATTTATAAATAGCTTTATAGCACGCACAAAAAAGCCGACCTTAATAGTCGGCTTTTTACTGTCTCAATCAACAGAACAAACTTTTGAAGCAACATCATATTGCGAGAATTATTTCTACCAACGCTCCGCAGCTTTGGTATCTGAATCGCGAGAATCAACCCAGCGAGTTGTTTCAGTGGTACGTTCTTTTTTCCAAAACGGCGCTTTGGTTTTCAGAAAGTCCATAACAAACTCACACGCTTCGAAGGCAGCGCCACGATGTGCACTTGATACACCAACGTAAACAATCTGGTCACCGATATCTAGGTCACCCACGCGATGAATCACTCGCATCTTCTGGATAGGCCAGCGCGCTTCAGCTTGATCACAGATCTCGCTCAGCGACTTCTCTGTCATACCCGGATAGTGCTCTAGAGACAAACCAATCACGTTGTCGCCAAGGTTCATGTCGCGAACTTTACCAACAAACGTCACTACCGCTCCTGCAGCTGTGCCTTGAGCTAGATAATCGTATTCGTCACCCACAGAAAAGTCTTCTGCAGTAACTACTACTCTTGAGTCCATGACTAGCCTCCAGTCACTGGTGGGAAGAAAGCCACTTCATCGCCGTCTTTCACTTCAGTCGTCAAAGGTACGATTGATTGGTTAAGCGCAGCCAAAAGCTTGCCCTCTTCCAATGCGATATCCCATTTGCCTTCTTGTGTTACAAGGTGGCTGCGAATCGCTGCAATCGTCTTGAACTGTGCATCAACTTCAACGCTGTCCACACTAACAAGTTCACGAGTTTGAGCAAAGAAAAGAACTGTAATCATGATTCCACCTTAAAGTGACCAGACTTACCACCCGTCTTCTCTAACAGACGTACATTCTCGATAACAATATCTTTCTGAACAGCTTTACACATATCGTAAATCGTTAACGCAGCAACAGAAGCAGCCGTTAGCGCTTCCATTTCTACGCCTGTCTTACCCGCAAGCTTACAAACAGATTCGATGCGAACCTTGTTTTCAGACTCGATAGCTTCAAGCTGCACTTCTACTTTGGTTAATAGCAGAGGGTGACACAGTGGAATCAGATCCCACGTCTTCTTAGCCGCTTGAATACCCGCAATGCGTGCCGTTGCGAAAACATCGCCTTTATGGTGGCTACCAGAAACAATCAGCTCTAGCGTTTCAGCAGACATTTTTACGAAAGCTTCCGCTCTCGCTTCACGTACTGTCTCAGCTTTTTCCGATACATCGACCATGTTTGCTTCGCCAGACGCGTTAATGTGTGTAAATTGGCTCATACTCAAACCGCCTTATACAGAAAGGTGTGGCATGAAGTTACAAGGGCGGTGACTAGCATCCATTTGTTGCTTGATGATCTTAGTCCAACCTGTGCGACAAGCACCTGTAGAACCTGGCATCGCAAAGATAACTGTGTGGTTAGCAAAGCCCGCAATCGCACGAGATTGAATTGTCGATGTACCGATCTCTTCATAAGATACTTGACGGAATAGCTCACCGAAGCCTTCTACTTCTTTGTCAAATAGTGGCTTAAGCGCTTCAGGCGTGCTGTCACGAGAAGTAAAACCAGTACCGCCAGTGATCATGATCGCTTGTACGCTTTCATCAGCGATCCACTTGGATACGATCGCACGGATCTTGTACATGTCATCGATAACAATTTGCTTATCAACCACGTTGTGGCCTGCTTCTTTAGCATGCTCAGCTAGGTAACCACCGGACGTGTCATTTTCTTCTGTACGAGTATCTGAAACGGTTAGTACTGCGATGTTTGCTGCTTGGAATTTGCTTTCTGCGTGACCCATTTGTTCACCTATATAAATTTTTCAATTATGAGGGCGTGTTGACCTTTCGTGATTAAATTTTGTTCGAGATAAAAGCGTTTTAATCGCGGCGAGGGGGAAGTAGCCTAGTCATTCTAAGCAAATCTCCCTCAACAAAGAGTAAAACGCTTTTAGCCGAACCCTTCGGGCAGCGTTTGCTGGTCATTTCTACTACGTTATCGGCTTCTCATGTAGGCTAGCTACACATCAAAGCCTCTGCCTTGTATAAATACCCAGCAACTCGCTGCAAAAATCAGCTCGAAAGAGCAACACGCCCTAGACTGATTCGCCCAGCCTAAAGAAGCTGAGCGATAAAATGCTTTAGAGTATATAGCGGGTTAACCGCCGATTGACGCCAAGTTTGGAGTCATGCCGCTGTTGCCATCATGTAAGAAGTGGCTAACAGACTTGGTTTGAAGCTGAGCCTGAATTCGATCAATGAGCTCTTGCTCTTGTTGATCTTCTTGAATCAGATCTCGCAGTTCAACACCGTGGTCGCCAAACAGACATAGGTGAAGTTTACCAGTCGCAGAAACACGCAGTCGGTTACAACTCTCACAGAAGTCTTTCTCGTAAGGCATGATCAAACCAATTTCACCCTTGTAGTCTGGGTGGACAAACACTTGTGCTGGACCATCGTTAACCGCTTTGACTTTTAACAGCCAACCGTTAGCAATAAGCTGATTGCGAATCGCAACGCCAGAGACATGGTGTTTATCGAACAACTCGTCCATCTCGCCGGTTTTCATCAGCTCGATAAAACGTAATTGAATAGGTTTGTCTTTGATCCAATTAAGGAAGGCTGGTAATTCCTGACTGTTGAGGTCTTTCATCAATACAACGTTGACTTTGACTTGTTCATAGCCAACCTCAAACGCTTTATCAATGCCTCGCATAACCTCAGTAAACTTATTCTCACCAGTGATCTGATGGAACATACGTGAATCTAAACTATCCACGCTAACGTTTATATGGGTTAAACCAGCATCGCGCCATTGCCCTACTTGTTTCTCCATGCGGTAGCCATTCGTTGTCGTGGCCACTTTTTCGATGCCTGGAGTAGAAGCAACGGTATGTATGATTTCAGGAAAGTCTTTACGCAGACTCGGCTCTCCGCCTGTAATGCGGATCTTTGAGGTACCACAATCTGCAAACGCTTTTACAACGCGTTTGATCTCGGGAACACTTAAAAAAGACGAGTTTTTTTGCCCTGACGGTTTGTAACCATCCGGCAAGCAGTAAGTACATTTAAAGTTACAGACGTCTGTAACCGACAAGCGCAAGTAATAAAACTTGCGATGGAATCTATCTTCGAATTGTTGCGCCACGGAACACCTTTCCAAACACGGGAGGCATAATCATTTCCAATTAAGCCCTTGTGACAACATGTCACTGGCTCTTGATGCGTATCGGTACAGCAAATACCACTGTGCGACTTAGCATGCGAGAGCTCGGAGTTATGGCAACCGCACGTCATATTCATACGTGCAGTAGCTGAGTAATAAAATACTTAATATTTGTACGTGAATCTAGCTCTGATGGTAAAAAACGGGTCACATCGGCAAAAAAAACGTGTCAAACGCTCAAAATAACTCTTGTTGAGTATATAGCGAGAAGCATTTAACCTAAATTATAGTTGGTAATAACCTAACAAGAACAAAAAATGAATATTTACGCTTCAAAGAAGGTCGTAGCAATCGGTGGAGGCCATGGCTTAGGTCGTATGCTTGCTGCACTAAAAGACTTTGGTAACAACGCAACTGGCATTGTTGCAACAACGGATAATGGCGGCTCAACCGGACGAATTAGAGACTGCCAAGGTGGTATCGCTTGGGGAGATACTCGTAACTGTATCAACCAATTGATCACTGAACCTTCAATCAGCTCGATGATGTTTGAATACCGCTTTCGCGGCCAAGGTGAACTCGACGGTCATAACTTGGGTAACCTGATGCTCACGGCATTAGACAACCTCTCGGTTCGCCCACTAGAAGCGATTAACCTAATTCGAAATATGCTCAAGGTCGACGTCAATATCGTGCCGATGACCGAGCACCCTTCTGACCTCACAGCCCTATCAATGGACGGACGTTGGGTAACCGGCGAAACCAACGTTGATGACATGACAGAAAAACTACGCATGATGGATCTGTCTCCAGAAGTGCCCGCAACCAAAGAAGCCGTTGCAGCCGTCGAACAAGCCGACTGTATCGTTCTTGGCCCTGGCAGCTTTCTGACCAGTGTTATGCCCCCACTTCTTCTGCCAGAAATTGGCAAAGCTATCGCTGAGAACACCAAGGCTAAGGTTATTTTCATCGAAAACCTTTCGCCAGAACACGGTCCTGCAGGAAAAATGACGCTTCAAGAACAGCTTGAATGGTGTGAACGTACCTGCAAAGCGAGAAAAATTGATGTTGTGCTGGGCAATGCGCCGCACCCTGAACTTGAAGGGCTTTGGAACTGCGTGACCACCGATCTTGCCTCTCCTAATCGAGATTGGCGACATGACCGTTTAAAACTTCAACAAGCGATTCGGGCTCAACTGGCTTAGTGGCTTAGTGGCTTAGTGGCTTAAGCTAAACACCAGAAGCCGGTAAAAACGAAAAAGGAGCATCATGCTCCTTTTTTAGTCTCTGTATCTCTACCTGTATATTTAGCGATTAACCGCTTTAGAGATCAGTCATCAACTGCTGATATTCAGTATAAGTCGATAGCAGAAGTTCCTGCATATCTTGAAAATCAATATCTGTCACAGGCAATGCTTGCTTCACTTTTGCGTCTAAGCTAATAGCAAAACTACACAAAGAATCGGCACCAAAACTCGCAGCACTGCTCTTCAACGCATGGCTGATATCGGCCAAATACTTAGACGTATCGGTATCTTTGTTTAGTTCTAGGTGCTCGTAGTAGCCTTTCAACTCACCTAAAAAGATTTCCAGTAAAACCGGGACATTCTCTTGCCCTATTTCACCGGCAAGCTCATCAACTTTTTGCTGATTTAATACTTTCGTCATTATTATTTTCTTATTGTTTGATGATTACTGCTTCGCATTCCACGTTTGCAACTTACGGTATATCGTCGATGGACTGACATCTAAGAAGCCAGCTGCTCGGGGGATGTTGCCATCACACGCTTTAATGGCCTGTTCGATTGCCGTTTTCTCAGTGATCCACAATGGGAAAATATCTTTTACCGTGATGTCTTCATTCTGCTTTTCTTTCAATCGCAGGCTGTTTTCAATCGGTTGGTTCAATGGTGGTGGAAGCATGCTGAGAGTAATCTCTTTGCCGTTATTCAAAACCACCACGTTTCGCAACACGTTTTGTAGCTGACGAACGTTACCCGGCCACTCATATTGATTAAAGCGATCAAGTACTTCTTGAGCAAAACGCACAAACGCCTTCCCCTCCTCGACCGACATATAGCCTAGTAACGAGTACGCAATCTCGATGACATCTTCATCACGCTCGCGCAGTGGCGGCAAGTGCAGCGGAATCACGTATAAACGATAGTATAAATCTTCTCTAAAGCGACCTTCTTGTACTTCTTTCCAAGGGTCACGGTTGGTCGCACACACAAAACGAACGTCCACACTCTTCATCTTCGAAGAGCCGACTTTTTGAAAAGTACCGGTTTGAATAAAACGCAGAAGCTTGGTTTGCAGTTCAAGGTCCATCTCACACAACTCATCGAGGAACAGTGTTCCACCGTCAGCCAATTCAGCAGCACCTTGGCGATCCGTTGCCGCGCCAGTAAAGGCACCTTTTACGTGGCCAAACAGCTCACTTTCAATCAAGTCTTTAGGAATTGCCGCACAGTTGATGGCGATGAAAGGCTTATCACCACGCTTACTCGCCGCGTGAATCGCTTCTGCACATACCTCTTTACCCGTACCACTTTCACCGGTAATGAAAATACTCGCTTTACTCGATGCGGCGGAATCGATAGTTCGGTAAACCTGCTGCATAGTTTGGCTACTGCCAATAAAACCTTGATAGTTCTGGTTTCCCGGATGTTCCGAACTGTTCTTAAGCTTGGTAGCCTTACGGATTGCGTTGTTCACCGTAATACGAAGTCGGTCGGCTTCACATGGCTTGATAAGGAAATCTTGAGAACCATGACGCATTGCTTCTACGGCGGTATCGATAGAGCCGTGCGCTGTCATGAAGATAACGGGCACTTCAGGGTACTTTTGTTTTACAGCAAAGAGCACATCCATACCCGTCATATCAGGCAGACGTAGATCTAATAAAATAAGGTCAGGGATTCGATGATTCAAACTCTCAATTGCATCGCGGCCAGTGCCGACAATGTTGATATCAATTTCGAGCGGTGTAAGATACGAGCGATATAACGCTGCGACTGAAGCCGTATCCTCCACCATCAACAAATACTTTGATTTGTTATCTAACGTTTTTGATTGCATATCCTAGCCATTTATAATTTGCATTTCTTATTATAGTCGCATTCCGCTTTGCATTATGCAAATTAGCCACAATATTTGTGATGTATTTTTTTACTTACTTCAAACAATCAATGTTTTATCTATCTGGCACGAACGATGCAGTAATATAAATGACCTTCGGGTCACCTAGCCAACTGACGTTGTTAGTGAACCGAGTGTTCACAAACGTAAGCCAGTAGAACAATTACTACTGGCTGTTTTTTTGTCTGAACCACTCTCAATTCTTATCTTGAGGGTATGAACTTCTTGAGTAAGAAGTGAGACTAGCTGTTGGTAATGAATTGCTTTCTCATCTGTTCAATCTCATCACGCTTTTGCGCCGCCAACTCAAACTCCAGATTCTGAGCATGCTGATACATCGCAGCTTCTAGCTTACTGATCTCTTTATCAAGCTGCTGTGGCGTAAGCACTGCATAACTTTCAGATGGCTCAGCCACCTTAGATAGTGGAACTTGCTTAGATTGACGCTGCTGTTTCGACTTGGTGATGTCACCCAGCTCCATAATATCTTTGATATTACGTTTCAGCGCTTGTGGTGTAATACCTTGCTCTTCGTTGTAGGCCTGTTGTTTCTCACGACGACGATCGGTTTCATCAATCGCTTTTCTCATCGACTTAGTAATCGAGTCACCATATAAGATCGCCTTACCTTCGAGGTTACGCGCGGCACGACCAATGGTTTGGATCAGAGAACGCTCAGAACGTAAGAAGCCCTCTTTGTCTGCATCAAGAATCGCCACCAACGATACTTCCGGCATATCCAAACCTTCACGAAGTAAGTTAATACCCACTAACACGTCAAACTCGCCCAAACGTAAGTCTCGGATGATCTCGACACGCTCAACGGTATCGATATCAGAGTGCAAGTAACGCACTTTAACGCCATGCTCACTTAAGTGTTCGGTTAAGTCTTCCGCCATTCTCTTAGTTAATGTTGTGACCAACACGCGCTCTTCTTTCACTGAACGGATTCTGATTTCAGACAACAAGTCATCCACCTGAGTCGCGACCGGACGTACCTCAATAATAGGATCAAGCAAGCCAGTCGGACGCACCACTTGATCAGCAATCTCGCCATCTGATTTTTCAATCTCGTAATTACCCGGCGTTGCTGAAACGAATATCGTCTGCGGAGCGATCGATTCAAACTCTTCAAACTTCATCGGACGGTTATCCAAAGCAGAAGGTAGTCTAAAGCCAAACTCAACCAAGGTTTCTTTACGCGAGCGGTCACCTTTATACATCGCCCCTATCTGGGGAACCGTCACGTGTGACTCATCGATAATCAACAGGCCGTCATTTGGCAGGTAATCAAATAAGGTTGGAGGTGCTTCACCTTCATTACGCCCACTCAAATAACGAGAGTAGTTTTCGATACCGGAACAAAAACCCAGCTCCGTCATCATCTCGATATCAAACTGAGTTCTTTGAGAGATACGCTGTTCTTCAAGAAGCTTGTTGTTGTCTTTTAAATATTGCGCCCTATCGCGCAACTCATCCTTAATCTTCTCAATCGCCTCGAGGATTTTTTCTCTTGGGGTTACATAGTGAGTTTTTGGATAAACGGTAAAGCGCGGTAAGTCTCTTTGCTTAATCGCACCAGTCAGTGGATCAAAGATACTAATGCAATCGACTTCGTCATCGAACATCTCAATTCGAACCGCATCTTGGTCAGATTCAGCCGGAAAGATATCGATCACTTCACCACGAACTCGAAACTGACCACGTTCAAAAGCGACGTCGTTTCTTGAATATTGCAGTTCAGCCAAGCGGCGCAAAATATCACGCTGATCCATCACCTCACCACGACTCAAGTGAAGCATCATCTTCAAATACGACTTAGGGTCACCAAGACCGTAGATCGCCGACACAGAAGCCACAATGATGGCGTCTTTTCGTTCTAGTAAGGCTTTGGTTGCCGAGAGCCTCATCTGTTCAATATGAGCGTTCACAGACGCATCTTTCTCGATGAACGTGTCCGTGGTTGGAACGTAGGCTTCAGGTTGGTAGTAATCATAGTAAGAAACGAAATACTCAACGGCATTGTTTGGAAAGAAAGATTTCATCTCACCGTAAAGTTGAGCCGCCAATGTCTTGTTAGGCGCTAATAGGATCGCAGGTCTTTGCGATTGGGAAATGACATTGGCAAGAGTAAAGGTTTTACCTGAGCCCGTTACCCCTAATAGAGTTTGATGTGCCAAACCAGAATCTAGTCCATCTAATAATTTGGTTATCGCCGTCGGCTGGTCACCGGACGGGCTGTAGTCCGATACCAAGTCAAAGAGTTTGCTCATAGGTCGCCATTTCCATACTGTTTTTTTAATCAGGTCATTGTCACTCTAGGTGGAGTGTCGTTGCAACTATTATCTAGAGAAATGCATCTTAAGATCAGATATCAGTTATAGCTTTTATTTTTAGAACTTGGTATTATCCGTGCCCCTGCAAGATCTCTTCAGCTAAATTACTCGATTTTTAATCCACTACTTTTCCCCAAAAAATCTAAAAATACCGCTTGTTTTACTGTTCGGTTTATAATCTACAAAAGTTATACAATCGCGATATTTTGATATAAATCTTTTAAATACATTGAGTTAGATAAGATTTTTACATTTTTCGATTTATCCCAATGATTGTTGTTAAAGTTTCACACACACACTTATCCACAATTTTGGTGGATAACTAAAGCAAAGCTAAATCCAATAAGGTGTTCAAGAAAGTAAAGTTTTTTATCTTACTTTTTTCTGATATTTTTTATTGACAGAAATTCGGACAATTATTAGAATTCGCGTCGCTAACAAGCAATTCCCCTTTAGTTCAGTTGGTAGAACGGCGGACTGTTAATCCGTATGTCGCAAGTTCAAGTCTTGCAAGGGGAGCCAAATTCAGGAAAAAGCCCAATCTTTCGATTGGGCTTTTTTCGTATGTAACTGCGACTAACTTGTTCCAAGTTAATGTCACAAACTTAGCCGCTCACGTTCATCGTTGATCAAAAAAGCCACGAACTAATCCGTGGCTCACTTAACTTTTGAGACTACAAACTACCCGAGAAGTAATGGGTATCTCGTAGAATCCATTTATATTGCATTATAGGTGACGAGCGATCGTGTCCGTCAAAACCGCAGCTACCTTATCATCGCCAGCTTGATCGCCTTTACTGTAGGTATTGATCTGACGCTTCGATGAATCGTGGATATTAGTGATGGCTACCACTTCTCTCTCAATACCAAATCCAACCAACTTAATCATCAATTCTTTATTTTTGAATGAGTCGCCAACGATCACGATAGAGTTAAAATCTTTCAGTAGCTCTTTAGTCAGATCTTCAACTTGAACATCATTACTATTAATAAAAAAGATATCCGCAGATTTCGCAGAGCTTCGCTCTCCAGCAGACTTCAGTTGGATTTGCTGCATCTCATTGAACACACCATTATCTTGCGTTCCAATGGTAGATAGGCTCGCAGCATTAGAAGCCAAAGACAATAGCAGTGTACTAGCAAAAACAGTACTTTTAACAAAATTCATTCTCTTTACCCTCTAATAACTAAAGAATTGTTTCTTTCATGATGCGGAACGTTTGACCTTTATCGTCAATATCGCAATCGGTATCGATCGTAATGCCGTAGTTAGAATCTCTTTGGTATAAAGTTGACTCATTCTCATTAATTGACCAACTACTGCCATACATATTGAGATAGGCGCGCGAAACCGTCACCGCATTGCCGAATACCAGTTTTTGGTCAACACAAGTATTCCAATCAGCAGTGTAGTTTTCTTGCCACGTCTCATAGCTCTTTAGGTCGTAAACTCGGTACAGGTCTTCACCCCAAATTTCAGCAGCGTTCTTTACATGCCAAAATTCTGCAGATGGAGCATCTCTGTAATACCCAGCTTCTCCCACAGCTTTTGTATTAATAGTCTGGACAACCGAGTGGCCGATATCATTGCCTTCATCAACCGAGGTGTAATTCAACATATTGTGTGTCTGACTCGATTCTTTAGTTTGGCTAAAACCAAAGCCAACACCCAGACCAGCAGACGGACCATCTGATTTGCTCGCTTCAAAAGAGCCAGTAATATCGAAACTAAAAGACGTACTCTCAGCTAACGAAATCTCTTTGTTCAAATTACTCGAACTTGGAAAGCTTTGCTGGTTCACAAACAGATTTCCATGTCGTCTTTGAGGGAGACAGTAATCGTTGTTTTTATCGTTTTCACACTCTTCAGACAAGTACTTCCAAGTCAGCCTTGATTGCTCTTTCGCATTATTAGGAGCCTCATCAACGGCTTTCTTGTGAGCCCAATTGTAGGCATTGTCACCTGACATGAAATTAAATTGAGAATTACCATGGAAGATCTGACCTAAGTATCCTTCTGGGTAATAAAAGTGTGGCGCAACTTTCTCATCTTCCCACTCGAAAAAATAGCCTCCGTCGGCAAGGGTTTGACGCGTGACATTCATGCTACCGTCAACCGCCATAATATAGTTAGTCTTATTTGACTGAGAAAACATCAACAAATCGATGGTACGTGCGACATCAACCTGTTCATGAATTTTGTACTTCTCCTTACCATAGCTATAAGCACCATTCTGAGAAGTGATAATAAATTGCTCTTCAATTTGACCATCTTCTATTCTGGCATGCTGACAGAGGTTCGCAATTTTTCCAGGTAAACCCTGCTGCTCTAGGTGATTGTTAATGTATTCTACTTTGGCATTAAAGATATCACAGGCTGTCGCAGGATCATCGTACGCAACATACTCATCAGCCCCTTTGAAGTAGGCATCATCAATCCCAGGGATAGGAGATGCATTAACATAGCCAGATAACATAGAGACTGTTATCAAGCTTAAACTGAAGTGTTTTAATTTCATCACTCGTTCCTTTTAACTGCATTTGCACCAATATCGATGCCTTTTAAAATTAGCGAGTAAAAAAAATATATTCACAATAAAGTTGTAATAAAAAAATCTATTTATCGTTGAATATACCTGAAAATACCAAATTGGACATTTTATATATCGCAGGAGAAGTTAAGACCGTTCATTTTAGATTCTTCGTCCTTAAACCTCCGATAACAATGGGAAATAAGCCGACCTTGTTCTACACGATACGAGAGGCCTGAATGTCCTATGTTAATTCTCTTCCGCCATATTAGTAGGTCTTCAAGTGAATCTACCTTCTCTATTTGAATTTGTATTTTTTCAAAGTATCCATCAAAGTTCATAATTCAACATCTTACCAAAGCCAAAAACCATACCAACTAGTTTTTATAATTAAGGTACTTATAAAAACCAAATTTCAAAAATTCGGTTAGCCAATCACTAACCAACCGATAATTGAGAGAATTATTTTTTTATAATGTAAAAAGCCACACTAAAGTGGCTTTTTATTTAACGATGGTGACCTCTGGGCTGCATTGATGGCTAATCAACCCCACCGCTTACTATCACCAAACACACTCTAATGTTTCACTATTTACAATAAACCAAATGAGTCAAGTAGTACTGAAAATCAAGTAATTTCAAGAAAAATCAACATTTAGAATATGTTCATTTATAAGTTAGACTCAATTCCCAGTCAGAGAATTCAAAGTTATCCATCTCAATAATGAACAGCCCATTTTCGCTAACTGGCAGCTCCTTAGTCGCTTTGATGTACGTATTTATAGGCTCAAGATATTTGTCCGCTGATGTCCACAAATGATGCGCATGATCATAAATATATACGACATCACCATTCTGGATGCAGCTTTCGGATTCTGTTGGGCGGCTGATCTTCATGAAGTCAGAAGAGTCGTGATCTTCGGTATAATACGTATTACTACTATAGGTCCAGTAGTAATCTTTATAATCATCTTTCCTTGAGATCTGAACATAGTCATTGTCGTGAATACAAGTACCATTATATGGATGCCAGTTATCTAACTTAAACTTAGCGTTGGATTGCTCTCCATCGCGACCGTAGGTAAGCCAGCCATTAGGCACATTTGGATCCGCGTAAACATATTCACCAGTCGATCGATGCTTTAGCCTGATTGAGTTATATGGCTTATTGATTGGACGCACACTATGAATTGGCGTGCTTTCATCTGCATACTCAAACGCAGCGACAGGGAAATGGTCTGAATACTCATAAAAGTAATACGGCTCCTGTGTGCCAGGTAAAGCAACTCTATCCGATGCGATATCTAACACTTGGTTGTGCCAGTTCTTGGGTTGCTTGTGACTACGCTCGACCAGAACATAGTCAAGTAATTGCCCTTTTAGATCAGAATAGTTTGCGTTTGCTAAACCATTTACTGCAGGGTCCCATGAGTAAGGCGCACCGGCGTAATTGGTCGGTTCTGCTACATTTAAGGTCTCGAGCATTGAAGAAAACTCTTGTGACTCTTTTGCTACATTTAGATCACCAGCAATAAAAAACATTTCGTCAGCTGAGCGATTTGCCCCGAAAATATAATTCTCTATTTGTGCAAACTGGTCTTGTCTAACCACAGAGGGAGGAGTTTTGCAGGTATCATCATCAGCTTGAACGTGAGTGCCGATAATATTGTATCTCTCTCCACCTTTATTAATGACGGTATGTATAAAACCTTTTTGAGATGCCCAGTCTGCACCGCACCCATCTCTGAAGATCACTTGTGACTTGTACTCAATCGGATATTTACTGAATACAATCACGCCGCCATCATCAAGAGATGTCGATCGCCAACCTTCAGTGTGATCCCAGCCATTTTTTGTACGGCCTAAGACAGGAGTTAAATATCCAAACTTCTGAGCGAGTGCATCGATAAGTATTTGGCTCGCTTGGTTGTCGAACACTTCGTTAAATATAACCACGTCAGTATCATCAAAAACCGAAGAGTTCGCCAATAACTGTGCTCGTTTATTTGGATTAGTCCCACCAACGAAAACGCCGAGACGATGATCCAGCATATAAACGTTATAATTCATTATCTTGGGGGGTGAGCTGATCTCCTCAGCTAGCGAATTAAGACTGATCAGTATGAGCAAGACTGATATTAGATATTTAGTCATGGTTAGTGCATCTCCTATTAAACTGAGATGCATCCTCCCATAATGACACAATTGATAATAATGAAATAGACCTAAAAAAAATATCAAACCATAGTTAAAATATTAATAGTCATCATAAAAACCTTCAATTGGTAAATCCTCAACTTTTACAGCAACCATTTTCTTTACAGGGCTATTTGAAATGATAAGCATATATTGGTTCGGCAACTCTTCAACAACTTGAACCGATTTAAAAAACGATAGCTTTTTTCGCGCTTCAATATATTTATCATAAACGAGCATGTCGTCATCATGTTCAAAATCAATGTCTCCATGATCAACGCGTTCTTCACGCAAGCTTACATTAAATAGCCCATTACTCTTGCGAATAAATTTTCCTTTTGTGTAAATATCTAAGGTGTTATTGAGTCCAGCTTCTTTTATAATCGTAACCGCCTCAAAATTTTCATCACTGATCACGACGTCCATGTGCTCCGTGGCCATATAGTCACCATCTATTGTCATATAAAGGGTCGTAGAGTTGACCAAGACATTATTTTTCGAACGTAGACTATATGCAATGGAAACCAGCATTAAACAAAGACAACACAGAAGAAAGTAAACACTTTTATTTTTAGTGAACATAGCGACTAAGCTCCGCTTTAACCATACCAACCAGATCATCCGTTGATTGAGGAGATTCAAACAAAACCACTAAATTGACAGGCGGTGCCAGTGGCTTGAGTATTACAATAGATAAACTTTCTTGAGAATGAGCAAGGATCAATCGGCTTAACCTACCTTGTTTAACTTCTTGAGAAACCAAAAGCTTAACGCCTTTTGCAACCAATTTGGCCTCTTCTTCATTATCACAATAGACAGTTAAAGCTTCGCTAGAAAACATTTTAGTCAGTGGAAGCCAGCTCGTTAACTTAGGGGCTTTTGCAGTGAACACCAACGGAAACAATGCCGCAATCGCTATGAATAAGCAGCCTAGAACAATATAGATTTGATTACGTCCGAATGTGAATCGTGTGTTTTTTTCGGAACTCTCTTCAAAGCTCTCAGTCTTACAACTTGGGTCTCCAGCTAATAAGTTGTCTTGGTTATCTGATTTATCATCATCGTCTTCTAGCCACAACACCGCCTCACTTTCGAGTTTATAACCAACCTTAGCGACCGTTTTTAGATACTTTTGTTGCTTCCCATTATCCTCAAGCAAAGTACGTATCGCGCTGATCGATTGTGTCAGTGAGCCTTCAGAGACATGTTTTCCTGGCCAAGCTCTTTTCAACAAATCTTCTTTAGTATTAATTTTTCCAGCGTTTTCACACAACATTAGAATCACAAGATGATCGTGATAGCCGATGCGCTTTTCTTCATTTTTGAGTAAATCAGTCACTAACGGGTGGTCTAAGTGGATTAACCAATCATTTACTTTGTACATAAATTAGCCTTGAAAAATGAATAACCATAATATTTATACAAATATATTTTCCATGGATAAATATTGGGGTTATTTAAAATAATTTTTATATGTCACTTGATTCATTCAACCATTTACCACTAACCGAACGTTAACAGGATTAATTAAATGGTTATTTAAAAAGGCAAAATAAGTAACTTTTTTGTAAACGCAACTATATATAAAAAAAACACCGTCATGAAACAAAAAAAACTAAAATACAGATATTTAAAAATTGATAACTAATTCATAAAAAAATAACAGATAATTACATTGGATTATTAAGAAATATTTAAACTTAGTTCAAAAATTGACTAACAATGACAAGAAATGTCTTTTAATTTTTTTTCTTACTTATAAGCACATCCGGTTATCTACGTTCACTAAAGGTTTCACTTACAACAAATTAATGTTTACAGATTAAGTTTTTGCGCACGTTAGGCTCATTTTAGGCTGACTATATTGGCTATCACCACCATCTCTATCGTGAAACCGATTTCTTAAAAGCTGATGCGTATAAGTCCTAAATCAAAGTAAAACTCCTAGCTTTAAACAAGAAAGATTGACAACATACTCGTTAAAATTGTTAATTTCATGCTCAAGAAAACCATACCCAACAGCCGTTGTACTTCCATGCCGCGAGCGTTTGTCGTAGGTTTTAGCCCAACCGATTTGTTGCGATTACATCTGCTATCCTCTTATTAAGCGTATAAATTTCCATCAGACATACAAAACCACACCGTTCACTGGTTGTTATTAGGTGAGCAAAGCAGGATAATATCGGGATCGGAATCTCAAGAATTAATCCATTATGACCGAATACCTTTTGTTGTTGGTTGGCACAGTGCTGGTCAATAACTTTGTGCTAGTGAAGTTTTTAGGGCTATGTCCTTTCATGGGAGTCTCCAAGAAACTGGAGACTGCGATTGGCATGGGCCTCGCGACGACTTTCGTTCTGACGTTAGCGTCGGTCTCTGCATACCTAGTAGAAACCTACATCCTTACCCCTCTGGGTATTGAATACCTGCGTACCATGAGCTTCATCTTGGTTATCGCGGTGGTTGTTCAATTTACGGAAATGGTGGTTCACAAAACCAGCCCGACTCTTTATCGCCTATTGGGTATCTTCCTACCTCTTATCACTACCAACTGCGCGGTGTTAGGTGTGGCACTTTTGAACATCAATGAAAACCACAACTTCATTCAGTCGATCATCTATGGTTTCGGCGCAGCGGTGGGTTTCTCTCTTGTTCTGATCCTGTTTGCTGCGATGCGTGAGCGTATTGCGGTTGCTGATGTTCCAATGCCATTCAAAGGTGCTTCGATTGCGATGATCACAGCAGGCCTAATGTCTCTGGCATTTATGGGCTTTACTGGGTTGGTGAAATAAGCATGAGTACCATTTTAATTGCGATCATTGCGCTAGCCGTTTTAGCCGCTATTTTTGGCGCTATTTTAGGCTTTGCTTCTATCCGTTTTAAAGTAGAAGCCGATCCTATCGTTGATCAAATCGATACCATTTTACCGCAAACTCAATGTGGCCAATGTGGCTACCCAGGTTGTCGCCCATACGCAGAGGCGATCGCTAACGGAGACAAGATCAACAAATGTCCTCCTGGCGGCCAAGCAACCATTGAGAAGCTAGCAGACTTAATGGGCGTAGAAGTTGAAGATTCCGCTCACGACTTAGATAACAAAGTAAAAACTGTTGCTTTCATTCATGAAGACATGTGTATCGGTTGTACTAAGTGTATTCAAGCTTGCCCTGTCGACGCTATTGTTGGCGGTACCAAGGCTCTGCACACAGTAATCAAAGACGAATGTACAGGTTGTGACTTATGTGTCGCACCGTGCCCTACTGACTGTATCGAAATGATTCCAGTGGCAACAACGACTGAAAATTGGAAATGGCAGATGAACATCATTCCTGTTACTGACATCACTAACCAAGCGACTGATGCGACTGCGTCAGAGCCTAAGGCATAGGGTTAGTATGATCTCTTTAATTGAACAAATTCGCACGGGCTCTATTTGGAACTTTCCGGGCGGCGTGCACCCTGCTGAAAACAAGAAACAGTCCAATACCACTGACATCGTTCATGCCAGACTTCCCGAGGAAATCGTTCTTCCTGTAAAACAACACATCGGTAAGCCAGGTAACTTATTGGTTGCTGCGGGTGACACCGTGCTAAAAGGCCAACAACTTACTGCCTTAGATACTGGTTTTACGTTACCTGTACACGCACCAACGTCAGGTGTGATTACCGCTATCGAACCAAGAACTACCGCTCACCCTTCAGGCTTGAGCGAAATGTGCGTAGTTATTAAACCTGATGGCTTAGACACTTGGATTGAAAAAAATCCAGTTGAAGATTTCTCGACAAAGACTTCTGACGAACTGCTTGATGTGATTCGCCAAGCCGGTATTTCAGGCATGGGCGGCGCAGGCTTCCCTACGGCTAAGAAGCTTCAATCAGGCCTTGGTCGTACCGACATTTTGATCGTCAACGCTGCGGAATGTGAACCTTACATCACCTCTGATGACAAGTTGCTTCAAGAACATGCCGACGAAGTATTAAAAGGCATCGAAGTCGTTGAACACATCCTTCAGCCAAAGCTGACGGTTATCGGTATTGAAGACAACAAGCCAAACGCGATAAAAGCGCTTGAGATTGCAGCGAAAGACAAAGATATCGTCATTCGTGTTATCCCAACTAAGTATCCTTCTGGTGGTGAGAAACAGCTGATCAAGATCCTCACCAACAAAGAGGTTCCGGCTGGCGGCATTCCTGCAGACATTGGTGTTTTGGTTCAAAACGTCGGCTCGCTTTACTCAATTAAGAGAGCGGTAATCGACGGTGAACCAGTGGTCAACCGCGTGGTGACTTTAACCGGTAAAACCTTTAAGCAACCTCGTAACGTGTGGGCACTATTAGGTACACCAGTACACGAGTTACTAGAAGAGTTTGGCTACAAAGCGGATAAAAAACTGCCACGTTTGATTTTGGGCGGCCCGATGATGGGCTTTACCTTGCCGCATGCCAATGTGCCAATCACTAAAACGTCGAACTGTATTTTAGCGCCAACGCGTCGTGAGATCTCACCAAGCACTTACGAGATGGAATGTATTCGTTGCAGCGCGTGTGCTGAAGCTTGTCCTGCGTCTCTACTTCCTCAGCAACTGCAATGGCATGCCAAAGCCAACGAGTTGGATAAGTGTGAAGAGCTGAATATTAAAGACTGTATTGAATGTGGTGCTTGTGCGTTTGTCTGCCCAAGTGAAATCCCTCTTGTTCAGTACTATCGCCAAGCGAAAGCCGAAATCAAAACTCGAAAAGATGAAGCCGCTGCTGCAGAGCGCGCCAAGATTCGTTTCGAAGAGAAAAACGCTCGTATGGAGCGTGACAAAGCAGAACGTGAAAACCGCTTCAAGAAAGCTGCTGACAACCGTCGTAAAGATATGAAGTCTGCGGATGGGGATGATGCGATTGCAGCTGCAATTGCTCGCGTTAAAGCGCAAAAAGCTGCGGCAGACCAAGCTCCTAATACGGAATCCGCAGTGAAACCTGCGGTAGCCGCTGCAATTGCGAAGGCAAAAGCGAAACAAGCTGCGGCTCAGAAAGCGGATAGCACTGAACCTGACAATTCTGAAATGTCAAAACTGCGCGAAGAGCGTAAACGACAAGCTAGAGAACGCAAAGCACAACAAGCTTCAGCTGAGACTCAAGCCGAAAACTCTGGTGATGGCAAGAAAGATGCCGTTGCTGCGGCCATTGCTCGTGCTAAAGCCAAGAAAGCACAACAAGCGGAATCTGCTGCTGACGCTCCGGTTGAAAGCTCTGGCGATGCCAAGAAAGATGCGGTCGCTGCCGCTATTGCGCGCGCCAAAGCGAAGAAAGCTCAACAAGCGGAATCTGCTGCTGATGCTACAGCTGAAAGTTCTGGCGACGCCAAGAAAGACGCAGTCGCTGCCGCAATAGCTCGCGCTAAAGCGAAGAAAGCTCAGCAAGCGGAATCAGCTTCTGACGCTCCTGCTGAAAACTCTGGCGATGCCAAGAAAGATGCGGTCGCTGCCGCTATTGCGCGCGCCAAGGCGAAGAAAGCTCAACAAGCTGAATCGGCTGTTGACGCTCCAGCTGAAAGCTCTGGCGATGCTAAGAAAGACGCAGTTGCTGCGGCCATTGCTCGTGCTAAAGCCAGGAAAGCTCAACAAGCGGAGTCAGCTTCTGATGCTCCGGCTGAAAGTACTGGCGATGCCAAGAAAGATGCAGTTGCTGCCACTATCGCTCGCGCTAAAGCGAAGAAAGCGCAACAAGCTGAAGCCGTTACTCAAACAGAAAGTGAAACTCCGGTTGAAAGCTCTGGCGACGCTAAGAAAGACGCCGTTGCTGCAGCTATCGCTCGTGCCAAAGCGAAGAAGGCGCAGCAAGCGAAACAGGCTGAGACAGTAGAAACTCCTAAGCCAGTACTCGAAGTGGTAGCTGAAACTCAACCAGAAGCTGTCGATCCTAAGAAAGCTGCTGTTGCTGCCGCTATCGCACGCGCTAAAGCGAAGAAAGCACAGCAAGCTAAGCAGGTCGAAGCTCAAGAAGTCGCTCCCGAACCTGTGGCTGAACCTTTAGTTGAAAAAGAGACTGTGGTTGAAGCTGAGGCTCAATCAGAACCCGCCGACCCTAAGAAAGCAGCCATTGCTGCCGCAATTGCTCGTGCTAAAGCAAGAAAAGCGCAGCAAGAGCAAGATAAAAAGAACAATGAGGAGAAAGAGTAGTGGCCTTCTTTATCGCCAGCTCACCGCACGCACACAATCGTAGAAGCACCCCAGATCTCATGAAATGGGTGGCTATTTGTGCATTGCCAGGTCTACTAGCTCAAACCTACTTCTTTGGATGGGGTACGCTCATCCAGTTAGTATTTGCTATCGCACTTGCTGTTACCTTTGAAGCAGCCGTAATGCTGTTGAGAAAACGTCCACCAGTAATGGCGCTACGTGATTACAGTGCTGTTGTTACTGCTTGGCTACTCAGTGTCGCTATTCCTCCACACTCACCGTGGTGGGTTCTAGTGATAGGTATGTTCTTCGCAATTATCATCGCTAAGCACCTATATGGCGGCCTTGGGCAAAATCCATTTAACCCAGCGATGGTCGCTTACGTTGTTTTGTTGATCTCATTCCCTGTTCAAATGACCAGTTGGAATGCACCGAGCAGTTTAACAGCTGAAGCAACAAGTTTTGTTGACTCATTTTTGATGATCTTTACAGGCTTCAACAATGAGGGGCTGTCTCTACAGCAAGCTCGTTTAGGTATAGATGGCACCACAATGGCGACGCCGCTTGATGCATTTAAAACCGCATTAACGGCAGGCAACACCGCTTCTGAAGCTCTGTCTCAACCGCAATTCAGCTGGCTAGCTGGCGTGGGTTGGGAGTGGGTGAACCTTGCCTACCTAATTGGTGGCTTGGTACTTATTAAGCAACGCGTGATTCAATGGCATATTCCTGTGGCTTTCATCGGCAGCCTTGCGCTGTTTAGCCTAGTGTTCTTAATCTTAACTCCAGGTGAAACTGCTTCTCCAACCATTCATCTATTGTCTGGTGCGACTATGCTAGGCGCATTTTTCATTGCGACCGACCCAGTTTCAGCATCAACAACAGTGAAAGGTCGCTTAGTGTTTGGCGCTCTGATCGGCGGTTTGGTATTTATCATCCGCAGTTGGGGTGGTTTCCCTGATGGCGTGGCGTTTGCTGTATTGTTAGCCAACATGTGTGTTCCACTGATTGACTACTACACCAAACCTCGTACATACGGTCACTAAGGAGCGGATGCCATGCTAAATGCAATTAAGAAAAACGGCCTTGTACTCGCGATTTTTGCGTGTGCATCGACAGGTTTAGTGGCGGTAACCCACTACCTAACAAAAGATCAGATCAAACAGCAAGAACAAGCTCAGTTACTGTCTGTTCTTAACCAAGTGATCCCGCACGATCTTCACGACAACGAACTGTTTTCGTCTTGTACTTTAGTACAAGCAGAAGAGCTTGGTACTGAGCAAGCGATGCCAGCTTACATCGCTAAACTTAACGGTGAGCCAAGCGCGATTGCGATCGAAGCGATTGCACCAGACGGCTACAATGGCGCGATTAAAGTCATTGTTGGAATGAAGATCGACGGTACTATTTTAGGTACTCGTGTGCTTTCTCACCAAGAAACTCCAGGTTTGGGTGATAAGATTGATTTGCGTGTAAGTGATTGGATTCTTTCGTTTGCAGGCAAACAAGTAACAGATTCTAATCTTGACCGTTGGAAGGTTCGTAAAGACGGTGGTGACTTTGACCAGTTTACTGGCGCGACCATTACTCCTAGAGCGGTCGTGAAATCTGTCAAACAAGCGGTTCAGTACGTTAACCAAAACAACCAAGCATTGCTTGCTCAACCTCTAAATTGTGGTGGTGAATAATGAGTGACCATAAAACACTGATCAAAAATGGCATGTGGGCCAATAACCCCGCCCTAGTGCAACTTCTTGGGTTATGTCCACTGCTGGCTGTATCGTCAACAGTCACTAACGCGCTTGGGCTCGGCATTGCTACCTTACTTGTACTGGTCGGCTCAAACGTTTCTGTTTCTTTGGTTCGTAACCATGTACCAAAAGAAGTGCGTATCCCAGTATTCGTAATGATCATTGCATCGCTAGTAACGTGTGTTCAACTACTGATGAACGCATACGCCTATGGGCTTTACCTATCTTTGGGTATATTTATCCCGCTGATCGTAACCAACTGTATAATCATCGGTCGTGCAGAGGCCTTCGCTTCAAAAAATGAAGTGCTACCAGCGGCTCAAGATGGTTTTTGGATGGGTCTAGGCATGACATCAGTATTGGTCGTGTTAGGTGCGATGCGTGAGATTATTGGTAACGGGACCCTATTTGATGGCGCAGACCTGCTGCTTGGTGACTGGGCTTCTGTGTTACGAATCCAGATATTCCAATTTGATAACAGCTTCTTGTTAGCCCTGCTTCCACCGGGTGCCTTTATTGGTGTTGGTTTCTTAATTGCTTTGAAAAACATCATCGATAACCAAGCAAAATCTAGACAACCAAAACAAGAGAAACCAGTCATTGAACGCGCTCGCGTTACCAATGCCTAATAAGTTAAATTAGCTTAAACTCCGCTGATCTAGCTCAATCACTCAGCGGGGAAAATCAGATCTAAACATTATATATAATAATGACGCTCATAAGAGCGCGTAACCGATGATAAAGAAGAAGCAATCCAAGCTTCATGCCCTAACTATTTGAAAGTAATGTCGCTATGAACAATGTAAAACGAGTAGAAATACTTGAGCGTTTAAGAGAAAACAACCCAAAACCAGAAACCGAGCTTAACTGGAACAGCCCTTTCGAGTTGCTGATCGCTGTGCTGTTATCTGCGCAAGCAACCGATGTCAGCGTCAACAAAGCCACGGATAAGCTTTACCCTGTGGCTAATACTCCACAAGCAATTTTCGACTTAGGTGTTGATGGCTTAAAAGAGTACATCAAAACTATCGGCTTATTTAACTCAAAAGCAGAAAACACTATCAAAACGTGTCGTATGCTGCTTGACCTACACAATGGTGAAGTACCGGAAGATCGCGCTGCATTAGAAGCCCTTCCAGGCGTTGGTCGTAAAACAGCAAACGTAGTATTGAACACAGCCTTTGGTTGGCCAACCATTGCCGTTGATACACACATCTATCGTGTATCAAACCGCACTAAGTTAGCGATGGGTAAAACCGTCGACGATGTCGAGGCAAAGCTGCTCAAAGTTATTCCCAAAGAATTCAAACTGGATGTCCACCATTGGCTCATTCTTCATGGTCGTTACACCTGTGTCGCGCGTAAACCACGCTGTGGCAGCTGTATCATTGAAGACTTGTGTGAGTTCAAAGAGAAAACGGACGTCTAGGCTCATAAGCTGTTAGCCCTAAGCGAAAGAAGCTAACAAGCCTATTGGCCAAAAAAGCACCGCGTTTATCCTGCGGCATAAAACAGAATTACAAAAACGTATACATAATTAAAGCTAGGAGCAAATCATGTCAAACGGTCGTATTTTACACACCATGCTACGCGTTGGTGATCTAGACAAGTCTATCGAGTTCTACACCAATGTAATGGGCATGCAGCTATTACGTAAGAACGAAAACAAAGAGTACGAATACACACTGGCTTTCGTTGGCTTTGGTGACGAATCTCAAGGTGCTGTGATTGAGCTGACTTACAACTGGGGCACGACTGAATATGACCTTGGCTCAGCTTTTGGTCACGTTGCTATCGGTGTTGATGACATCTACACAACGTGTGATGCGATTAAAGCAGCAGGCGGTAATGTGACACGTGAAGCTGGCCCGGTTAAAGGCGGCTCTACTCACATCGCATTCGTTAAAGATCCTGACGGTTACATGATTGAGCTTATTCAGAACAAACAAGCAAGTGCCGGTCTAGAAGGTTAATTCCTCAACCTCTTTGCGAATTTGGGCTTGAACGCCTGATGAAATGAAAAAAAGAAGTGAGCACTGTGCTCGCTTCTTTTTTATGTTTCCACGCACGAACAATACCCTTCACCAATTATTATTAACAATCTCACCAATGAAACTTTACATGATAATGATTATCATTTAAATTAAACACCTATTGATTAGTGAGGTAACACAATGATTAGCGAATGGGAAAAACACACGTTACTTGCCGATACTGCATTGCAGCTCGACGATCCTGTACGAAGTATTCTCCACTATCAGCAAGCATTGAACTTGAGCGAAGAAATCACTGAGCGTACCGATATTCAGGCTGACGAACGCCTACTGATCTCTGTGATCTCTTGCCACAATCTCGCGCAATTCTGGCGATGGGCTGGTGATACCGAATACGAGCTCAAGTATCTTCAATTGGCTTCAGAAAAAGTGCTGACACTGATCCCGCAGTGCCCAAACACTCAATGTTCCAGCTTTATCGATTCTATTGGTTGCTGTAAGAAAGCGCTGATCGATTTCATGAAACGCCATCCCAATCCTAAAATTGCTTCTATGGTAGAAAAGATCGATACCGCGACCAACTGTGAAATGATCGCTCGTTTCCGCTTGAACTAAACGAGTTGCGTTTAGACAATGGCTCCAAATTTTAAAGACAAAAAAGCCCGTCATTACGACGGGCTATCTGATTTCAAAACAAGCAATTATTCTGCTTAAACCTGCGTACGACCTAAAGAGATAACAACGCGTCGGTTCTTGTCTTTACCAATTGGCGAATTGTTGTCTGCAATCGGGCGACGTTTACCATAGCCCTGAACTTGGATACGATCTTCTGGCAAGCCTAAAGATTTGAAGTACTCTCTTAACGATTCCGCTCTGCGCTCTGAAAGGTTTTGGCTAATACCTTTGCTGTCGACAGAATCGGTGTACGTTGCCACCAGCACAAGATCGATGTCTTGGTTATAGCGAACGTAATCGGCGATCTGGCTCAGCCTTTTGCGCGACGACTTGTTCAGCTGATCACTGTTACGGTCATAGTGCAAAATAGTGAAAGAGATATCTTCAAAGCTGTAAGGCAGCAGGTTAGCAACACAGTCACTGAACACATTGTATTTTTCTTGGAATAACACCGATGACAGCGACACTTCGATTCGCTGGTCGCGGCTCTGCCACTCTTGGTAACTGAATGTCGGGTAGCGCCCTTTCTCCAACTCACTCAAGATTCCCCACGCCGTTTGACCGCCAACGTAGCCATCAAATTGTTGGAAGAACTTAATGGTTGTCATGCGATCAGCACTTTCACCCGGACGCCAAGGTGGCGGCATCGAAATCAAGCTGACATTACGCGTAGCACCCATCGGGCGACGCATTTTAAGCTCAAAGTCCAAAATGATTTTTTTACTCGCGCGAGATGAGAACTCAGCATCACCAAAATTTGGGATAGGGTGAACCAAGCGGCATTCGAGTGGCGTGTTGGCCACCATCTCCCACGTTGACTGTTGAGGAGATGCTCCGTAACGCTTTTCTTGTGCCATTACTGGTGACGACATAAGTAGCGAAAATAGCATTGAACCTGTTATGAGTTGTTTCTTCATAAAGTGGAGTATCTCTTAAGCAATTCGTTTAACAATGCAGCCAATTGCCGCATTTTTCTCTCACGTTTAAATATGCAATTATCAAGCCGCAATGGATTAGGTAATTTATGATTTATTGCCCTTCCCTAGTTTTTATCACTGCTATTATCTGCAATAATGCAGCCTTAATCACACTTATTTGGGCTAACATGACTGTAGAAAACGAAGCTCTGACCCTAAAAAAACGCTTTCGTGGCTATTTTCCAGTGGTCATCGACGTGGAAACCGCAGGGTTTAACGCTGAAACCGATGCATTATTAGAAATCTGTGCCATTACGTTAAAAATGGATGAGAACGGAGATCTGCACCCTGCATCAACGCTTCATTTTCACATTGAGCCTTTTGAAGGCGCAAATATAGAGCAGGCAGCATTAGACTTTAACGGAATTAAAGACCCATTTAGCCCATTACGTGGTGCTGTGTCGGAACAAGAAGCCCTTAAAGAAATCTACAAGCTAGTGAGAAAAGAACAAAAAGCTTCAGATTGCAGTCGCGCAATCATGGTTGCTCACAACGCTACATTCGATTTGAACTTCGTTAATGCGGCAAGTGAGCGCTGTAAGCTTAAACGCGTCCCTTTCCATCCATTTGCTACTTTTGACACTGCAGCTCTTAGTGGTCTTGCCTACGGTCAAACCGTTTTGGCTAAAGCTTGCCGCACTGCAGGGATGGAATTTGACAACAAAGAAGCACACTCTGCTTTGTATGATACGCAAAAAACCACAGAGTTATTTTGCGGCATTGTAAACAAATGGAAAGCCCTTGGTGGTTGGCCTCTTGTTGACGAAGAATAAAAAATAGAGTCGGTAAACGTTCACTCGTATTGCCTTCATAAAAAACACAACATCCCGAGAATAATATGAATCCTGTTGTAATTTCAGTTTGCATCATGCTTGTTTTAGCTTTGATGCGCGTAAACGTAGTCGTTGCTCTCACGTTCAGCGCAATTATCGGTGGCGTAGCCTCTGGTATGGGCTTGAACGACGCAGTCGCGGCTTTCGAAAGTGGATTAGGTGGCGGTGCAACTATCGCACTTAGCTACGCTATGCTTGGTACATTCGCTGTTGCTATCTCACGTTCTGGTATCACAGATCTCCTTGCTCAAAGTGTTATCAAACGCATTCACGGTAAAGAGAACAGTGCAGCATCGACTGGTCTTAAATACGGCATCCTTGCGTCGTTGATCTTAGTGACCATGTCTTCACAAAACGTGATTCCTGTACATATCGCCTTCATCCCAATCTTAATCCCACCTCTACTAGGCGTATTCGCAAAAATGAACCTAGACCGTCGTCTAGTTGCGTGTGTGCTTACTTTTGGTCTGATTACGCCTTACATGGTGTTACCGATTGGTTTTGGCGGCATCTTCCTAAACAACATCCTGCTTAAAAACCTTCACGACAATGGTCTTGAAAACGTTGTAGCGAGCCAAGTACCTATGGCAATGTTGTTACCAGCAGCAGGCATGATCTTCGGCCTTCTTACCGCAGTATTCTTTACTTACCGTAAGCCTCGCCAATACAAAGAAACCTCTCACACTGTTGTTTCAACAGAAGTGAAAGAGATCAACAAGAAGCACATCCTAGTTGCAGCGGCTGGTATCGTAGCAGCGCTAACAGTTCAACTGTCGACGGGTTCTATGATCATCGGTGCTCTAGCGGGCTTCATGGTATTTACCTTCGGTGGCGTCATTGCTTGGAAAGAGACACAAGATGTTTTCACCAAGGGCGTTCATATGATGGCAATGATCGGTTTCATCATGATTGCAGCGGCAGGTTTCGCGGCAGTTATGAAGCAAACGGGTGGCGTTGAATCTCTGGTTGAAGCTCTTTCAACTAGCATCGGTGACAATAAACCACTAGCAGCGCTACTTATGCTAGTGGTTGGTCTACTGGTAACAATGGGCATTGGTTCTTCGTTCTCTACGATTCCAATCCTTGCAACTATCTACGTTCCACTAGCAGCAGCATTTGGTTTCTCACCAATGGCAACGATCGCTCTAGTAGGTACAGCAGCAGCACTTGGTGATGCAGGTTCTCCGGCTTCTGACTCAACATTAGGTCCAACGTCTGGTCTAAATGCTGATGGTCAACATGAGCACGTATGGGAAACCGTAGTACCGACGTTCTTGCACTACAACATCCCACTGATCGTATTCGGTTGGATTGCAGCCATGGTTCTGTAATTAGGTTCTGTAGTTACAGAGTCCTTACGCTATCTTTTATAAAGACCGCCTCGTGCGTAATGCCGATCAGTTAAGAAATTTGTGAGATCATTTGACCGATCCTCAAAAGGCTTCAAAATCCGATATTAGGAAACTAATATCGGATTTTTTTATGTCTTTAGAAAGCCAACTTGCCAATACTTTTCGGTCATGTAATACCTTCCACCACTTTGATAAATACTCTG
>NZ_PIGD01000010.1:0-191461 GCF_003050085.1 Vibrio sp. 10N.286.48.B8 | reverse complement strand
AGGTTAGTTCCCTGACTCGTTATTATGTCAGCAATGGTTCTCGCTCCCGCAGAACCGTTGCTTGCGGCATGTGCCTCGCTAACTAAACTACGGAGCTTTGCTGTTTCGGCATCAATTTCTACTGGACGTTTTCGCCAGTAGTTATAACTGCTTCGATGAACATTGAACACTTCACATAATATTTTTACGCTGTGGCTCTGCTTGAGTTTCTTGATTATCAAGAATTGTTCAGTGAGTCCGACATCAACAGAGCCGTGGCTTTTTTTAATATTTCATTATGCTCTTCAAGGCGAGCTAACTTCTTTTTTAATTCACGTATTTCAATTTGCTCAGGCGTCATCGGCGATGCTTTAGGTGCTTTCCCCTGACGTTCCTCTTTTAGTTGGCGAACCCACTTATCCATCGTGGACTTCCCAACATTCATAGCTTGAGCAGCCTCTGTCACAGAGTGGTTCTGATCTAGAACCAGTTGTGCCGCTTCTAATTTGAATTCAGCGCTAAATAGTCTTCTTGTACGTTTTGTCATAGTGTCACCTGTTAACTTATGAGGTGATGATATCACCTCTAACTAAGTGACCAAATTCAGCGTACCACTACAGTTGGTCTGTAAGTGAAGTGACGGATTGTTAACTGCTTGAGACTAGCATCTGATTCATGACCACAAAGGTGATGACGAAAGTTGTCGCCTTTGTATTATCGACAGCAAGCTAAAACACGTATATCAGCCTTTGATGTAGTGCCTTGAAGTGACTCGGTGCACAAGTTAGTAAGAGCAATTACGATCTTGATAGATTGGGATATATGTTCGCAGCAAATTTGTGAGACGCTTGATCAAGTGTCAGTTGAATCACAAGGAAGTCGAATGCACCACTTTAATATCCGCGCGCTGGAATACCTTAATGCTTTATCGAAATATGGGTCGTTACGTAAGGCATCTAAGATGATGAATGTTGACCCTGCCGCGATGAGCAGAATGCTGACACAGTTAGAAGCGCAAGCGGAAATGAAAGTATGGGAGCGCAACAACCGCCAATCACTGTTAACCGAAGCAGGTAATGAACTGTTGAATTACTACCGTTCCATAGTTCGTAGTGAAACGGCGGCCTTTGTATTATCGACAGCAAGCTAAAACACGTATATCAGCCTTTGATGTAGTGCCTTGAAGTGACTCGGTGCACAAGTTAGTAAGAGCAATTACGATCTTGATAGATTGGGATATATGTTCGCAGCAAATTTGTGAGACGCTTGATCAAGTGTCAGTTGAATCACAAGGAAGTCGAATGCACCACTTTAATATCCGCGCGCTGGAATACCTTAATGCTTTATCGAAATATGGGTCGTTACGTAAGGCATCTAAGATGATGAATGTTGACCCTGCCGCGATGAGCAGAATGCTGACACAGTTAGAAGCGCAAGCGGAAATGAAAGTATGGGAGCGCAACAACCGCCAATCACTGTTAACCGAAGCAGGTAATGAACTGTTGAATTACTACCGTTCCATAGTTCGTAGTGAAACGGCGGTACTGGCTCGTCTAACTAAGTTGAAAAACCTCAAGGGCGGTAACGTTAGCATTGCGATTGGGGAAGGTTTTATCACTAACTTGGTTTCTAAACCGATGCAAACCTTCATGGCTCGATACCCTGATATCAATTTATCGATTGAAATTGCAGGTGCATTGGATGCCGTGAAAATGTTAGAAGATCAACAGATAGATTTCGCGATCACTTATGCGTCTGCACCTCATCCTAAACTGCACTCCCATGTTGAACGTAGCCATCCGCTCGAATTGATTGCTCCGAAGGGGCACTTCCTTACGATGAAAGAAGCGCCTGTGACACTGCAAGATGTTAGAGAGGCCTCTGTTGCTTTGATCGACAACTCGACAGGTATGGGGAGGTTAGTAAAGCAGGCTGAACAAAACTCTCATCTCACTTTGCAACCTAAGCTTCAAACTAACTCGGTTACCGCGCTAACTAACTTCGTTTCGGCAGGCCTAGGCGTGACCTTTATGCCCAAACTCACGGTGCTTGATGAGATCAAATCAGGACAAATTGAAGTAGTTGCGACTGAGCTCGACACTTTCTCTAAAGCGACGGTGAAAGTTCAATCTCTCAAAGGCCGCGGGCTATCATTGCAAGCCGAAACCTTTTTAGACTTTCTCATCGAGAACGCCACATTCTTGAGCCACGACGCCCATAATATTTAGATTGAAGTAGGTTGGTGCACATAATCACATCACCTAACTTCATTCCGCGATAGTTCAGTATTCCTATCCTCGTAGAGGGCTTTCTCTTAGTAATAAACCGATCCCTTGAAAGCTTTATAACCATCCAACATCACACTTCCCATATTCATTCTCCCGATTTACGACTGAATTGACTTTTTATCAACACTGTATGCATTGTTAAGTCAACGCGTGCTGAATAAGTTACAAATTATTAACGAAGGTAGTTTGAAACAGACAGCTGTGTTCGACATGTTTTGCTGTGTCGGGCATTAGGGGAAGAGAATGGAAGTAATTGTAATTGGCAGCGGTGTTATTGGGTTGACCAGTGCTTGGTATCTGGCGAAAGAGGGCCACTCGGTGACGGTTATTGAGCGTCAAGATAGTAGTGGCAAGGAAACCAGCTTTGCGAATGCAGGGCAGATTTCTTACGGTTATTCTTCACCATGGGCGGCGCCTGGGATTCCGTTGAAAGCAATGAAATGGCTTACCCAAGAGCACGCTCCCTTAAAGGTGAAACCGTCACTTTCTCCGGAATTAGTGGCTTGGGCGACTAAGATGTTGGCCAACTGTAATGAAGCCAAGTACGCCGTGAATAAGTCACGCATGTTAAGAGTGGCAAACTTCAGTCGAGAGTGTCTCACTCATCTAAGAATCAGTGAAGATTTGGCTTATGAGGGCAGGCAGAAAGGCACCTTGCAAGTATTCCGAAGCGAGAAGCAACTCGATGCGATTCAGCAGGATATGAAGCTATTAACAGAGAGTGGAATCAAACACTCACTGTTTGATGTTCAACAGTGTCTGTCAGTGGAGTCGGGTTTAGCGGATGTTAAAGACAAGCTGGTGGGCGGCTTATACTTACCTAATGATGAAACCGGTGATTGTCATCAGTTCTGTTTAGCGCTGACTGAGAAGGCCAAGCAACTTGGTGTTAGGTTCGTGTTTGATACTGAAGTGGTAAGTTTGAATCATCAGAACCAAACCATAAAGAGCATTACGACAACTCAAGGTGAATTCAAAGCGGACGCTTATGTGGTAGCTTCGGGAAGCTACTCTCGTGAATTGCTCAAGCAAGTGGATTTATCAATCCCGGTTTATCCAGTCAAAGGGTATTCGTTAACACTACCGATCGTGAATGCAGATAAGTCACCAACCTCGACTGTTATGGATGAAACCTACAAGGTAGCGATGACGCGATTTGATGATCGTATTCGCATTGCTGGTACGGCAGAGCTTGCTGGCTTCAATTATCTTATTCCTGAAAAACGTAAAGCCACGATTGATATGGTGATAAAAGATCTTTTCCCACAGGCGGGGGATTTCTCTAAGGCAGAATACTGGACAGGGTTAAGACCGATGACTCCGGATGGTACGCCTATAATCGGCGAGACGCCTATCAAGAATCTATTTACCAATACAGGCCATGGAACTCTAGGTTGGACAATGGCATGTGGCTCAGGAAAGATCTTGGCAAGCGTGGTCAGTGGCTCTGCTAGTGATATAAAAACTGATGACTTGAGTATCCACCGCTATATGTAAAAGCAAGCCGTTAGTTATCTTGCCTATGGTTTGATGATATCGACATTAGGAGCATAAAGCAGATGCACCTAATGTTGTAAATCTAGGTGCATTGTTTTAAGTCTCCTCTATTTATAATCACGAGATGAATTGAGAGTTAAATGACCTTAGCTCTGGCGGTAGGTCCTTATTTACGAGGTTAATAGCTTTGCGATGTTCTAATCCAATGGATCTCACTACGTCCCCGAAATGTTGGTTAAACAATAGCTCGAAATCACCACTGAGTTTGTAGTCTTGCAGTTTGTCCTCAAGTAATTGAGCCAGTTGAGCCTTGTTTGGGTGGACATAGAAGACCAGTGGAAGAGGGTAATAAAGCACAATACTTTTTTCTATGACTAACCCATCCAGGGAATAGGTATGTTCTTGGTATATGCTTTCAACTTCATTTGCTCCGAGTGACACATAATCACATTTTTTATCTGAGAGAAGTTTAAGAATCTCTGGTAACGTTCCTTGCTCTAGTACTCGATATCCATTTTCTCTAAACAGCTCAGCATCAGCCCATGTCGCAGGAATTCCAGCGATAAGTGATTTCAATTTATTGCTGTTGATATTATGGAATGTGGGTTGATCTTGTTCCCTAATTATCAGGATACGGTGTCCTAATAAGCCTTTACAAATTGGAGAGTTGAGTTTGATTGCAGGCTTATCAGCAAATTTACGGTTTCCCGCCACCGTGACGAGTACATCATAATTCTTGCGGAATATATTTCCTTCATCCTCAGCTCTTGGAAAGTCTGTATTATCGCTGTGAACGACAATAGGTTCGTTCGGATCCCAATTCAACAAGCTATGAATTAGCTCCAACTCATAGTGCTGTCTTTTACCTGATTTATTGCCATTCCAAAAGTTAAACATAGTTGTCCTAAGGGGGAACTTACATTTTATGACTGGTATGCTGACATAGGTTTAGCGTTCAAGAAAGCGCTTTCTTTTGTTTTTGAGAGAATCATACATAGATACAGTCTATGTATGTTGAGAATCGCGACGGAAAGGCTATTTTAAAGAAAGCACATAAGTTCATTGATGGGTTAGAGGTTCGACGATTAGGAAAGACGATGGGGGCACTATTAGTGAATCTTAACTTATTGTTTTTAAATTATTTTTTGTGTTAGAGAACAATTAATGTGACGAATGGCACTGTTGTGTATTTCTATTCTCAATCTATTCTAAATTTGTGATCTATGGTTCGTTTCATCGAAATGTAAGTTGAAGAATCATTCTATCGGCTTATTATCCATCTAAAGAAAGCGGTTTCTTGATGCGAGTTGCCGATAGTGAATACGAAAACACCCCCTTTTTTTAAAGTTAAAAGAAAGCGCTTTCTTTCTGGTTATTATCATTAAAAGGACAACGTGATGCACAAAAAGACATTGATTGCTTCGCTCGCCATTGGAGCTTTATTCGGAGCCTCTGTACAAGCAGATGAAGTTAAGCAGGGTGGCACACTAACGGTGCCAATTATCAATACTGGCTTTGTTGAAAACTTTAACCCTTATACAACTAAAGACTTGCTGCATGGGGTAATGTTTGAGCCATTGGTCGTATTCAACAACATGACAGGTGATGTTGATTATCGCCTGGCTGAGTCGGTTGAGTATTCAACTGACCTGAAAACATTGACGCTTAAGTTACGAGAGAATTTGAAGTGGTCTGATGGTTCAAAGTTAACTGCAGACGACGTTGTTTTTAGCTTTATGTTGACTAAAGAGGCACCAGCTTTTGACCAGAAAGGTATTTGGTCTTCAGGTAATTTAAAAGAAATCAAATCTATTGACGCGCGAACCGTCTTGTTTGAGCTGACGGAAGCGGATTCTACATTTGCTTGGAACTTAGAGCGTTACCATATTGTACCAAAGCATATTTGGTCGAAAGTTGAAGAGCTGACAACGTTTACCAACCTTAACCCGGTAGGTAGTGGCCCAATGACGACGGTTAAATACATTAAACCGCAACAGATGGAGCTGTGCCGAAACCCAAATTACTATTTAGAAAATAGACCTTATTTAGATTGCATCAACTTCCGTTCTTACAATGACAACTCTCAGATCCAACCTGCCTTAATCAAAGGTGAGATTGATTGGGGTTCAAATTTTATTGCTGACGTTGAGTCAACATTTGTCGATATGGATAAAGAAAATAACCATTTTTGGTATCCAGCGAATGATGCGATCCACCTTTATGTAAATACCAAAGAAGCGCCATTTGATGACCTAAGAGTACGACAAGCACTTTCTATGGCTCTTGATCGTGAAACTATCGTTGATATTGCTGCCTACGGTTATCCGACTGCAAACTTCAATGCTGGTGGCATCGGTGAGCTATACGAAACGCACATTGATAAAAATGTATCTAAGAAATATGGCTATCTAACTAAGTACGATGTTGAAAGAGCAAACGCTTTACTTGATGAAGCTGGCTTAGTTGACAAAAACGGTGATGGATTCCGCGACAAAGCAAACGGGGAAACGGTTGAGTTTGATATCGAGGTTGTAAACGGTTGGACCGACTGGATCCAAGTGGTTCAGATGGTATCTGAATACTTTGAAGAAGTGGGTGTGAAAGCAAACGTTAAGACCGTGGATTGGGCGGTATATGACAGCAATTTGAAAGAAAGCAAATATACCATGTCAATTAACTGGTCAATGGTAGCGACAAATCCAATCTTGGCGTACCAAGAGTACTTCTCAACGTCTCGAATCGGAAAAACTTGGCATGCTGGTCACGGTGTTAATTCACCAGAAATCGACGCATTGATCGACAGCTTCGGCAAAATTGGTGATGCAGAGCAGCAAGAGAAAGTGTTGAGTGAACTTCAGGAGTTTACGGCTGAAAACCTTCCCTTTATCCCTCTATTTTCTAACCCAACTTGGTTCCAATACAGTACTAAACATATTGTTGGTTGGCCAAGTGAAAAAGACCCATACGTACAGCCAGTATGGTACGACGGTGGTAAGAGAGTAATAATTCTCAACAATCTACACCTTAAGTAAGTTATTTTTGAGAGGGCTACAGCTTAGGTTGTAGCCCCTAGGTTAAAAGATTTTTATGTCGTTTTTAATTCGCCGATTTGGCTTCTATTTTACCGCTTTCTTAATCGCTATCTCGTTTAATTTCATGTTGCCTCGCCTAATGCCAGGAGATCCTGTTGATGCTCTTTTCGCTGCAGCTCAAGGTCGAATGGATCCTGCTCAAATGGATGCTGTTCGTGAAATGTACGGTTTTGTTGATGGCAATGTTTTCGAACAATACTTCGCGTATATGAAAAGCGTATTCACTCTTGATCTGGGACCTTCAGTGCTTATGTTTCCTGTAAGTGTTTCAGATGTCCTTGCTATGGCACTGCCGTGGACTATGTTCCTAGCGCTTGGTTCGCTGATTGTTGCTCTTATCATTGGTGTCAGTATTGGTACGTATGCATCGTATCGACGTGAAGGGCTATTTGGACAAATTGTTCCGCCAGTTCTGGCATTTATTAGTAACTTCCCGTACATCGTGACCGCGTTACTGTTGTTCTATTTCTTCGGCCTAAAACTTGAACTATTGCCTCTGGCATACACCTATGACCCATCGCTAGAGCCAGGTTTTACATGGGAGTTTATTTCCAGTGTGGCTAAACACGCAGTGTTGCCTATGGGCTCGATGGTCTTAGTTGGGATCGCAACATGGGTCTTCAATATGCGTAATGCGATGATCAATGTGTTGGGTGAAGATTACGTAACGATGGCTGAGGCCAAAGGCTTGAGTAGTTATCGTGTTATGTCTCGCTATGCTGGTCGAAATGCCATCCTTCCTGTTGCGACCGCTATTGCAATGGCAATCGGATTCTCATTCGCAGGCTCCATCATGACCGAAGTGGTTTTTAACTACCAAGGCTTGGGGAACATCCTTCTTAAAGGCATAGTTGCTCGTGATTACCCACTTATCCAAGCCATTCTTCTTATTTTGGTGACAGCGGTACTGACCGCTAACTTTATTGCCGACCTCCTATATGTCTGGCTTGACCCTAGAATCTCGAATTGAGGCGCATGATGGATAATTTAATGGATACTCAAAAAACCGCTAACCAGCCTAATATGCCAGTACGTGAGCCAAAATGGTCGTGGAAAAACGTAAAGAAAACTCTCGGTAAAGCTTACGCATTTTTCTACGGTAACCCTCCGGCCATTATAGGTACTTTTTTACTTACGATTGTTTTAGCTGGGGCGTTATTTGCGCCTGTATTATCGACTCATAATCCAGAAAAGCGCGTTGCACGTCCACATATTGCACCAAGTTCTGAGCATATTATGGGCACTACTCGTAGCGGGCGTGATGTATATAGCCAGGTTCTATTTGGAGCAAGAAAGTCGCTTACTGTTGCGATCTCTGCGGGCGTAATCGCGATGACAATAGCAGTGCTCGTCGGGGTTTCATCTGGTTACTTTGGTGGAAAAGTAGATGAACGCTTGAACTTCGTTACTAACGTATTTCTTGTGTTTCCACAGTTGCCCTTGCTGATTGTTCTCGCCGCATTCTTAGGGCAGGTCGGTTCGCTGGTTATTACCGTGTTGTTAGGAATAACCTCCTGGCCTTGGGGAGCTAGGGTGATTCGTGCACAGACCATGGCAATTAGAAGCAAAGAATTCATCATTTCTGCAGAAGTTATGGGTGAATCAAAAATCCGTATTATTTTAGTAGAGATCTTACCAAACTTAGTTTCGATTGTTTTTGGCGGCTTTCTAGGCACGGTTATCTACGCAATGGGCTCTGAAGCTGGTCTAGGTATTTTAGGTTTAGGTGATGCAACAGAAGTGAGTTGGGGCTCTATGCTGTATTGGGCACAGACCTCTTCATCGTTATATACCGGTGCGTGGTGGGAAATGCTGGTTCCTGCATTGGCGTTAGCGATTACTGGTGGTGGACTCGCATTGATTAACATGTCCATTGACCAAGTGAGCAACCCTAAATTACGTACGGGCCCACACATCAAACTGTGGCACAAACTTAAAAAAGAAGCAGATAAACGCCGAGGACTATAATGAGCAATCTATTAGAAATTAATAATCTGTGTGTTGATTACGTTTCTCCTAATGGCGTAGCAAGAGCCGTTAATGACGTTAGTATTTCCATTGCGCCCGGTGAAACGCTCGGTATTGCCGGTGAGTCTGGTTGCGGTAAAAGTACATTGGCTTTTGCTATATCACGCCTACACAAAGCACCAGCGCTTATCTCTGAGGGTGAAATACTCTACAAAGGGCAGGATGTTTTAAAGATGAATAACAAGCAGTTACGTGACTTCCGTTGGAATGACGTTTCTATTGTTTTTCAAAGCGCAATGAACTCACTTAACCCTGTCATTACCATCGGTGAGCAGCTAACGGACGTTATTCTAGCGCACAGAAAAATACCTTATAAACAGGCTCACGATCGTGCGGTCGAGCTGTTAGGAACGGTTGGGATTCATGGCGACAGAATGTCGAGCTTTCCCCATCAACTGAGTGGAGGTATGCGTCAGCGAGTTGTTATTGCGATTGCTTTGGCGCTGGAACCTAAACTGATCATCATGGACGAGCCAACAACGGCACTTGATGTAGTGGTTGAACGTGAAATCTTGAATGAACTGTATGAGCTTAAGAGTAAGTTTGGCTTCTCTATTCTGTTTATTAGTCACGACTTAAGCCTCATGGGCGAAATTGCTGATCGAATTGGCGTGATGTATGCGGGTAACCTTATTGAATTAGGTGATGCGAAAACGGTATTTAGTGAACCTAAGCACCCTTATACAAAAGGGCTTATCTCTTCATTCCCGACTATTCATGGGCCAAAGGAACGTCTCTACGGGATCCCTGGGAATCCTGTCAACCTTTTGGATACACCTCAAGGATGCAACTTCCAAGAGCGATGTGGCGAATGCATTTCAATGTGCATTAAAAGTGAGCCTCGTTTGGGCGCTATTGCGACTGGGCATCACGTATCTTGTCACCTAGTTTGAGCGAAAGATTATGAATACTTTAAAGAACGTTGATAAAAGCGAAGTTATCTTATCAGTTAAGAATTTGGTAAAAGATTTCCCACTTGGTCAGTCAGTCAAAAGCAATATGATGCGAGCCGTAAATGATGTTTCATTTGATCTTCGTAAAGGAGAAGCATTAGCGATTGTTGGCGAATCTGGCTCAGGGAAAAGCACAGGAGCTCGAATTCTTACCCGAATTTACGATAAGACGGCTGGAGATATCGAATTCAAAGGTGAGCCTCTGTCTGACTATATTGAAAAATATGGTGAGCTTGAATATGCACGCCAAGTGCAAATGATTTTTCAAGACCCGTTTGGCTCGTTGAATCCTGTACATACGATTTACCACCATATTGCGCGACCATTACTTATCCATAAACGAGCAGAAAAAGAAGCGATTCCGAACCTCGTTTATGAATTGCTTGAAATGGTTGGGCTTACACCAGTTAAAGAGACCGCAGAGAAGTACCCCCATGAACTAAGTGGTGGACAACGACAGCGTGTCGCAATTGCACGCGCAATTGCTGTTAGCCCTGAAGTTATCCTAGCTGATGAACCTATCTCTATGCTTGATGTGTCTGTGCGGTTAGGAATCTTAAACCTAATGGCTGACTTGAAGGATAAGCATGGTATTTCCTTCATGTACATCACTCATGACATTGCGACAGCGCGTTATTTTGCTGAGAAAACGGCGGTGATGTATGTAGGACATATGGTCGAATGGGGCAATAGCGACAACGTCACTCAGAACCCACAACATCCGTATTCTCAGCTGTTGTTGTCAGCAGTGCCAGAAGTCGGGAAATCGGGCAAGCGTGACATGAACGTGAAAAAAGGCGATATCCCTTCTTGGAAACCAAGTAGCGTGGGCTGCCCGTTCGCAAGCCGTTGTCTGAAAGCCGATAAACTTTGCACGCAATCAATACCAGAACCGACTCAAATTGCAGAAGAGCATTTTGCTCGTTGCCATCATTTGTAAACTTTAAATCCTTTTTTGAAACGCAAAAGAAAGCGCTTTCAAAGTTTAAGTGTAAGAATTTTTTGGAATTTTGATATGAAACAAGACTACAACTCAACACCAGAGGTCGATGGCAAGTTCGTTGATTTAGATGGTGAGCGTTACTACCAAATCTCTAATGTTGACCAAATGACGCCATTCTTTATTAGCGTTGTATCGTCGAGCGATCACTGGTTATTTATTTCATCAACAGGCAGCCTTTCAGCTGGACGCATTCGTCCGGAAAATGCGCTTTTTCCTTACAAGTCTGTTGACCATATTCATGAAAATGCGGAAAACACCGGCTCAAAATCCATCTTCCGTATTGAACATGGCGACAAGGTTGTACTTTGGGAACCGTTTAATACATTCCATGATGGTATTTTTGATGTTGAACGCAATCTTTATAAAAATACGATTGGAGACAAGATTGTATTTGAAGAGATAAACCATACTTTGCAACTACAGTTCCAATACAGCTGGAATACGAGTGAAAAATACGGCTTTATTCGTCGTTCAAAACTGACCAACCTCGCGAGCTTTGAGCGTAAAGTCGAAGCACTAGATGGCTTACAAAATATACTTCCTTCAGGCGCTCCGTTATCAGCTCTTCAAACAAGAAGTGCATTAGTTGATGCGTACAAGTGGAATGAACAAGTTGATGGTAGTTCATTAGCTCTGTTCAGCATGTACGCGAAATTGAGCGATAGAGCCGACCCTGCTGAATCTTTGCTAGCGACGACAGTCTTCAGCTTAGAAACGGAAAGCAGCCAAATTTTATTGACGAGTGCTCAAGTTAATGCGTTCAGAAAGGGTCGAGCGGTTAAAAGTGAACCTTTAACGAAAGGGGTTAGAGGGAGCTATTTAGTTCATAAGTCTCTGACGCTGCGAGCACATCAAACCAAAGTTTGGTCGATTGTCGCTGATATAGACAAGACTCATTCCGATATCTGTCAGCTTCAATCTGAGCTCTCTGTTCCTGCTAACCTAGCACTAGCTTTAGAAAAGAGCGTTGCAGATAATCAAGATGAATTGATCACATTAATGTCTGGCGCGGATGCGTGGCAAATAACAGCTGAAGAAAATACCAGCGTTCACCATTATGCCAATGTGTTGTTCAATAACATGCGTGGTGGCGTGTTTGAAAACGGCTATATGTTAGAAAAGGTTGACGTAGTTAAAACTATGGAAAAGGCCAACTCTCAGGTAGCTGGCCGCCATCAAGACTTTTTTGATCAGTTAGGGGATGTTTTCAGCCATTCTGAATTAGTTTCGCGCGCTAAAGCGACAGAGGATTCTCAATTAGTTCGATTGAGCTACGAGTATCTACCGCTTACTTTTGGACGTCGTCATGGTGACCCTAGTCGCCCTTGGAACCACTATGAGATTAAGCTTAAAGATGAAAATGGCGAACGCTTACTTTCTTATCAAGGCAACTGGCGTGATATTTTCCAAAACTGGGAAGCGATGGCTCTTAGTTATCCAGGGTTCATCAAATCATTCATCTCTAAGTTTGTTAATGCTTCAACGGTGGATGGTTACAATCCGTATCGAATTACTAAAGATGGTGTAGATTGGGAGCTGTTAGAGGCGGATGATCCTTGGAGTAACATTGGTTACTGGGGCGATCATCAAATCATTTATCTATTAAAATTCCTTGAGTTGGCAGACAAATTTGAGCAAAGCGATCTTATCGAATTACTAGAGAGTGACATTTTTAGTTATGCCAACGTGCCTTACGAGCTTTGTGGAGTTCAAGGCCTCTTTGATAACCCTAAAGATACCGTAGAGTTCAACCAAGACTTGCAGGAATTGACAGAGCAACGTGTAAAGAGCTTAGGCAGTGACGGTCGCTTGTTGATGACGGGTGACCAAGAAGTTTATATGGTCAACTTAATGGAGAAGATACTCGTCCCTTTGTTGGCGAAATTGAGTAACTTAGTGCTTGATGGTGGTATTTGGCTCAATACACAACGTCCAGAATGGAATGATGCAAACAACGCTATCGTTGGCAACGGCCTCTCAATGGTAACCTTGTACTACATGCGTCGCTATGTTGCCTTTATGCAGCGCCTGTTAGAGAAGTCACCATCGTCATACAGTATTTCCAAAGAAGTGTTTGAGTGGATGTCTTCTGTTACACAGATCGTTTCAGAGGCAAATACAGAGATTCGTCAAGATACGGTCACTCGTCAAACTCGTAAAGCAATGCTGACTAAGCTGGCTAAATCCGCTGCTAATTATCGTGAGCGCGTGTACCGAGTAAATGGATTCTCAGGGAAAACGAAAGTTGAGAAAGAAGCGATTGTTCAATTGATGGGCGCGAGCTTAAAAGTCCTAGATTCTACGATTGCAAACAACTTGCGTGAAGACGGTTTGTACAATGCGTATAATATCTTGAGTTGTTCTGGTGAGAGCTTAATGGTTGAAGAGCTTTACCCGATGCTAGAAGGGCAAGTTGCAGTATTGAGCTCGGGTCTATTATCACCTAAACAAGCGGTTGAGTTGTTGGATAAATTGTTTGCCAGTGACATGTATCGTGCTGATCAAAATAGCTTCATGCTTTACCCTGACCGTGAGCTGGCTTCTTTTATGGACAAAAACTGTTTAGACGCTAAAGACATTGACCAGAGCAAATTGTTAAGCATGATGGTTGTTGCCAAAGATAACCGATTAGTAAACCAAGACAGCAAAGGTTCTTACCACTTCAATTCAAGCTTTGAAAACAAAGGTTTCCTTCAGGCTGCGATTGATGAAATTAAAGCCGGTTACCCGTCAATTAGTGATGATGAATTTTGTCATGTATCTAGTTTGTATGAGCGTGTATTCAACCATAAAGCCTTTACTGGGCGTTCGGGAACCATGTTTGGTTATGAAGGTTTAGGTTGTATCTATTGGCATATGGTTTCTAAGTTGCTGCTAGCTGTGCAAGAAAACTATCAGCATGCTTGGAGTATGGACTCTAATAGCCAGGAAACTCTTAAATTAGCGGATTACTATTACAAAGTGAGAGCTGGTATTGGTTTCAACAAAACGCCGGAAAACTACGGTGCGTTTCCGACGGATCCGTATTCTCATACGCCAAAGCACTCTGGAGCACAGCAGCCAGGGATGACAGGGCAAGTTAAGGAAGAAGTAATTACTCGTTTTGGAGAGCTAGGTCTAGAGGTCGTTGATGGCACAATTGTAATTAACCCTTCACTTCTTAGTCCTAAAGAGTTCTTACAAAAAGCGGCGACTTTTGACTGCCAAAATATTGAAGGACAAATGCAGAGCTTTATTGTTCAGGCTGGGCAACTGGCTTTTACTTACTGTCAGGTACCGTTTATTTACCAACTCAATGATGAGCCAACACAGGGTATTGAAGTTCAGTTTAAAGACGGAACAAGTGAGGCATTTGCATCGTTAACGCTAAACCATGAAATGGCTTCACAGCTCTTTTCTCGTAGTGGTCTTATTGAGAAAGTCGTTGTCGTGTTGTCAAAGCACCAGTTACTCTAATTCTAATTTAAAGTGAAATAAAAAGGCTCTAAGTGAATACTTAGAGCCTTTCTTTTAAGTGTAAAAAATGGGGTGCTTGATATACAAAAATCAAAGCTTAGCCACGGACTCTCTTACAATCAATGTCGGGGTTAGTTTGTGCTTCAATGGGTAGTCGCGTTTATTAATTAACGATAAAACACCTTTTGCAGCTTCTTCTCCCATCTCATGAACTGGAAAGTCGACCGTCGATAAGCGAGGACGAATATGCTGGCTATGAGTATCGTTATCGAAGCCTACGACTGAAAGGTCTCGCCCAATAATGAGGTTTCGCTCTGCTGCTACGTCATATACAGCAAGCGCGATATTGTCATTTTGACAGAAAATCGCGGTGATCTCAGGGTCTCGGTCTAACAAGCGTCGCGCAGCTTCGTGGTTGCCTTGATGATCAAAGCGTCCCTCTACAAACAGCCCTGCGTCGTATTCGATACCGAACTCTAACAAGGCATTTCGATACCCTTGAAAGCGATCTCTACTATCAACTTTACTCAACTGGCCTGTGATACAAGCGACTTTTTTATGGCCGTTCTCAAGTAAGTGCTTCGTTGCAAGGTAGCCACCAAGCTCATTATCAATGTAAATACAGCGATCAGAAATCTCAGGAATAAAACGGTTGAGAACAATCATTGTTTCACTGTCTTTCGCTATTTTGATCAGTTCGTCATCACTGAGCTTGTCTGAGTGAACAATGAGGCCATCCACAAGTTTAGATTGCAAAAACTGGATAGAATCGAGCTCTTTGGTTCGTGATTCCTGGCCACTTGTAACGATTAAGTGAATATTATTTTGGCGAACGGTATCTTCGGCTGTATGCATTAATGGTCCATAGAAAGGCCCATCAAGCGAACCAACTAGCATGCCAATGCTATTTGAACGACTGGAGGCTAGAGCTTGTGCAAACGCATTAGGCTTGTAGCCCAGTTGCTCAATAGCTTTGAATACTTTTTCGCGATTGGCTTCCTTTACCGTAGGGTGACCATTTAATGCTCGTGAGACAGTTGATTGAGAAACTTGAGCAAGTTCAGATACTTCTTTAATGGTGATCAATGGTAGTGGCCTTATCTCTACAAGGAGTGAACTAAGCTATATTACCTTCGTGATCAATAAGAGCCTAGCAATCCAATGATTAATATTTAAAAACTCTGAACTGCTTAACGCTAAATTTGAAGGTTAAGCATACAAAGTAAGGTCACGAATATTTCCATATACTCGTTCAAATATCAAGCAAGCGCTTTCTTTGCATTGTGATAAAAGTGAATCTGTTTTTCTGAGCTTCGTTGTAAGCTAGAAAAAATAGAAGCCTGAGAATAAAAGGGATTCTAGGGTGTTATGCAGATAATCAGGTCAAAAAATTCTTGAGAATCTACACAAACCACAACGAATTTTAGCAAAATGTGAAATCCAACAAGAAAACGCTTTCTTAAGGTGAGCGTTGTCTCTTTTTTGAACTATGCACTTTTATATACTCATTTTGAAACAGTCGTGCATGGCATATTGGGTCCATGCTCGCGGACTTATTCATTTATCGACTTTCTGTTATGGGCTCCGATATTACGTGTCGCCTGCTTAGAAAGTCGTGATACAAGGAGTTGTAATGCAAGATCTAACCAATCAGGTAAAGATATTAACGTCTTTTATTTCTGCCGCTTTGATGTCTGGCTGCACGGCGATAGAGCTGCCGGTATCCGAAAGTGCTGACTTAGCTCAAACTGAAAAAGCGATTGTGCTATCCCATGCTCCAGTTACTTTAAGTTCAGACTGGCAATTGGTGTGGGAAGACCAGTTTGAAGGCGAGCAAATAAATAAACGTAATTGGTCATTAGAAGTGAACTGTTGGGGAGGAGGGAACAATGAACAACAGTGCTACACGGATGATCCTAATAACGCATTTGTTAAAGATGGCTTTTTACACATTGTCGCGCTGAAGCAAAGTCATACTGGGCCTGACAATGCCGAAGGTACGATTGGCGGAGCAACTAAAACACTCCCTTATACTTCTGCGAGGCTAAGTACAAGAGACAAGCGTGACACCAAATATGGCCGTTATGAAATCAGAGCAAAGTTACCCGGTGGACAAGGTTCATGGCCCGCGATTTGGATGCTGCCAACCGACAATAAATATGGTACATGGGCTGCTTCTGGCGAAATCGATATTATGGAAGCGGTTAACCTAAACACACTTTCAGATGCGGCGGGAGCGAAAAATGATGCTCTAGAGAGCCGGGTCTACGGGACGTTACATTACGGACGAAATTGGCCAGACAATGTTTATAAAGGGCAAGCCGCGACATTGCCAAATGGTGTGAACCCTACTGAGGGCTTCCATATATACGCGATTGAGTGGGAAGAAGGTGAAATTCGTTGGTATGTAGACAATATTCATTACGCGACTCAAACTCAAGAGGGCTGGTACAGCCAATATGAAGCGGAAGAAGGGAAACTCATTAATGCGAGTGGAGCAGCTCCGTTTGATGAAAAGTTTCATTTGTTATTGAACTTGGCCGTCGGTGGGGCGTGGTCAGCAAACGCAAATGATAAAGGCATCGACGAAGGTTTGTTTCCGAAAACAATGCTAGTTGATTCAGTAAAGGTTTACCGTTGTAAGGTTGATCGTTGGAAAGGAAAAGGGTGTGCAAGTCGTTCTGAACATGCAATACAAGTGATAGGGCACGAAGTTCCAGAGATCTTAGCAACCGATGATAGTTATGCTGATGGACCAACGTTGGAGATTTTTACCGAAACTCTTAACGCAAGCTTGGCTTATGCAAGTTATGACCCATTGGATATTGTTGACTATCAAGAAGTGACCGAACCAGATCGTGGAACAGTGCTACAAGTAAATAAGAATCAAGGATCAGGAAATATCTATTTTCGTTCTCCTGTAACAGATGTGACACATTGGCAAGAAACGGGTGAACTGGTCTTTGATTTGAAAGTTGAGAGCATGGCCGACGGGGTTGAACTATTGGTTAAGATGGACAGTGGCTGGCCGAAAACAAGTGACTATACCGTGCCGCTATCAGCAATCAATGAATGGAAGACGGTACGTATTCCAATCGCTGACATTTTAAAGAGAGACAACCGTTTTGCTGGTGGGAATCAAGCTGATCCAACAACGATCACTAACCTTTTAGTGTTTGAGCCTCAAGGAGAAATGAGTTTTAAATTAGACAATATTCGATTTGAAAAGTAAGCGTTTTAACAAAAGGGTTTGAATAAAATTCTGAATATAAAGGGAACATACGATGTATGTTCCCTTTTTTATTTCGACGAGCATTCCAGGAAGATAATCGACGATGTATTCCGAAACAGGTTCTGAGTGATTGAACGGAGTAATTCGTCCTTAATATGTGAACAGTGATATTTTACTTGGTTCCATGATTGTTCAAACAAAATACTTAACATCTCTATTTTTGTGACTCATGCATAAGAAAGCGCTTTCTTTGGTGGGGTTGATCACGGTTTATATTCACAAGATCCATTTATACTCTTTCCATACCAACTGAGCGGTTAAAGCCAATAAGGTTAAGAGTGCATAGTGAATGTGGGCTTAGATTTGATCTTCTTTAAATCTGTTCGATTGGTTTTTTTAAGAAAAATAAAGAAAGCGCTTTCTTTTTGAAAGTATAATTTGGAACATGGAGTTATTATGAAACTTTCTAAGCTTACCCTTGCTTGTTTAGTCGCTACTGCTGGCTTGTCTACTGTACCTGCTGCATATGCCGAAAAATCGGATGGATTTGAATTTCACGGCTATTTCCGTGCTGGTGTTCTATTCAGTGAAAATGACGATTTTAAACGAGCAAAGTTCCCAGCATCTAAAGAGCGTTTAGGTCGATTGGGTGTTGAGTCGGATAGCCACTTTGAAGTAGCACTGCAGAAAAATTTTGAGAATGACGGTGGTCAGAAAATTCGAATCAAAACACGAGCTGCAGCCAATAATGCGGAATATGCAACTAACCAACTTGGTGCCAATGCCGATGCAACCAACAGCGAAATTGGTATGGCAGAAACTTTTGTCGAGTTTGAAGGTGTATCTGAAACCGGTGTTGTATGGGGTGGTAAGCGCTTTTATGGTAAAGATAATTACATCTTTATGACCGACTTTTTCTACACGGATATGTCAGGTACTGGTGTTGGTATTGAAGGTGTTGAGCTAGGTGGCAATAAGTGGGACTTTGCTTATATTGCAAGCGATGACTCTGGCGATACAAGTTTCTGGGGTGACAGCAACAACATCATGCATGCACTTCATGCTGGCGTGAACTTTGGCAGTGTTGAGCTTCACGCTATGGCTAAGTATATGCCAGACAATATGGTCGATTTAGGTTTTGGTAATGGCCCAGAAGCATTCGCTGAGAATGGCTATGAAATGACGGCAATTGTTCACACTGAGTCTGTCTTTGGGTTGTCAGATAAAGGTTTTACAAAATACATCGCGCAGGCTGGTAAAGGCTTAGGTTCGGGTAACCTTTTAGGCGGTACTCTTACGACTTACAACACGTACAAGCCTGGTAGTGACTATCAAAGTTGGTTAACGACAGGCACGGGTTGTGGTACGTCTTGTTTGAAGGCTGTTGATGAAAACGATGTATCACTACGTGCTTTAGCATGGGGTGGGTACTTTTTTGAAAATGGTGTGAATATTTTCCACTCTCTTCAAACCCAGTACAACGATTTTGACAATGGTGACACAGACGGCTGGGTATCAGCAATGGTGCGACCAACGTTCCCAATTTCAGAAAACTTCTTTATCGCTACCGAAGCTGGTTATATGTACAACTACGAAGACCGTAATGGTGAGTCAAAGAATTCTTATGATTACAAGCTAACAGTAGCACCGACTCTAGTTGTGCACTCTGGCTTCGGTCCATCTCCAGAAATTCGCTTCATGGCATCTTACCTTGATGGTGAAATGCAAGACGGCACGGGTAAAGAGGGTGACTTTGTTGTAGGTATTCAAGCTGACATGTGGTGGTAGAATTTTTACCTTCGGGTCTTAAGTGATATCGAGCATACCGGGGGAGTGGTATGACGGCCTTGCCTTTAGGGCGGGCAAGGCTCCCGATATCCCTATTTATTGCAATAGTTGAGCTCTTTCCTAGCAGCACAAAGAGTTTCATTTTTATTGCTATGAGTCTTCCATATTTGAATGTCGTTTCAAGTGTGTTCTTGCCAAAGATACTCATCGACCGCTTCGAAAGAAGCGGTTTTTTTATGTGTGGTATATCTAATCTTTTAAGGCTTAAGGGGGAAAGGATTGTGAGTTATGGCAAGCATGTTGATTTCTAAATTCTCGAGGGCTGCATCCATTTTGAAGTTTAAAGCACTTGGAAAAATAGTTGCTGTCAGAAAAGCCGCAAGACTCAGCAATGTGTTGGATGCTTTTGTTGTCGTTTAATAATAAGGTTGCCGAATGTCTAATTTGAAGGCCTTTGAGGTATTGATTTGGGGATGTATTTAAAAATTGCCTAAATAGCCTTTCTAGTTGTCGTTTACTAATATAAGCCGCTTGCGCGATAGCTTCTGTATCCAATCCCACGTCTTTGTAATGACGGTCAATATGTGCGAGAGCACGGCTCAATGCCAAGGTTGTTTTTGGTAAGCTATGGGTCTGTTCTTGATATCGCCGAGAAAGTTCTATCGCAAGTTGCTGCATTGTGCTCGTCAATATGATTTCAAACCCCTGTTCTGCGTTGTCGTATTCCGATTTGATTTGTTGTAGAAGTCCATTAATTCGTTTCAACTGAGAAAGTGATAACGTAAGCTTTGCTTGATATTCAGATGCTTGTCGAGCAATTGGTTCTACCTTGAAAAGCGCTTGATAGCCTGGCATTTGACGCATTGAAGAGACCTCAAAAAAAGGCAATGCCGTATCAAACATCAAGTTTACAATCTTCAGTTTATTTACTTCGCAAAATCCATGTTCAATATCCCCATTAATAACAAATACATCTCCTGTACTTAAAGGGTAGGTGTGGCTAGCTACCGTATGCTTTCCACTACCGCTCACAACTAAGAAAAGTTCAGAAAAGTCATGGCTATGTACGTCAAAGTCGAAATCGTGATGACCATCGACATAGGCAAATTTTATCTGAGGATATCTCTGATGACTTTGGAGTCTAAACTTGGTTTTCATGTCGCTATTTTACCTACTTCTGTCGCTTATTTGGTAGTTACACGCCGTAGTTAAGATTACTATTTTTTGAACAAAGACAATATTAACTTTTAGAGCGAGAGGCAAAACTTTTGCTCTAAGTAAAAAATAGTAGGACTCAAAATGAATACTGTGGAAATTCTCGAAGCACAGAAGCAGCTTGCACCCATAAGTCGACAAGCGGCTGCTGAGGGCATTGTGCTACTAAAAAATAGTGATTCAATATTGCCATTGCAGGCTAATGATACGGTGTCTCTTTTTGGTCGTTGTCAGATTGATACCTACCGAAGTGGCAGTGGATCTGGTGGAGCGGTGAATGTCCCTTATTCCGTAAATGCATTACAGGGCTTGTATGAAAATCCAAACATCAATCTTAATCTCAGTTTGGTGGAGGTATACCAACGTTGGATCAAGGACAACCCGTTCAATGACGGCGGTGGTGGTTGGGCAGCTGAACCTTGGTTTCAAGATGAAATGCCTCTTTCAACTTCTGTTGCGATGGATGCCGCCGCCAAATCTAACAAAGCCATTATCTTTATCGGTCGAACGGCGGGTGAGGATCAAGATAATGCACAGCAGCAAGGCAGTTACAATTTAACCGTGCTCGAAATGCAAATGTTGGAGAAAGTGACCGAACATTTTGATGATGTCATTGTGATACTGAACGTGACCAACATTATTGATATGTCATGGGTAAGCTCACTAAAAGATACAAGTTCGCTCAAGGCGATTTTATATAACTGGGCTGCAGGTATGGAAGGTGGGCATGCTCTTGCGGATGTCTTATCTGGTGATGTTAGCCCAAGTGGACGTTTGACCGACACGATTGCGCACTCTTTATCTGATTACCCTTCGAGCTCGAATTTTGGAAGCAAAGACCGGAATTTATATCAAGAAGATATCTATGTCGGGTATCGGTATTTTGAAACTTTCAATCCTAAAGCTGTTCAATTTGAATTTGGTTTTGGGCTGTCCTACACCCGCTTTTCCAATAAATTAAATGCATTGACGATTCTTGGTTCCGGCTCTGAACAAGAGTTGGTCTTCGATATTGAAGTTAAAAACATAGGCGAGAAATACAGTGGTAAGGATGTTGTTCAACTGTATGTTGAATCACCTCAAGGTCAACTGGGTAAGCCATCTAGAGCACTTACAGGCTTTGCAAAAACACCCACTTTGGATCCAAACGAAACAGCACGTGTGAAGGTTTCATTTCTTCTATCTTCGTTAGCTTCATTTGATGATAGTGGTAAGACAGGTTACCCAAATAGCTATGTGCTTGAAGCTGGGGAATATCAGTTTTATTTAGGAGGCAGCGTTCGACAAGCAAGGCTAGTTGACGAAAGCATAAAAGTGGATGAGCTAATAGTTGTTGAGCAATTAACGGAAGCACTTGCTCCTGTCACCGGATTTAGTAGGTTGATCCCAAAAGGCAACGAGGAAAATGGTGTTTACAGTTGCGACTACGAATCTGTGCCGCTGCGAACTATTGATTTGAGTAAACGTATTCTGAGTGAGCTTCCAAGCTCTATTCCTCTTGGTGAAGATACGGGCATTCGTTTACTGGATGTTAAGCAGGGGCGAGCGAACATTGACGAATTTATCTCGCAAATGACCGTAAAGCAGTTAGCGACAATTGTTCGTGGGGAAGGTATGTGTAGCCCTAGGGTGACGCCAGGTACTGCTGCTGCTTTTGGGGGTGTTTCGCCGAGCCTGTTTGATTTAGGCATCCCTGTCGTTGCAGCTGCTGATGGTCCGTCTGGTATCCGAATGGACAGCGGACATAAAGCATCTCAAGTCCCAATTGGTACATTATTAGGCTGTACATGGAACCCGGAACTGAATGAGAAACTATTTCATTTAGTGGGGAAAGAGATGCAAGCCAATCATATTGATACGTTGCTTGGTCCTGGGATTAACATTCACCGCCACCCTTTGAATGGTCGAAATTTTGAGTATTTCTCAGAAGATCCATTTCTCTCAGGGGTAATGGCAGCATCTCAAACTCTTGGTCTTAAAGCTGCAGGAGTATCTGGCACAATCAAGCATTTGGTGGCGAATGATCAAGAAACGTCACGGTTTGATGTTGATAGTGTTGTATCTCAAAGAGCACTTCGTGAGATTCATCTGAAGCCTTTTGAAATAGCGGTAAAACAAGGAGGAGCTTCGAGTGTTATGACCTCCTACAATCCTATTAATGGTCACTGGGCTGCATCCAATTACGACCTCAATACTACGATTCTTCGTGGGGAGTGGGGTTATAAAGGGATAGTGATGACGGATTGGTGGGCAAAAATGAATGACCCAATCAAAGGTGGCTCTGAAAGTCGAAGTTACACATCCTTTATGCTTCGCTCTCAAAATGATCTTTATATGGTTGTTGAGCATGATGGTGCGGAAAATAACGTGTCGAATGACGATACGTTACAGGCGCTTGAAAACGGAACGTTGAGCTTAGGGGAGTTGCAACGAAGCGTGATGAATATTTGTCGTTTTATTATGGACTCTCCAGCAATGGGTCGCCCATTAGTCGCTTTTGATCCAGTTAAGAGCTTTGAGGCGACCCAAAATCTTAATAAACAACAGAGTAAAACTGATGGAGACTTTTGCTCTCTGACGGCAGAGCAACATGCAATAGTATTACCACTTAATATCAGAGAAAACCGTAGCATTGTTTTGGAAGTTAAACAGGCTGGTGTGTATCGATGTGCAGGTATTGTTAACTATGATAGCGGCACTTTGGCTCAATCTGCGTGTAGTTTAAGTCTCAATAACGTGTATGCGATGTCTCTATCAGTGAATGGTACTAATGGCGAGACAGTTTCAGTTGAGGGGCTCTCCGTTAAGCTTGATAAAGGCTTTTATTCTTTGGATATTGAATTCATCAAATTAGGCTTAGAATTGGAGCAATTAGTATTTTCGTTTATGCCTGAATAGGGCTAAGGGATAACAGTCGTTTATTTAACTCTCGTTGCTCAAAAAAGAGGTAAAGTGAGAGAAAATAAACGACTACTTTGAGGCTGAGTTATTGTGCTTTTTGATATTGCTTCATCGCGTCAACAAAGGAGTTTCGCATCCCTTCGATTCCTAATCGCTCAGATTCTTCAACGTAAGTCAGTGCTGCACTAAAATCTCCAGATGAAACCGAGTTTTCTATAAGAGTTTGATAAACCTCTTTCTTATTCAGTGTATTTTCCGTTAATAAATCTGATTGGGCTACGGTTGATTCTGGAATAATTTGTTGAACTCGCTTTTGACGGTTTTGTTCTTCAACAACGGTGGTTACCGCTGTGAATTTAAAATCAAAGAAGACTTTCCCGATTGCAGAATGAGGGATGGCGTAGTCCGTGTTATGAGCGATGTTTGCCTGGATATCACCAGAACGTATCGCCATATCACTTGGTTTTTCGACAGGAGTTGTTTCCGCGAGTGCTTCGCTGGTTGTGAATACGACCAAGTAAGCAGGAGCCTCGCCGTTTAAGTAACGTTCTTGCAGTTCGATTTGCGCGCCATATTGTGCACCATCAAGCAGGCTAAGTGGTTGGTACTTAATACTTTCATTGCCAATGACATCTAGCGGCTGGTAATTTTTGTCTAAGACTAAAAGTGACGGAACGAATGCTGAATAACTAGCATTTGAAGTCACTGAAAAACGAATAGCATCTAGTGTTGTAGGAAGCTTTAGCCCTCCAGCAAAGGATCGGCCCGATTTGAACTCGATCTTAGGGCTTGCTGTGGTGATCGAAACAGATGTTTCTTCTGGGTTCGTAACGCTTTGATATTGAATTGTACTCAGGTTTTCACAGCAGTTTTCGTTGTTCTGTAGTGACTCTAGCCCCGGAGAAGTTTTGTGGTAGCTAACCGGTGACTCTGTCACTGTTGAACAGGCGCTTAGTGCGAATACCGCTGGTAGAATTGCTAAATATTTCATAATTTCTCACAGTTAAAAAAGCATATCTGATTCAGAGTGCCTGATTGATAATAGAGACACACTACAAGAAAGCGCTTTCTTTTTGAGTGACGAACACCAAATTTAAAGAAATACTCGCTAATAATTAGTACGAATTAGGTAACAGGCTGCCGTTGGGCTGTTACCTAGATTGAAAGTTAACGAGATACCGAACTTAACAACTGAGTAAAGCGTTGCCATGATTTTTGGTCAGCTTCATGTTGATAGTTATTCGATCCGAATACTGTGAAGGCGTGTGGCGCACCACTATAAGTGATCATCTCATGCGGAACTTTGGTTGATTCAAGTTGAGCGGCGAGGCTTCCAAAGTCGTGCATTGAGATCATGGCGTCTGCTGTGCCATGGAATACGACAACTGGGGCTTTGGTTTGCGAGTAATCTTGTCCTTTCGGTGTCGATAAACCACCGTGGAAGGTAACATAAGCTTTCGAAGGGATACCTGCACGAGCCGCTTCTAAAACGGCAGCGCCGCCAAAACAGTAACCCATCATCACGTTATTATCTAAGTTACCTCCAAGCCTTTCGGCTTCCATTGCTCCCGCATTAAGTAGCGTACGTATTTTTGCTCTGTCTTTATACAGTTCGCCGGTGTGTTGCTTTTTGTCTTTCACTTCTGTTGGACGAATGCCTTTACCAAACAGGTCGATGGCGAACACGTTGTACCCAAGCTCATTGAGCATCTCAGAACGTTTCTTCTCGTAATCGGTTAAGCCATCCCAATCGTGTACTAATAGCACTAAAGGTGCTTGGTCGCTGGCTTCACTCCAATAGCCTTCGTAATCCACTCCATCCACTTGGTAAGTGACGTTTTCTCCTGAAATCGCTGAGATGGGCAGTAAAACTGACAAGCAGCCGAGCATAGTGAGTTTTCGCATACGTTATTCCTTTCGATGACAATTGCCGTTCCAATCGAAAGTATAGATAACGCGATGATTCTCGCCAGATTACTGTCTTTAATTTGAAGTGTAAGAGTAGAGGTAAAATATGAAAGTGAAACGCTAAAACAGCCATCACGATCAAGTGTGATGGCTGTATGACGGTGTTCTCAGATTACGGAAATTCGAATATCCAGAGCTCGGTGTGACGGGGCAATTACCAGGAAGCGTTAGTCGTGCTACGGCACATATCTGGATATTTTCGCTGATAGCGTGGCAGCATCGATTCGTTACCTAAGATACCGCCTTGGTGAATGTAGATAATGGTTTTAGTTGGGTTATCTTCTTGCCATTGTTCTAAGCATTGCCACATCAATGGGTCGTAAAGCAGGTCAAACTCGATGTCGGTTTGCTCTTGTAGATCCAACCAAGTTTGATAATCCTGTTGATACAATTTTCCAAAGTGGTGTTTGGTTTCGAGCGATAAGATCTGTGGATGTTCGGTTTCACCTAGCTCATTAAATTGCTGCGTTAAATAGTCGCTACCACCGACACAAGCACAGGTTAAGACCGGGATGTTGTGCAGTTTTAAATGCTTATGAAGATAGAGAGCAGTGCTGCCTGTCCCTGCGGGGAGTGCGACCACAAAATCGTGTTGGTTTTCGAAGCGAGTCCAGCTCAGTATTTCCATTGCCAATTGCTTAACACCATACTCAGCAAGCTGAGAGCGTCCACCCTCTGGTAATACAATGCAGTGGGAGTCAGGTTGTCTTACTTGCTCAATATACGCTTGTGGATGAAGCTCAGAGCCTGTCTCTTTGACTGAAATCACCTTAGCGCCAAGGTCTACTGCACCACGGTAATTACCTATTGGGCGTTCTAGTAGCCACTCGGGAAGATGATCGACGTAGAACTCAAGCGTCCAACCTTTGATCTTTGCCAGTGCCGCGAGTGAGAACAGAGAGTTAGCCTGCGCAGAACCATAGCTGATCAAGGTTGTGGTCTCTGGGTGCTCGTCTTCCAGCAGCTTCATGAACTTGCGGGCTTTGTTACCGCAAAAGTGTGAGTGAAGTTGATCGTCACGCTTTAAGAAAAAGGCGTGGTCGTTAAATTGATGCTGAGTTACAGGGCTATTATTTAGTTTCATCGCACTTAAACAAAATGCTGACTAAAGAGCCAGCATTTTTAAATCAAATAGGACGGACGAGTATCTAGTAGCCAGAGGCGGCTGTAAACCAACTAAATCAAGTTTTCGTTCGATATTGACTCGGATGAATCGGCTTGAAAGGTGATCTTGGCTGTGCATCCACTACAGCTGCGATTGAACAATTCAAAGTCCCAATGAAAACGCTGACACAAGTCATCGACAATCAACAAACCTAGCCCATGTCCATTCGGGTTGTATTGCTCCTGCAGGCCTTCGCCTTGATCTTCAATAATAAGACTGTCTTGAGAAAGGGTGATAGTTACTGTACCGCTATTAGTTGCTGCAATCGCGTTTCTTAACAAGTTACCGACCAACATATTCATGATCGCGCTGGTGGCTTGAATGGTTGGTTCTGATTGAACTTGTAAGGTTATCGCGACTTCCTTCTCGTCAGCCTGCAACGAATTTTTAGAAACGATAGTCTCTAGCTCTTGCTGGCTGAATAAACGTAGAGGTGCATCGTCACTGTTTCTTTCATAGCGAACGAGACCAAGCAGTGCATCGACCATTTCAGACATTTGAACAATGGCTTCATCAATACGTTCAACCTGACGAGATTGAAATTCGGTTGTTTCGCTTCTCAGTAACAGTTTGTTGGCACCACGAGCAACAGTCAACGGAGTTCTTAGTTCATGACTTGAGTAGCGTGCGAAAGCTTGCTCGCGTTTTACTAGAGAATTGATTTCTCTTCTGTATTGATTGAGTTGATCCGTCAACTGACGAAACTCCACCGCCGCATCGTCATTCACTCCAAATTCTTCGTTTAGATTGAGCTTATTGGATTCAAGCTGTTCAGACAGGGAGTTGAAGGGCTCAATCAGCCGTTTAGACAACCGATAGAGCAGAGCTCCGAAGCTGAATATTAGAATAGAGAGAAGGGCTAATACAAATGTGGTGGCATAAACGAGCTCAAAGACACTAAGCTCGACACGGTCTATTTCAGAAAGCAGAACAATAGGGTGAGTTCTACCTTCATGAGTATACTCGCCTACATAGACCATGCGAGATTCTGGATCTTCACCGACCTCACCAATGAAATTTTCTTTGCCTTCAATATACTTTAAATACTTTTTCGGTAGATAGGAAAGATCGTTGTAAGCGATAGTCAGGTCATCAATACGAAGCTCTCCACTTTCGCCTGACTGGAATAACCCGACTGCATAGTTGCGGTCAATTAGGATGCGTCTTTCACCCACGCGGTCTTCCGACAAGTACAGGGCTGTGATAAATACCACATAGACAAATGCCGACACAATTACGGCCATTAACCCAAAGAAAACCGCTAAGCGGCCCGTTAGGGTTTTTGTGCTTGTAAGAACATTTGAAATCAATTCGATGGCTCCAATCGGAAGCCAACTTTAGGCACCGTAATTAACATCTGAGTGTCAAAAGGCTTGTCGAGTTGATTACGTAACTGATAAATGTGACTGCGCAACACATCATTGTTGGGCTCGTTTTCTTCCCATAACTTGTAGGAAATAGTTTCACGAGTGACTACTTCAGGTGCGCTTTGGCACAGCATCTCAAGTATGGTGTAAGTGGTTGGATTGAGCGCTAGTAGTTTATCTTGGCGGTAAGCTTTACGGGTTTTTTGGTCGATGGTGAGTTCATCGAACTGAAGTTTTGAAGAGGCGACTTTTCCGCGGTAACGACGGACTAACGCGTTCATTCTTGCTTCTAGAATATCCAAATCAAAAGGCTTGGTGAGGTAATCATCGGCACCGTGTTCAAAGCCTTTCAGCATATCTTCTCGGCTATCTAAGGCGGTCAGCATCAAAATAGGTGTCGCGTTACCTTGGTCTCGCAGTTTATTACAAACCGTTAGGCCGTCCATTCTCGGTAACATTAGATCCAATATGATGATATCAAATGAGTGTTCCAACGCGAGTTGTAGGCCAAGTTCACCGTTGTCTGCGTAATCGAGTTCCATGCCAATACACTCAAAATAATCAAACAAGACACCTGCAATTTCACGGTTATCTTCGACTAATAGAACTCGTTTCATTTTGATTCTCATACAGAAATAGACAGTAACATTATCCTGAGTGAGCGTGAAAAATATGTCAATAACATAACTTTCACTTATGGGAGGGTAGATTGGCTTCAGATTAAAAAATAGAAGAACGTATTATGTCTGAACTTCATATTAGCCGCCCTAAGATATCTACATCGCAGATCAATCCTGCGGTCTCTTTGTCTATCATTGTGCCTTTTTACGATGAACAAGAGGTATTGGAAGAGTTCCACTCTCGCCTTACCAAGGTGCTTGATAGCTTACCGATCACGAGTGAGATTGTTTATGTCGACGATGGCAGCAAAGACAACAGCTTGGACTTGGTGAGTTCATTCACTTCAATCAACAGCTCAATCTCGGTGATTGGTTTAAGCCGTAACTTTGGTAAAGAGTCAGCCATGAGTGCTGGTCTTGAGCATTGCCGAGGACAAGCGGTGATCTTGTTAGACGCAGACCTGCAAGATCCGCCGGAGCTGATCCCACAAATGGTTGCCAAGTGGCGCGAAGGCTATGACGTTGTGAATATGCAGCGCAGCCAGCGTGATGGTGAAACGTGGTTTAAGAAGTTTTCAGCGGCGAGCTTTTACAAAGTCATGAATGTGGCTGCGAAAATCGATGTTCCTGAAAATGTCGGTGATTTCAGACTGTTGAGCCGTGAAGTCGTCGACCATATCAATCAACTTCCTGAACGTAATCGCTACATGAAAGGTATTTTCTCATGGCCGGGTTTTAGGCAAGCAACGATTCAGTTTAAGCGCGACGCGCGCTTTTGTGGTGAGACCAAGTGGAACTACTTGAAGCTGGTTGGCTTGGCGATGGATGGCATCACTTCATTCTCTATCCGCCCACTGCGTATTGCGACGGCCGTTGGTGGCTTAGTGGCACTTACTGCTTTCGTGTATGGCGTCTTCATCGTGTTCAAAACCATGATGTTTGGTGAGCCCATCACGGGCTATCCGTCAATGATGGTCGTACAGCTTGCCCTTGGCGGTATCCAACTGTTGTGTGTTGGTTTAATGGGAGAGTACATAGGTCGTATTTTCATTGAAACCAAGAATCGTCCTTTGTATCTGATCCAATCGGTGGTCGATACACCGGCATTAAAAACACATTTTAAATTAGAGGAGTCAGCATGAGCCTGAACCTGAACCTGAACCGAACGCACCTATGGTACTTGTTGGCTTTTGCATTGGTTTTAAGGCTTTTATCTTTGGCAACCTATCCATTAATGGATACCACAGAAGCGCGCTATGGCGAAATGGCACGTCTGATGGTGGAAACTGGGAATTGGTTAACGCCTCAGTTTGATTACGGTATTCCTTTCTGGGGTAAGCCACCGTTGTTTACATGGATGAGCGCTGCCGGTATTGAGTTGTTCGGCCTGAGTGAGTTTGCCGTTCGCGCACCACATTGGTTAGCGGGTGTAGCAACGATTTTGTTGACCGCTTACATGGCGAAACGAACAGGGCAAAGTGCGTTGGTTGCCGCGGTAGTGTTGGCGACATGTGGTATTTTCTCTATTGCGGCAGGTGCTGTGATGACAGACATCGCGTTAACCTTAGCGATGACTATTGCCATGCTGGGTTTCTACCTATGTTGGCTAGGAGGAGAAGCGGGGAAGGGTGAAGGGAGTGCGAAGACTAATCGATCTTGGGGTTATGTTGGTTTCATTGGTTTAGCACTAGGCTTGCTTGCAAAAGGGCCAGTAGCGATTGTGATCATGGGTATCGCAGTTTTCCCTTGGTTGGTATTACAACACGGCTTCTTTGGTGCTTTCAAAGCGCTTTGGCAACGTTTCCCATTGTTGTCTGGTTTAGGTGTGATGTTAGCGATTGCTCTACCTTGGTACATCATGGCTGAAATGGCAACGCCGGGCTTCATCGACTACTTTATTGTTGGCGAACACTTTAAGCGTTTTGTTGTGAGTGGCTGGGAAGGTGATCTGTACGGTTCTGCTCATGACCAAGCACGAGGTATGATCTGGGTATTCTGGATTCAAGCCGCTGCGCCTTGGTCAATTGTTTTGCCTATATTGGCGTTTGTTCGCCGTAAGAAAATTGCAGAAATTAACACTGAGAATAGTGGGCTGTTTTCATTTCTTGTCTGTTGGTTGATTTCACCTCTGATTCTTTTCACTATGGCGGGCAATATTCTCCCAGCTTACGTCCTACCAGGTATTCCGGCTCTTGGCTTGTTGATTGCTATACTCGTAGTGGAAAAAGATAAGAAGTGGTTCTCGAGCGTGGCTTTGGTTCTGCCTGTGTTGCTAATGATTGCGATGGTCTACCTGAATCTCGGCAAGGCGAACGAGAAAAGTGACCGTATTATTTTCGAACAGATTACGGATTCTGCGCCAAGCTTTTACGTGGGTAAACGACCATTCTCTGGGCAATTTTACAGTCATGGTCAAGCGAAAAGACTTCTCGATATCGAGCAGATAGTGGGCATTGATAAGTTCTATCTGATTGGTAAAAGATCTGAAGTGGAAACCAAGATTAAAGACAACGCGTTAACTTGTATTTTGGAACCAACGGTGAAAATAAAGCGTGCTTTGTTCAGCTGCCATAGCCAAAACATCAAACCAAATTTGTCGTTGAGCCACATTCGAAGTGAAAGTGATGTTCAGCATTAACTCAGGGCTGCAAATGTTCAATAATAAGCTTCAGGCACACAGTCAAAAGCTCCAATCCCATCACAGGATGGTTCGATTTGCTGTGGTTGGTGCTGGTGGATTTGTTGTTGATTGTGCGGTATTTGCCTTTCTGCATTACATTGCTGGTTTGCCTTTAATGACGGCGAGAATAGGCTCGTTCATTGCTGCTGCAACGACAACGTGGTTTGGTAATCGCGTGCTGACTTTTGGATTCAAAGGTCAGGGGAGTTGGTCCGAAAAGTTGATCCAGTGGCAGAAATTCATGTTTTCCGCATCGATATCGGCGATTCCTAATTTGTTGTGCTTTAAGTTGGTGACGGAACTGTTGCCTGCATTTACTGGGGCCGTGTTTATCGCAATGGCGGTTGGTATCTTAGTGGGTATGGTCACCAACTATTTGTTTAGTCAGTATTGGGTATTTACTCGTTAGACAACTCAGTGAGATTTTTGATGAGTTGGCAAAAACAAAAAAGCGCAGCTAAATAGCTGCGCTTTGTGTTTTTACGATAACAGAATAAATTGGCTTGCGATATTAGCGTTGTGCTGCGCGCTGGCGGTTCTTGCCGTTACTTGCAGGTTTGCCACCTTGACCATTACCGCCTTTATTGCGGTTTGGTTTGCCGTTTCCGCTGCCATTACCTTGTGATTGCTGACTACCAGGACCTTTCTTAATGAAGCCTGTCGCTGGTTTACGACCGTTACCGTTGTTACTACCACCAGCGTTTTGCTTTCCGTTACCTTGGTTAGCATTGCCTTGGCTACCGTTACCAGTAGGCTTCTTGCCACCAGATTTAGAGTGATTACGTGGCTTCTCGCCGCCTAAACCCGGTTGAGATTTGCTGTGTTTAGTCGCAAAACGTTGTGAACCGTGACGACCAGACTTACGACGTTGTGCTGGCGTTTGAGCATCAAAGTCTTCTGCTGGTACTAGGCAGTTTACTTTGTCGCCGATCAAGTGCTGTTTGCCCATACTGATCAGCGCTTCACGGATGATCTTCCAGTTTTCAGGATCGTGGTAACGTAGCAGTGCTTTATGGAGACGACGTTGACGATCACCTTTAGGTACAGGAACATCTTCACGCTTCTTATATTTCACGCGTTTCAGAGGGTTGGTCTCTGAGTAGTACATCGATGTTGCATTACACATTGGCGATGGGTAGAAGTTCTGTACTTGGTCACATTCGTAGTTATGCTTTTTCAGCCACATTGCAAGGTTAAGCATATCTTCGTCTTCTGTGCCCGGATGAGCAGAGATGAAGTAAGGAATCAGGTACTGTTTCTTACCGGCTTCAGCGCTGTACTTCTCGAACATCTCTTTGAAACGATCGTAAGTGCCCATGCCCGGTTTCATCATCAGGTCCAACGGGCCTTTTTCAGTATGCTCTGGAGCAATCTTCAAGTAACCACCAACGTGGTGAGTCACAAGCTCACGAACGTATTCTGGAGACTCAATCGCTAGGTCGTAACGAACACCAGAAGCAATCATGATCTTCTTAACGCCCGGTACTTTTCTTGCTGAGCGGTACAGGTCGATGGTGTGTTGATGGTCTGTGTTTAGCTTTTCACAGATTTTCGGGAACACACATGATGGACGACGGCAGTTAATTTCTGCTTTTGGATCTGAACAACCTAAACGGTACATGTTCGCCGTTGGACCACCTAAGTCAGAAATAGTACCGGTAAAGCCCGGTACTTTATCTTTAATGTCTTCGATCTCATCCAAGATAGATTCTTTCGAACGGTTTTGAATGATACGACCTTCGTGCTCTGTGATTGAACAGAAAGAACAACCACCAAAACAACCACGCATGATATTAACCGAGGTTTTGATCATGTCGTATGCTGGGATTTTCGCTTTACCGTACATCGGGTGAGGAACACGCTTGTAAGCAAGGCCAAACACGTAATCCATCTCTTCTGTAGTCAGTGGAATTGGCGCTTGGTTAACCCAGAGCTCACGATCACCGTGACGTTGAATCAGAGCACGACCCGAGTACGGGTTTGTCTCAAGGTGTAGAATACGGCTAGCGTGAGCGTAAAGAATACGGTCATTGTTTAGCTTTTCGTAACCTGGGATACGAACTGCTGTAGTTTTTGCATCGTGACGAGAAGGGCGAATAGTAATAGGCTGCGCTTTTACTTCTTCTTTTTCGTCTTTCTTGGTATCACACTGGGTTTCAACTTCGTATGGGTTAACGGGAACATACGCTTTGTTCGGCTTTTCGATACGAGAAGAGTCAATGATTTTGAAGCCTTCAGGCGCTGCTGGAAGATTGATAGCAGTACCGCGGATATTGGTTAGCGTAGACATGTCTTCGCCGTCGGCAATGCGATGTGCCACTTCAACCAGTGCACGTTCAGCGTTACCAAAAAGAAGAATGTCGGCTTTTGCATCAAACAATACAGAGCGACGAACTTTATCCGACCAGTAGTCGTAGTGCGCAACACGGCGCAAGCTTGCTTCAATACCACCAAGAACGATTGGCGTGCCTTTGTAAGCTTCACGACAGCGTTGAGAATAAACCAGAGTTGCACGGTCAGGACGCTTGCCACCTTCATTGTTTGGTGTGTAAGCATCATCGTGACGTAATTTGCGATCAGAGGTGTAGCGGTTGATCATGGAGTCCATGTTACCCGCTGTGATGCCGAAAAATAGGTTAGGTTTACCTAGCTTCATGAAGGCATCTTTATTGTCCCACTTTGGTTGAGCAATAATGCCTACGCGGAAACCTTGAGCTTCAAGCAGACGGCCGATGATAGCCATACCAAAGCTCGGGTGATCGACATACGCATCACCAGTTACAATAATAATGTCACAGCTATCCCATCCAAGAGCATCCATCTCCTTTCTACTGGTAGGCAAAAAGGGTGCAGTTCCGTAGCACTCGGCCCAGTATTTTTTGTGTTCGTGAATAGGAGTGATATCGCTGTACATATTTCAACCTCTGATTTTTGAGGCGGGAATTATAGCGGCATGAGACTAGACTAGCCAGTAGAACATGCCCCTGTTAGTTCTGGTGTCTTTCGCTATATCGCTTTTAAAAGCATCAAAAGAGCCATACAACAGCATAGTTGAAGCCTTGAATAACGTCGCTAATTTGTGATTTTGATTAGTGTTCGCAGCAGTTTTTGATATTATTCGCGAAAATAAGTCTGAAGAAGTAGATCCACAATGGTCGAAACGTTATTAGTACAATTTGCTCCGATGCTTTTAGGAGCCCAACTGATCTTAACCCTCATCTTGGTGAAAGGGGATATTTGCCCGGGACAACGTGGCCGTATTCACAAGATGTTACCTGCAATTGGCGTGCTTTGGCTGGCGGTTGCCTCAGTAAAAATTGAAGCCTTTCTGGTCGTGTTCGCAATTTTTTATTTCTATTCTCAAGTTCAAACTAAGAAGACTCGTGATTCTGGCCCTATCTGGGTTATGTATTTGGCGTGTGGTTTGGCGTTATCTTACGTTGCTATTCAAGCGACGGAGCAAGCAACCACAGTCGGCATCATTACGACTCTGCTGTTGGTCGTATTGTTAGGTGCTGCGTTTGGTCATTTACTGCTGACGATCGCAAGAACGCGTTTGCAAGCTTTCCACCGTGTTTTGCCAGTGGTGGGTGTATTGGCGGGTATGTTGGTGGTACTGGCAACAGTCGTGAATGTTTACTCACTCTCTGAAGCTCAGTTAGAGCCAGTAATTTCCACGTTACTATTTAGCTTCGCTTTGTTGATCTCTTCTATCGTGGTGTGGTGTTGGCATCTACTGTTCGTTAAGACACCTGAAAAGCTTCAACTTACGGTTTCATTGTTGATGTTATTAGCGGCTGCTGTTGGTTTAACGCCAGTTTGGGCATTGTAACTTCGGGCATTGTAACCACGTATATGATTTAAGAAGTGTGATCTGTTTTTTAGCGTGACCTTGGTAAGCGTTCTAAACTTAACTCTAGTCAGTGTGTTCGTAAGGAGTACGAGATGGATTTAAGCAACGTCAAAAGCCTGGATAGCATTATCTTGCTGGGAATAGTGAACGAAAAACTGCGCTTAGAGTGCGACAGTTTTGAAGAGCTCATTAGCATGTATGAGATGGATATAGAAAGTGTCGTCGGTAAGCTTGATATGCTTGGCTATCAATACGACCCACTGACTAACCAGTTTAAATCTTACGCAAGATAGTCTATTTTTCGCGAATCAACAGGTATCGAAAATCATCGGTACTGAAACTAAAAAGTCACAGATTATCTGTGACTTTTTTTGTTTCTGGCATTTGTTTCTTGTGCTTGGTGTAAGCGGAGTTAGTTGATGATGGTTATTGTTAAACGACCTCAATACCATCAAGGTGACTCTTACTCTGTTGCCTTGCCGTACTAAAGAAAGCCTGTAGGTAACGCTTGTCTTTTTCTGAGTTTCTTACTGCAGCAAACAGTCTTCTCGAAAGCCCTTTACCTAACGGCTTGCTGGCTATCAAGCCTTGCCTTGAGAACTCACTGATTGCCCAGTTTGGTAATGCCGCGACACCTAATCCTGCCGATACCATTTGCACCAACATCAAGGTGTTGTCTGCCTGCTTCCACTTCTTAGGTTCTACACCTGCAGGTTGCAAAAAGTGCTTCACGACATCTAAACGCTGTTTTTGAACTGGATAGGAGAGCATCGTGAGATCGCTAAGATCTTGCGGTTCAATGCTTGGCTTTTCAGCCAAAGGCGAGTTTATTGCAGTGATCAAACGCATCTCGAAATCAAAGAGTGGCTCATAATGAACCTCTGAACGCGGCTGTATATCAGAGGTGATCACCAAATCTAATTCACCAGCCATTAATGCGGGCAGCGGCTCAAAACCAAAGCCTGACGAGAAATCTAGGGTTACGCTTGGCCAAGCAACTTGGTATTCCTTCAAAGCGGGCATTAACCATTGGAAGCATGAGTGACACTCGATCGCCATGTGCAAACGGCCATTCACATCCTCTTTCAGGCTTGCGAGTTCGTTCTCTGCTTTAGCGATTCTTGGCTGTATCTCATCGGCGAGCTTAAGCAAAATCTCACCTTCAGAGGTGAATTTAACTGGCCTAGTTTTACGAAGGAAAAGCTGACCGCCAATACGCGCCTCAAGGTCTTTCAATTGATGAGAAAGCGCCGACTGCGTCAGATGAAGAGAGGTTGCAGTTGCTGTCAGTGAGCCGCTGTCTCTCAAGGTAGTCAATGTTCGAAGGTGTTTAAGCTCTATCATGAGTATTCCTCATATTCCCTAAGCCAATTCAATATTTCTTAATAATCACCCTACGGGGTTTTTTATCATTTGTAAACGTCTAGATGTCTAGATGGTTTTGAGTTCCTCATCTTTGGTTTATTCAAGATGAATATTTTTAATAAACAAGATGAATATTTGGACGTTGTTCATTATTCAGATTGGGTGGATAGTTTAGCCATCCAGACGCCTTTTTGATAAAGCGTAATCTTCAATAGGTGGTCTGAAAAGATACTAACAATTATTGAATAAGGAACAGGCTCATGACTACGACAACGCATATTCTTGGCTACCCACGCATCGGTGAAAAACGCGAACTGAAATTTACATTAGAGAAGTACTGGCGCGGCGAGATTGGCCAGTCAGAGCTTAAGCAGCTCGGCAGCGAACTGAGAAATCGTAACTGGAATGTACAAGCCGACGCGAATCTAAGCTTTGCAACTGCGGGTGACTTCGCATGGTACGACCATGTGTTAACAACGACTTTGCTTTTGGGTCATGTGCCAAAGCGTCACGCTGGTGGCTCTGAAGAAGAGAAAGCCTTCCCAGACTTAGATACCTTGTTCCGTGTTGGTCGCGGGCAATCACAAACTCAAATACAATCTCAAAAGCAGCCAACTTGTTGTGGCGGGAAACATGGTTCAGAAAGTGCTCAAGACGGTGCAGCTGCATCTGACATGACCAAGTGGTTCAACACTAACTACCACTACATTGTGCCCGAATTCAGTAAAGATGATTCGTTTGACGTGAGCTGGCCGCAACTGTTTGATGAAGTGAATGAAGCTATTCAAGCTGGGCATAAGGTTAAGCCAGTCCTTCTTGGCCCGCTGTCTTACTTGTACCTAGGCAAAGAAGTGGAAGAGGGCTTTGATCGCCTAAGCTTGCTTCCACGCCTGCTTACTGCCTACCAAGCGATTTTGGCTAAACTTTCCAAGTTAGGTGTTGAGTGGGTGCAAATCGATGAGCCTATCCTTTCTCTGGAACTTGAAAAACGTTGGGCTGATTCATTCAAGTTGGCTTATCAAGTGATTCAAGGTGATGTAAAACTGCTGCTTACCACTTACTTTGATTCGGTGACTGACACGTTAGATAAAATCATAGAACTGCCCGTCAATGGTTTACACATCGATTTGGCTGCTGCGCCACAACAACTCGATGAAGTCGTGAGTAAACTACCTGAAGAGTGGGTGCTGTCTGCAGGTGTCATCAACGGGCGCAATGTTTGGCGAGCAGACTTGGCTACTCAGCTAGCGAAACTGCAACCAGTGAAAGAGAAGTTAGACGATAAGCTTTGGGTCGCAAGTTCATGTTCGCTGCTGCACAGCCCAGTTGACTTAGAGTTAGAAGATTCACTTAGCGATGAAGTGAAAAGCTGGTTTGCTTTCGCGAAACAGAAAGTCACGGAAGTTAGCTTATTGGGTGCTGCGCTTGACGGCGATCAAAATGCCATATTAGCGTGTGAGACTTATAGCCAACCTATTGTTGCACGTAAGAGCTCGACTCATGTGAACAAGCCTCAAGTACAGGCTCGTCTTAGCACGATTACCAAAGCATTAGCAGAGCGTAGTGCTCCTTATGCAGAACGTGCGGTTCATCAGTCTGAGGTGCTGGGTTTACCACTATTGCCAACCACAACCATTGGTTCGTTCCCACAAACAGGGGAGATCCGAATTCAGCGTAGTGCTTACCGAACCGGCAAACTGAGTGAAGCGGAATACACAACCGCATTGAAAGGCCATATTGCGGATGCGGTGAAACGCCAAGAAGCGCTAGATTTGGATGTGTTGGTTCATGGTGAAGCGGAACGTAATGATATGGTGGAGTACTTTGCAGAAAATCTAGCGGGCTTTCAAACCACTAAATTTGGTTGGGTGCAAAGCTACGGTTCTCGCTGCGTGAAACCAGCTATTGTAGTCGCGGATATCGAGCGTGAGAAACCGATGACGGTGGAGTGGTCTACCTATGCCCAATCTCTAACTTCTAAACAAATGAAAGGGATGTTAACTGGCCCTGTCACTATCTTGTGCTGGACGTTCCCACGTGAAGACATCTCACGCAAAGAGATCACTAATCAATTGGCATTTGCGCTGCGTGATGAAGTGTCTGACCTACAAGATGCAGGAATCAATATTATTCAGATTGATGAACCAGCGATTCGTGAAGGTTTACCATTGAAAAAACGTGACCACGCAGAATATTTAGAATGGGCCGTCGATGCCTTTAAGATCTCGGCCGCGAGTGCTAAACCAGAGACGCAAATTCATACTCACATGTGCTACAGCGAGTTCAACGAAATCATTGATTCAGTGGCCGCATTAGACGCCGATGTGATTACCATTGAAACCTCTCGTTCAAATATGGAACTATTGAAAGCGTTTGAAGAGTTTAACTATCCGAATGCGATAGGCCCGGGTGTTTACGATATTCACTCGCCAAACATCCCTTCAGAAGAGTGGATTATTGATTTACTTAAGAAAGCGGCAAAGAGAATTCCGGTTGAACGTTTATGGGCAAACCCTGACTGCGGACTGAAGACGCGTAACTGGGCTGAGACAGAAGCCGCCTTGGCCAACCTTGTATCGGCGACGAAGACACTGCGTAAAGAGTGGGAATCAGCTGAGGCATAGTTCGGCCTAAGATTTGATTGACCCGCTAATCCACGATGAACCACAAAAAAGGCCTCGCAAATGCTAGGCCTTCTGGTTTTATGCTTGTTTAAATCTCGAATCTAACTGCTGCTCTGACAGGTATTTTTGCTGATCAGCTTCTCAACCATCAATTGTCCGCGTGTGTTACGAATCTTGATGTTGTAAGCCAAGCCCATGTCAAGGTTTGCTCTTACTTCTGAGTTAGTGCAGTAGCTATTCACACTCATGTCTACAACTTGGTTTAAAGGCTTAGCACCTTTTGCATCTTGGTTGTAGATCATCATGATTTCGATAACCGTGTTTTTTGCTAATACGCGCATGACCGACAGCGGGCCGTACTCAATCGGCAGGCCAGCAGATAAAACGCCAGCACGGTGCTGCGCCATCATCTCTAGCTGTCTTTGTTCGTCATGCTCACTTGATGAACAGCCTGCGAGCAGAGCTAAAGTCAGTGAGCCAATAATCCATTTTTTCACGTTAAAATACTTTCTTGAATGGTTTAACAATAACATTTTGGTAGACACCAGCAGCGATGTACGGGTCTGCGTCTGCCCATGTCTGTGCATCTTCTAAAGAATTAAACTCAGCAATCACAGTCGAACCTGTGAAGCCAGCTTCACCAGGGTTATCTGAGTCAATGGCTGGCATTGGGCCTGCTGTTAACAGTCGGCCTTCATCGTGAAGTGTTTGTAGGCGTTCTAGATGTTGTGGGCGAACACTTAGGCGCTTTTCTAATGAATTTTCGACGTCTTGAGAAAAAATCACGTACCACATATTGAGATATCCTTATTTTACTTCACTAAATTGGGGCGTTTAAATTCGCTATCTTGCTAATTTACGCGAACTAATTGGTATTGGAAGAGCTAATGATAAGAAATTGTGAATTGGTGCGAGAGAGCTCTATGGTCTTTAGCTATTTCATTGACTCGAACTAAAGACCATTTACGTAAACGACGGAGTGAAAAGTCCTATTTATTGATAGAGCGAGGCTTACCACTTTCATCAACCGCGACGTAGTTGAATGTCGCGCCACAAACCTTGTAACGGTCACCGATGCCGTGGTCAAGTACCGGCTTAACCCATACTTCTAGGTCGATATTCATCGAGCTGCGACCAATCTTAGTGCAATCACCATAAACACATACCACATCACCCACAGAGACTGGTTGTTTGAACTCGATACTTGATACTGAAACTGTGACTATTTTGCCGTTAGAGATCTCTTTCGCCAAGATACCGCCAGCTAGGTCGAGCTGAGACATTATCCAACCACCGAAAATCTGGCCTGCTGCATTTGTATCAGAAGGCATCGCTAATGTGCGAAGAAGTAAAGAACCAATCGGGTTCAAAGTTGATTGAATAGTCATTGTTGTACTCTTGATGGTATTGATTATCTTAAATAAAAACAGATGTGTTGACTGGTTAAGCACATTGGCAAATGAGTGCATTGAACAACAAGAAACCAGATTGCCGCTAATTTAGTGAGATTGTCAGTAAATAATAGGCTTTATTTTGACCAGTTTCTGCAACACAAAAAAGCCAGTGGCCAATGATCACGAGTATCATTGGCCACTGTTAAATAGCATATTGATAAGAATTGTATCAAAAAGGGAATGAGGACTCATCCCTTAGGGTTACTTCTCGTCGGTATTTTTGTCTGTTAGTTCTTGCTGTTGGTCTTTTTGTAGGTGCTGATCTTTTGGTAAATGCTTATAAATATATACACCCGTCAGTAAGGTGAAGAGCAGGGTAGCGATGAGTAAGCCAAACACCTTGAAGTTCACCCAAACATCCAACGGTAGGTTGAAAGCAACGTAAACGTTGAGAATAGCGCATAGAGTAAAGAACAGAGTCCATGCCCAGTTGATCTTGGCCCACACTGACTCAGGAAGTGAAATCTCTTTGCCCAACATTCCTTTAATAGCTGACTTGCCCATGATGTGACTGACTGTCAGGCCGATAGCAAACAGCGCGTAAACGATGGTCACTTTCCACTTAATGAAGTTGTCGTCGTGCAAGAAGATGGTCATGCCGCCAAATACGGCAACCATCAGAAACGTGATGATCTGCATTTTTTCTACTTTCTTGTAGATGAAATACGTCAAAACAATTTGAACTGCAGATGCAACGATCAAAGCACCAGTCGCGGTATAGATGTCATACATCTTGTACAGCGCAAAGAAAATAATGAGAGGAATGAAATCAAGGATTTGCTTCATGTGGCACTGACTATCCAGTTAGTTGAGTTGCAGACAGTCTAACGAAAACTGTCTCGATGCTAAATAGCCCGAGACAATTGGGTGCCATTTAATTCCATCTAACCCTTCATCGTGTTTAACGAGTTTAGACAGGTTATCGCATTGACGAGGTTTGGTAGCGAGGTATCAGCTTCTTGATGTCTTCAAGATAACCTTCGCTTTTCAAACTGTCTAAGGTGTTTTCGAGTTCTTGCTCACTCATGGCAAAACATGTCGATTTACCGGTCGTTAAGTCGAGATACTCGTGATATTCACGTTCTGTGAAGTGACCAATTCTGTCCATTAATAAGGTTTTAATTCCATGGTGAATTAAGCCGTAATACGTATGTCTTTGTAAGGTCATAGCCTATCCTCCGTGACAAGCTGCAGTTCAAATGATGCAACCTGCTGTATATTGGTTGGGTTATCTATGACAAAGCAATTCGAATGCCATTTTTTCCAATTGAACAGAACCACTTTCCTACCAAATAGAATTGAATTTCTTTTCAATTAGTTAAAGGAACGTAAGTTCTATTCTCTAAACACCAATACGGAGCTGACGAAAAATAGTTTTATTTTGAGAATGGTAAAATTCTCATTATGACGATCTACTGAAGCTTTAAGGCTCCTGAATTGGCAATTTGATAACCGTTAATCGACTAGCCAATCGACTAAGGTTGATAGCGAGGCATTCTGACGGTTCTTGGGTTGTAATAGGAAGTAACCATTTCCAGAGAAGACACTGCCTTCACTCACTTTCACCAATCTGCCCAAATCAATATCTTGCTTAGCAAGCGTGATGTCACCGATTGCTATACCAAAGCCCTGAATCGCGGCATTCATCGCTTGGTCGAGTGTCGCGAATTGTTGGTTGTTCTTGCTTGAAAGGTCATGGCTTCCTATGTGCTCTAACCATAGTCGCCAGTCACTCTGCTCATTGTTAGCGTGCAACCAAGTGTACTGAGCAAGCTTGTGTGGCTTGATGACAGTTGAAGTGCTATCTATCAGGTGACTTGGAACAATACTCTGTGTTTGGCAGACAGGAGCTAGTTGCTCGTTGAACAGTAGTTGGCTAACAATTGAGTGTTGGCTTGGTTTCTTGCCATAAGTAATCACCGCATCGAAGGGATCAAAGCTTGGCTCAAAAACGTGCTTGATGGTCGAAGTGAGCTCGACATCAATATCAGGATAGGCCTGTTGAAATGACATCAACTTGGGTAAGAGCCAAGAGGTAATACAACTCGGAGCATTGAGTTTGATCTTAGAGGGAGAGCTAGCCACTTGATTCAGAGCCGATTGCAGTTGATGAATCGTTCCTTGTATCAAGGGAACCAGCTCTTCTCCTTTCGGCGTTAAAGACAATCCTCGAGCATGGCGATAGAAGAGGTCGCAGCCAAGGCTTTCTTCAAACGAGAGTACCTGACGACTCACTGCACCTTGCGTGACATTGAGCTCATGTGCCGCGCGCGTAAAGTTAAGGTGCCTTGCCGTCGATAAAAATGCGAGCAAGGTTTTGGTTGAAGAAAGTGTGCTATTCATATCTTTACCTATGACTTTTTATCATGGCTATTATGTGATTATTTCGATTCATTTATCAATAGTGTTCTGTTTGAATGTAAATACTTAGTCATCATTTGTGATTCAATATGTGCATGGTTCACATTTTTTGAATATGAAGGCAGTGGTGAAGACATTGTGATTTTGTGAAAGGGATAGCTTCTTGACATCTTTTATTGATAGCTTAGTGCCTCAGGCTGTAAAAAAATTAATACCTTATCAATCGGCAAGAAGAATTGGTGGTGATGGACGTGTATGGCTAAACGCGAACGAATTGGAAAGCTCGCTGTTTCAAGGAGAAGCCAGCCATAATCGTTACCCAGACTTTTTACCACAAGATATTGCCAAGGCTTACCAAGCGTATTGCGGAACTGACGCTGCAACTGTTGCTGTTCGTGGCGCTGATGAAGCGATTGACTTGCTGATCAGAACATTCTGTAAGCCCGCGAGTGACAATATCCTGATTTGTTCACCAACGTATGCCATGTATGAGTTTTGCGCTGATGCATTAGCGATTGAAACGCTCGACTCTCCTTTGCAGGAAGATTTCAGCTTAGATGTTGCTGACATTCTGAATAAAGCTGAGTTGGTCAATATCGTTTTCCTTTGTTCACCAAACAATCCAACGGGTAATGTGATTCCCAGATCGGATTTGATTCAGGTACTGGAAGGGACTATCGGGAAATCTCTAGTGGTGGTTGATGAAGCGTATATCGAATTTGAACCACAAACGTCAGCCGTTAGCCTTATTGAGCGTTATCCGCACTTGGTTGTGATTCGCACTTTATCTAAGGCGTTTGGACTTGCTGCGGTGCGCTGTGGCTTTATCTTAGCGAGTCAAAATGTGATGCAGTATGTCGCTAAATTAATTCCACCGTATCCAATGCCAGATTGCTCATCGCAAATCGTGCTAGACGCTTTGTCTGATGAACGAGTCTCAGTGATGCAAGGTGCTACACAAAAGCTGGTCGAACTACGCAACTGGTTTGCTTGTGAGTTAACGCAGTTTGATTTCATCGAGTCTGTTTACCCTTCATCGACGAACTTTATTTTGCTGCGTCAAAAACCTGGGCATCAAGTGTTCAGTGTATTGGCGAAGGATGGCATTGTGACAAGGAATCAAAACCATGAACCTGCTTTGCGTAACTGTGTTCGAATCAGTATTGGTAGCCAAGAGAGCATGCTAGAAGTGATAACGTCACTAACACGCTACCAAACCGAATTAGAAAAGAATCAACAAGGCAGACAAATTCAACAATCTCAACATAAAGAAACTCAATCTCAACTCGATAAAGATCATATCTAGGATGGCAATGATGAAAAAGATAATACTAGGACTCGCTTGTGCGGCCGCTTTACTTGGTACAACGGTACAGGCGAAAGAAATCCGTTTGGCGTCAGACTTTACGTATCCGCCATTCAACTATAAAAACAGTGACGGTGTGCCTGTTGGGTTTGATATTGAGATAGCTGATGCCTTGTGTGAGCAAGCCAAACTCGATTGTACTTGGGTTTCACAAAGTTGGGACTCGCTAATTCCAAGTTTGTTGGCAAGAAAGTCAGATGTGATTATGGCTTCAATGCGTATTACCGAAGAGCGTAAGCGTAAGATCTTGTTTACTGATAAGTACTACCAAACTCCAGCCGTGTTTGTTGCTGCTAAAAGCGCGGAATTCAGCGTCGATGAGGCCGGCTTAGCGGGCAAAACCATCGGTGTTCAACAAGGCACGATTCACGATCGCTACGTAACAGATAAGTTTGGTGATGTGGCAAACATTAAACGTTATACCGGGCAAGATGAAGTGTATCTGGATCTGCAAAATGGCCGTTTAGATCTTACCTTCGGCAATTCCGATCAACTGTCGCTCGCTTTTTTAGATAAGAAAGAAGGTGAGGGTTTTGAATTTAAAGGCAAAGCAGTAACTGACAAAGCCTACATTGGTGAAGGTACGGCTTTAGCACTAAGAAAACAGGATTCAAAACTGGCGAAACAATTCAATGCCGCGATTGAAGAGATCAGAGCAAATGGTACTTACGACAAGATTGCTTCTAAGTACTTCACGTTTGATATCTATGGCGCTGATTTGTAATTCGCGTAACGCTTATAACTAGAACACCAAAAACAAAAAATCCGAGGGCTGTGAGGCTCTCGGATTTTTTAGTTTAAGCTGGTGGTATCAATTCAATCACCACCAACTTAGCGTTTATTGATTACGCTTGCTGTTTTTGTAGCTCAGCTTCTTTCGCTTCGTCTTTGATTAGAGAATCAACGATTACTGCACATGCTGCATCACCAGTGATGTTCAGAGCAGTACGAATCATGTCGAAGATACGGTCTAGAGCGAACAACAGAGGTAGACCTTCGATAGGGATACCAGCTGCTAGAAGAACCGCAACCACTAGGAAAGAAGGACCTGGAACACCTGCTTGACCAACTGCGCCTAGCGTAGAGGTTACGATGATAGCAACGTAAGCACCCATAGACAGGTCGATGTTGAACAGCTGTGCAAAGAAGATAGCAACTAGGCCGTAGTAAATTGCATTACCAGACATGTTGATCGTCGCACCAAGTGGTAGAACGAATGAAGCCGTAGAGTTACGAACGCCAAGTTCTTTCTCTACCGTTTCCATTGTTACTGGCAGTGTCGCCATTGAAGAGGCTGTTGATAGTGCAACCGCTTGAGGCTTCTTCATTGCCACTAGGAACTTCTTAGCTGAAGTCTTAGTGAAGATCTGAATCATCAGTGGGTAAGCAACAAAACCGAAGATCAGGATCGCAGCGATGTAAACAACGAACAGTTTGAACACAACCATAAGTGCGCCAAAACCGAATGTACCAACTGCTTCTGCCATTAGGCCGAATACGCCAAGTGGTGCAATGATCATAACCTTGTTGATCATCCAAACCATAGCGTCAACAATCGCGTTTACGCCATTGATGATAGGATCACGTTTTTCTTTCGCTTGTTTAGAAATCGCAATACCGAAGAATAAGCAGAAAACGAGAATTTGCAGAATGTTTGCTTCATTCAATGATTGGAAAACGTTGGTAGGGATCATGCCAGTGATGGTTGCCCAGAACGTTGGAAGTTCGCCTTTCGCAGCGTATTCAGAAGAGAACATGCCTTCTACGCCAGAAACATCGATACCACGACCCGGTTCGAATACTTCACCCATTACTAGCGCTAGCGCTACAGCAAGTGCAGACGTTAGTGCAAAGTAACCCAATGTAGTTACGCCGACTTTACCTGCAGATGAACTGTTGCCTAAACCAGCAGCACCTGAAATCAGTGCAACTGCGACTAGAGGGATAACCAACATCTTGATCAAGTTGATGAAGATAGCACCCAGTGGAGCGAACATAGTTGCGCTGTCACCCATCATCGCACCAACTACAGTACCGACGATCATTGCAATAACGACTTGAACGCCGATGTTGCTTAGTAAACTCTTTTCTTTTAACACTTCCATAACCTCTGTGCTACTAAATATAAAAATCCCAGAACTACTCACCAATGTACGATGTACCATTGGATTAATATTTCGCGACGAGTTTTACACGTATCCTTTACATTTATCAATATGAGCAGAGGTGAAAGTCTCTGAAAAACAAGTGGTCTAATGTCATTTGTTGATTTTGCACAACAATGCAATCGTTTGCCTTGGTTTTTTATAGCGATGTTATTTGTTGAATTTATAAAAGCTTTTTCGCTGGAGGTTTTGTGAATGATTTACAATCGTTGGTGTTGAAAACGTCCCATTAACATTTTGATTTCATTCGCGAGTGTTTTTTGAGCGTTTGTGTTGGGGTAAATCCACAAGTACGTGTTGTGTGAAATTTAGCCTGAACTATGCTTAAGGTATCTATTTATTACCAAGATGTTACCTCTGCGCTTTAAATAAAACGTCTATCTAGCATCTCAGTTGTAAGGAGAGGGGCTATGACTTTTATATTAAAGTACTTGTTTGCGTTTCTTCTGTTGCTCAGCTCAGTGTTTGCTCAGGCCGATGATGTCTGGGTGATTGAGGTGAACGGAGGGATAGGTCCGGCGACCAGTGATTACCTCACTAGAGAAATAGAACAAGCTCACGATGAGCAAGCAAAGCTCATTATTTTGAAAATGAACACGCCTGGCGGGTTAGACTCATCGATGCGTGACATTATTCGATCCATCACCACCTCACCGATTCCAGTCGCTACTTGGGTTGGGCCTGCGGGTTCACGAGCAGCGAGCGCCGGTACCTATATTTTACTTGCCAGCCACGTTGCTTCCATGGCGCCCGGAACCAATTTAGGCGCAGCCACGCCAGTGTCTCTTGGTGGTGGCAAAGCGCCGACTAATCCCTTGTCGCCTCAAGACGATACCAATAAAGACGACAACACTTCTGCGAGTGAACAAGACGCAACGAAACAAGAGAACTCAGATCAGGTAAAAGCCACCACTGCGATGGAAAAGAAAGTCATCAATGATGCAGCGGCTTACATTGTCAGTTTGGCTAAGCTGCACAAACGTAACGAAGAATGGGCAGAAAAAGCGGTAAGAGAAGCGGCGAGTTTGGACTCAGAGAATGCACTTTCGCTTAACGTGATTGATTTTATTGCCAGCGACCTTCAGCAATTGGTTGAACTGATCAACGGACGCATCATCACCATCAACGGGGTCAGTCAGGAAGTCCAACTTAGTGATGTTGCTTTTGTCGAGCGAGAACAAGACTGGCGCTTTAGTTTGCTTTCGGTGATTACGAATCCAAATGTCGCTTACATCCTCATGCTCATCGGTATCTATGGTTTGTTGCTGGAGTTTTATAACCCAGGGGTCGGCTTACCAGGTGTATTGGGCGGTATCTGTCTGTTATTGGCGATGTACTCGTTACAAATGCTGCCTGTGAGTTACGCGGGTCTTGCTTTGATCTTGTTGGGTATAGCTTTAATGGTTGCGGAAGCCTTTAGTCCGAGCTTTGGTATTTTCGGTTTGGGTGGCGTTGCTGCATTTACATTGGGCTCAATCATGCTGATGGACACTGAAGTACCGGGTTACCAAATCGCATTGCCGTTAATTATCGGAATCAGTTTGCTCTCTGTAGCGTTTATTGTCGTAACAATATCAATGCTAGTCCGAGTCAGAAATAAGCCAGTGACGACTGGGATGGAAGCGGTGGTTGGCGAGACGGGTAAAGTTGTAAGCGGTTTTCCTGGCGCGGGTCGAGTGCTGGTTGAAGGTGAAATCTGGCAAGCTAAATGCGTCAATGAACTGAAAGCAGGACAGAGTATCAGAGTCACCAAGCTCACCGGGCTTTCTTTGGATGTTGAAGCGCTGCCCGATGAGACACCATCGAACTCTGGTTAGCACGGGCTGTTAGCGCGGAATGCTAGGACAAACTTGATTGAATTATTTATTGCTTAACCATCGTTACCATTAGGGGGCGGTTATGTTTATACACACTATAGGTATTGTTATCGTGCTTGTTATCTTGTTGATAGCTAGTATGTTCAGAGTTCTGCGCGAGTACGAGCGTGCAGTAGTGTTCTTCTTAGGGCGCTTTTACGGTGTGAAAGGGCCAGGGTTAATTATCATCATTCCCTTCATTCAACAAATCGTGCGAGTCGACTTGCGAACCATCGTTTTAGATGTACCAACACAAGATTTGATCACCAGAGATAATGTGTCGGTTAAGGTTAACGCTGTGGTCTATTTCCGAGTGCTTGATCCTAAGATGGCAATCAACAACGTGGAGAACTATCTCGAAGCCACTAGCCAACTCTCACAAACCACGTTGCGGTCTGTTCTAGGTCAGCATGAATTGGATGAGCTGTTGTCTGAGCGAGAAGAGCTCAACAGAGATTTACAATCAATTCTTGATCAGCACACCGATAACTGGGGGATTAAGATTGCCAATGTCGAGATTAAGCATGTTGATCTTGATGACAGTATGGTGCGAGCTCTTGCGAAACAAGCAGAGGCAGAGCGTTCTCGTCGAGCTAAGGTGATACATGCAACAGGTGAGCTAGAGGCATCCACTAAGCTAAGAGAAGCCGCAGAAGTACTGAACAAAGCGCCTAACGCCATTCAGTTACGTTATATGCAGACATTAACCGAGGTCGCGAATGAACGCACTACGACCATCGTATTCCCAATGCCTGTCGATTTAGTGGATAAAATCACTGATCCCATTAAAGCGACACTCAATGAGGCTGCAATCAAGAAGGCGATGAAAGTTGATGATTAGCGACTTTTTCTGACAACAATAAAAAAGGCACCACATCTGTGGTGCCTTTTAGAATCTACAGTCGTGTTTAGCGAATGCTAAAGATTACTTCTGTGTTGCAGCTTTCATTGGCGTTACAAATTCAGCTAATGCTTTAAGCATTGCTTCTGGCTGTTCAACGTTGTTCTCAATGATTTTTACAACCGCTGAGCCTGAGATAGCACCGGCAGCGCCAGCTTGAATCGCTTCTTTTACTTGCTCAGGAGCAGAGATACCGAAACCAAGCAGTGCTGGTGGCGCATCGAACTTGTTCAAACGATCAAGCAGTGCGGCTACTGGCATGTTTGCTTTTGTTTCTGCACCCGTTACGCCAGCACGAGAAAGTAGGTAAGTGTAACCACCACCAAGTTCAGATACTGACTGAAGTGTTTCATCGCTCGCTGTTGGTGGAGCAATAAAGATTGGATGAACGCCAAACTTCTTCGCTGCCGCAACAAACTCACCACTTTCGTTGGTTGGTACGTCGGCAATCAGTACCGAGTCGATACCCGCATTAGCACAACGCTCGTAAAAGTTATCGATACCACGTGCGTAAACCAAATTCGCGTACATCAGTAGGCCAATTGGTAGCTCTGGGTACTTAGCACGAATTTGACCGATAAGATCGAAGCACACATCTGGCGTTACTTTGGAATCTAACGCGCGAATGTTTGCACCTTGGATTGTTGGGCCATCTGCAAGCGGATCTGAGAACGGAATACCAAGTTCAAGCGCATCAGCACCTGCTTCAACCAAAGTTTCCATGATCTTAAGAGACTGTTCAGGGTTAGGATCGCCAACTGTTACGAATGGTACAAATGCACCCTGATTTTTTTCAGCTAAGCGAGTGAATAGTGATTGATAGCGATCCATTATAATGCTCCTTTCTCTTTAAGGATGTCGTGTACAGAGAAAATGTCTTTGTCACCACGGCCAGATAAGTTAACGACTAATAGCTGTTCTTTCTCTGGGTCGTCGTGAGCCATTTTGATTGCATGAGCTAAAGCATGAGATGACTCTAGCGCTGCGATAATACCTTCGTTACGTGCGATAGCTTGGAACGCTTCTAGTGCTTCGTCATCGGTCACGTTGTCGTATTCAGCACGGCCAATTGCGTTTAGGTGGGCGTGTTGAGGACCAACTGATGGGAAATCTAGACCGGCAGACACAGAGTAAGACTCTTCTACTTGACCGTTCTCATCTTGCATCAGTGGTGCTTTCATACCGAAGAAGATACCGGTTTTACCGTGTTTAAGCGGCGCGCCGTGTTGGTCGGTATCAATACCTTTACCAGCAGGCTCTACACCGATTAGGCGTACAGATTCTTCTTCAATGAAATCCGCGAACATACCGATAGCGTTAGAACCACCGCCGACACAAGCAATAACTGCATCAGGAAGGCGACCTTCACGAGCTAGAATTTGGTTCTTCGTTTCTTCACCAATCATGCGCTGGAAATCACGAACAATCGTCGGGAATGGGTGAGGACCCGCAGCCGTACCTAGTAGGTAGTGCGCGTCTTCATAAGTTGCAGACCAGTCACGTAGCGCTTCGTTACATGCATCTTTTAGCGTTGAAGAGCCAGAATGAACAGGGATAACCTCTGCGCCCATTAGCTTCATACGGAACACGTTCGGGCTTTGACGTTCAACGTCTTTCGCACCCATGTAAACACGACACTTAAGACCTAATAGAGCACATGCTAGAGCCGTCGCAACACCGTGTTGACCAGCGCCAGTTTCAGCGATGATTTCTTGTTTACCCATACGTTTAGCAAGAAGCGCTTGACCCAGTACTTGGTTGGTCTTGTGTGCGCCACCGTGAAGTAGGTCTTCACGCTTAAGGTACAGTTTAGTTTTTGTACCTTTCGTTAGGTTGCGAGTCAGCGTTAGTGCCGTAGGACGACCCGCGTACTCTTGAAGAAGCGTCATGAATTCACTGCGGAACTCAGGATCGGCTTGTGCATCGATAAATGCTTGTTCAAGTTGGTCTAGTGCTGGCACTAGGATCTGCGGTACGTATTGACCACCGTATTCACCGAAGTAGGCATCGAGTTTAGCCATTATCTTATTCCTTCAATTCTATTGGCGTGTCTTCACACCAAGTCGTTTAGTCTTGTTTGAGCCTCGCTCAGGCAAAGCTCACAAATATGTTTTAGTTTCTGCGTTTAAAGCCAGACTAGTAATTACGAATCGCTGCAAAAGCACGTTGCAGTTTGTCTGCGTCTTTTTTACCAGGAGCGGATTCAACACCAGAGTTTAGGTCTAATCCTAAGCAGCCCAACTTAGCGGCTTGGTTAGCATTTTTTGGGTTTAGACCACCAGCCAACATGATTGCGCTTTGGTTGTTGATCAGGCTCCAATCGAACGCTTGGCCTGTACCACCCGTTTGCGAACCCACTTTAGTATCTAGCAGGTGACGAGTCACGTTGCTTTCCAGTAATTCTGGTAACGCGCTCTCAGCGCCCGAAGCCACACCGTAAGCTTTCCAAATCTCAACGCCTTCAGGCAGTGATTGTTTTAGCTCATCGACATACGCTTGAGACTCATCACCGTGCAGTTGTACAGCAAACAAACCGAGCTCAGAAACCGTGTTAGTCACATCTGCCACGCTGTGGTTTTGGAACACACCCACGTAGTTCAGCGGTGCACCGCTCATAGTCAAACGAGCCGCTTCGATATCCAAATGACGCTTAGACGCTTCAACGAAAATCAGACCACCGAATACCGCACCCGCTTGATACGCTTTGGCAGCATCGTCAGAGTGAGTTAAACCACACACCTTGTTTTCGCCCAGCGTTACTTTACGAACGGCAAGTTCAAGGTTCTTTTCAGCCATAAGAGAGCTGCCGATTAGGAAGCCATCTGCAAATGTTGAAAGGTCACGCACTTGTTGGTGGGTGTAGATACCAGACTCTGAAATCACGATGGCGTTTGGAGCCAGCTCGCGAATCAGTGGAGCCAACTCTTTGGTACGGTTCAAATCCGTCGACAGGTCACGTAGGTTACGGTTGTTAATGCCGATCACCTTAGCGTTTAGAGCCACAGCGCGGTGAAGCTCTTCTTCATTGCTGACTTCAGTAAGCACACCCATGCTGAGTGAGTGAGCAACCTCAGCAAGTGCTTTGTACTCTTCATCATCTAATACCGATAGCATCAACAAGATAGCATCAGCTGAATAGTGACGAGCTAAGTAAACTTGGTAGGTATCAACCATGAAGTCTTTACACAGGATTGGTTGCTTAGCAATGCTGCGAACCTTAGGTAAAAACTCAAAGTCACCTTGGAAGTATTTCTCGTCGGTCAGAACTGAAATCGCATTAGCGTGGTTGTTGTAAACCGATGCAATGTAGTCCAGGTCAAACTCGTCACGGATCAAACCTTTTGACGGAGAGGCTTTCTTACATTCAGTAATGAAAACCGTCTGTTCGCCGCTCAGTGCATCATAAAAGCTGCGGTCTGTTGCGGTTAACGCTGCTTTAAACTCGTCCAATGGTTGAGTTTGCTTACGCGCTTCAACCCATTGGTATTTATCACGAACGATTTTTGCTAGTACTTCCGCCATTTCAGCTTCTTTGACTGAAACGTGGGTCGACAGTTTATCGGTAGTCTGTGTCATGTTCTTTGTCTCAACTCGTCGTTCGTTAGGCGTGCGCAGCAAGCTTTTGTACAAGCTCGTATGCTTTGCCAGAGTTCATCGCATCAATGGCTTGTTGCGCGTTGGCTTTTAGGTCTTCGTGACCAAATAGACGCATCAATAGAGCAACGTTCACCGCTACTGCGCCAACTTGGGCTTCAGTGCCTTTACCCGTCAGGATATCGGTTGTGATGGCTTTGTTCTCTTCTGGCTCGCCGCCCTTGATAGCTTCAAGAGGGTGAGTGTTCAAACCAAAGTCAGCTGGAGTCACTGTGTACTCGTGAATCTCGCCATCTTTAATTTCAACAACGATGGTCTCGCCATGAATCGCCACTTCATCTAGGCCGCTACCGTGAACAACCGCTGCACGCTTCATGCCCATTTGCAGCATGGTTTCAGCGATAGGGCGCACCAGCTCTTTACTGTAAACACCCATTAGCTCGATGTTAGGGCGAGCAGGGTTAATCAGTGGACCAAGGATGTTGAAGATAGTGCGTGTTTTCATTGTTTGACGAACAGGCATCGCGTGACGTACACCGACGTGATACTGCGGAGCAAATAGGAATGCTACGCCAAGTTCATCAACAGCCGTACGTGTGTCCTCTGCTGTCATCGCTAGGTTGATACCGAATGAATCCAGTAGGTCAGAAGAACCCGATTTGCTCGATACACTGCGGTTACCGTGTTTCGCGACTTTTAAGCCACACGCTGCGGCAACGAACGCAGAAGTCGTTGAGATATTAATGGTGTTGTGACCGTCGCCACCTGTACCTACGATGTCTGCGAAATCGTAATCAGGGCGAGGGAACGGGTTTGCATTCGCAAGCAGTGCTTTCGCCGCACCAGCGATCTCATCGGGCGTTTCGCCTTTGATTTTTAGTGCAGTCAGCGCAGAAGCCATCAAGATTGGGTCAAGTTCACCCTTGATGATCACATCAAACAATTGTTGGCTTTCTTCTTGAGTAAGAGACTGCTGTTCGTAAAGTTTATTAATCTGTTCCATGATCGTTTCCTATTTTCCAGTCTTTTCGAGACGAAGAGGTTTCTCAAGAGCCCATTCGATAGCGTTCGCAAGAAGCGTTGCACCGTAGGTCGTCATGATTGATTCAGGGTGGAATTGGAATCCACAAACCTTGTCTTGTTCTTGAACCACAGACATCACCAAGTCATCAACTTCAGCTGTCACGGTTAGGCTGTCAGATACATGCGTTGCTACCAAAGAGTGGTAGCGAGCGATAGCCAGTGGAGAAGGTAAGCCTTGGTAAGTCGCATGATTTTGGTGTTCCATCAGCGACACCTTACCATGAATGATTTCGCCAGCGCCTGCAACGGTGCCGCCGTAGGCTTCAACAATCGCTTGGTGGCCTAAGCAAATACCAATCATTGGTACTTTACCTTTTAGCAGCTGAATCAGCTCTGGCATGCAGCCCGCATCAGCTGGAGCGCCGGGGCCTGGTGAAAGCAGTGCAACCGGGTTGTCTAGTTCGTTGATCGCCGCTTCAACAACCTTTGCCGGAATGTTGTTACGGTAAATCTTTACGTTGTGACCTAATGAACGAAACTGGTCTACCAGGTTGTAAGTGAACGAGTCGAAGTTATCGATGAATACAATATCAGCCATGATTACGACTCCTTCTTGTTAGAAATGGTTTTAGTATGTGCAGCTTGAATCGCTGAGATGACTGCTTGTGCTTTGCCGCGAGTTTCATCGGCTTCTGCTTGTGGGTCTGAGTCGAACACCACACCAGCGCCAGCTTGTACTTGTGCCACGCCATCTTCAACGTAAGCAGAGCGAATTACGATACAAGTATCCAGAGTTCCTTCACCGGTTAGATAACCGACTGCACCGCCATAGCTACCACGACGTGTTTTTTCTACGTCACGAATAAGCTGCATTGCGCGGATTTTTGGTGCGCCCGTTAGTGTGCCCATGTTCATACAAGCTTGGTAAGCGTGCAGTGCGTCTAAGTCTTCACGTAGTTGACCAACCACACGAGAAACTAAGTGCATCACATGGCTGTAGCGATCAACCTTCAGCAAGTCTGCCACGTGGCGTGTGCCTGCTTCTGCAATACGTGCAACATCGTTACGCGCTAGGTCTACTAGCATCATGTGCTCGGCGTTTTCTTTCTTGTCGGTACGCAATTCAAGTTCGATACGGCTGTCTAGGTCGAAATCGATTTGGCCATTTGGGCGCTTACCACGACGGCGAGTACCAGCAATTGGGTAGATCTCGATTTGGTTGGTTTCGGTCTCGTACTTAAGCGCACTTTCTGGAGATGCACCAAACAGAGTAAATAGCTCGTCTTGCATGTAGAACATGTAAGGGCTTGGGTTACTTTGTTTCAGTTCTTTATAAGCTGCCAATGGAGCAGGGCAAGGTAGAGTAAAGCGGCGTGAAGGTACCACTTGGAACACATCGCCTTTAACTACGTATTCTTTTAAATCACGAACCGTTTGGCAGAAGTCTTCATCTGAAACGCTTGGTACCGCTTCAACATTGTCTAGCGGCGTTACTTCTGTGATGGCTTTTAGTGACTGACACTGAGTTTGAATATCGGCTAAGCGCTCAGTTAATTGCGCTTTGATGCTTTCATCTTGAGCGAACAAGCTCGCATGAAGTAGGCCTTCGTTCTCTTGGTGGTCGAAACGCAACAGTGTTTCCGCAACGTAGAATACAAAGTCAGGACAATTGTTGGTTGCTTCAGCATCACCGAGTGGTTCAAAGTTTGCCACGATGTCGTAAGCGAATAAGCCCGCCATGAATAACGCGTGTTTATTATCCGCGTCTTGCTCAAAGCTGTGCTGAACTAAACGCAGTGCGTCGAATGAAGAGGCTTCTCTTAAACGTGAGTCTTCATCTAATTCATTGCTTGGCTCGACAAAAGTCAGCGTCAAAACGTTATCAGTCAGGTCAGATTTAATTTCTGCTTTAACGTTTTGAGTAAGGTGTTCAATTAGCGCTTGACCGTTTTCAGTCAATGCTTGAAAGGTTACTTCATGTCCGCGACATACGATGCGAACAGCAGAGTCGATAAGGAGTAGGCTTGTCAGGTTCTGTTTAGATTCAATCTCAGCCGATTCCAACAGCAAACTGTCTGTTTTGTTTTCACACAGAGTATGGAAAACGCTGGTTGGATCTTGCGAGTAAGGAACTGATGAATTGATGACCTCAATGGTTCCCAGCTTTTTGATTTCAATGGCCTTGTTCACAAGACCTCCTTTATGATTCTTTAAATTTCCTGCCGTACATAGTCGCATAAAGATACCTTTCACCCAATCTAGAATATGGTCAATTCGATGATTTGTTAGTCAGTTGAATGTGAGATGTTCGACAAATTAAAAAGCCCGCTATGAAAGCGGGCTTAGTGATAACTTTTTTATAAACAAACTGTTTAACTAGAAGTACACGTTAGCCCACCAAGAACTTGTCCAAGTGCGCCACCAATTAAGCTCTGAACTTGCTTCTACTGAAGAAAGTTCTAAAACTTTATCTTTATGGTTTTGGTTAAATTCTTGTAACATGGTGAACCTATCAAATGTGATACTTCGTATTTGTGTACTAGTTAACTAGTTTTCCGCTTGCGGGTCAAGTGTGTTGACACAAATATAACGATAAAAATTGAAAACAATGAAAAAGAATATATGAGAATTGATCTACATAGTCATACAACAGCCTCAGATGGCCGACTTACTCCACCTGAGCTAATTGACCGAGCGCTTGGCTTTAACATCGAAGCGCTAGCGATTACAGATCATGATACGACTGATGGGCTTGCTGAAGCACGCAGCTATATTGCTGATAACAACCTTCCGATTCAGTTGATCAACGGCATTGAGATTTCGACTGTTTGGCAAAACAAAGATATCCATATTGTTGGGTTAAACGTTGATCCTGAGTCACCAGAACTCAAAGCGCTCATTGAACAACAGAAGCAACACCGTATTGGGCGTGCTGAGATGATCGCTCACCGTCTTGAGAAAGCGACTCGTGAAGGGGTGTTAGAAGAAGTTAAATTGATTGCTGGCGATGCACCAATCACTCGCGCTCACTTTGCTAAGTGGCTAGTCGACAATGGCTATGCGAAAACTATGCAGCAGGTGTTTAAAAAGTTTCTTACTCGTAATAACCCAGGTTATGTGCCGCCAACTTGGTGTTCAATGAGTGATGCTGTCACGGCTATTCATGCCGCTGGTGGTCAAGCTGTACTTGCTCACCCCGGGCGATATGGCCTTACAGCCAAGTGGGTTAAGCGCCTGCTAGCTGCATTTGTTGAAGCGAAAGGGGATGCGATGGAAGTCGCTCAACCTCAGCAAGCGCAACAAGAAAGACGCACACTCGCGGATTATGCTATACAATACAAACTATTAGCCTCCCAAGGCAGTGATTTCCATTACCCATCTCCGTGGATGGAACTTGGACGTAATCTCTGGCTACCTTCTGGGGTCGAAGAAGTATGGAAAGATTGGGAGTTTCAAACGGTTTCACCATCTGAATAGTCTTTAGGTGAACCAGCTCCTTCTGATGATAGAGTCGAGAGATTCGATAACGAGGATCAATAATGAGCCAGTTTTTTTATGTACACCCAGATAACCCACAAGCACGCTTAATTACTCAAGCGGTTGCGATTATTCGCAATGGCGGTGTTGTGGTTTATCCAACAGATTCCGGTTATGCGCTGGGCTGTCAGCTTGAAAACAAACAAGCACTTGAACGTATCTGTAAAATTCGTCGCATCGATGACAAGCATAATTTCACGTTGTTATGCCGTGATCTTTCTGAATTATCACTGTATGCACGCGTTGATAACGTGGCTTTCCGTCTGCTGAAAGCACACACGCCAGGTGCTTACACGTTTATCTTTAAAGCAACCAAAGAAGTGCCAAAGCGTTTGATGAACGCCAAGCGTAAAACGATTGGTATTCGTGTCCCAGACAACAAGATTGCACTCGACCTGTTGGAAGCGATGGGCGAACCACTGATGTCGACGTCTCTGATTCTTCCGGGTAACGAGACGACTGAGTCGGATCCAGAAGAAATTCGTGACAGCCTAGAGCATGCAGTTGACGTCATTTTGAATGGCGGTTACTTAGGTGAGCAACCGACGACGGTTATTGACTTCAGTGACGATGATGCCGTAGTTCTGCGTCGTGGTGCGGGCGATCCTGCGCCGTTTGAATAATCGCTTTACTGATTAACAGTCTGTAACGATACAGTAAACCTGCCACAGTAAATAACAAGTGCTTTTTGGCAGGTTATTTGCGATAATACGCGACCGCGATTTGGTCGCGAAAAATTCATTCGACGTCTGTGAAGACGACAATTAGGTAGAAAAGAGTAAATGAGCGAAAAATTACAGAAGGTTTTAGCGCGAGCTGGTCACGGTTCTCGTCGTGAACTAGAAGGTTTAATCAAATCTGGTCGTGTAAGTGTTAACGGTCAAGTTGCGAAACTGGGTGAGCGTCTTGAAGACGAGAACTCAGTGATCCGTATCGATGGCCATACTGTTTCAGGCAAGGCTTCTGAAGAAGTGGTTTGTCGTGTACTTGCTTACTACAAACCTGAAGGTGAGCTTTGTACTCGTCACGATCCTGAAGGCCGCCGCACTGTTTTCGATCGTCTACCTAAGATCCGTGGTTCTCGTTGGATTTCAGTTGGTCGTCTTGATGCAAACACATCGGGTCTTTTGCTTTTCACTACTGATGGTGAGCTTGCAAACCGTCTAATGCACCCAAGCCGTCAGGTTGAGCGTGAGTACCTAGTACGTGTATTCGGTGAAGTGACTGAGCAAAAAGTTAAAAACGTTACTCGTGGCGTACAACTAGAAGACGGCATGGCTCGTTTTGAAGATGTGGTTTACGCTGGTGGTGAAGGTATGAACCATACTTTCTACGTAGCGATTAACGAAGGTCGTAACCGTGAGGTTCGTCGTCTTTGGGAATCTCAAGAAACAACAGTAAGCCGCCTGAAACGTGTACGTTACGGTGATATCTACCTTGATAAGAAACTGCCTCGTGGTGGTTGGAAAGAGCTAGATCTTCAAGAAGTTAACTACTTGCGTGAACTTGTTGAGCTTAAGCCAGAGAAAGAGACTTTGTTGGATCTTGATCCTTCAAACACTTCTCGTAAGCGTGAGCGTTCTCGTAGCCAAAAAATTCGTCGTGCTGTTAAGCGTCACGAAGAGCGTGCTAACGCACCAAAAGGCCGCAGTAACCAAACTAAACGCAAGAAGCCTGCAACTCGCGGTACAACAACACCTGATTCAGGTCGTAGCGCTCCAGCTGCAAACAAAGGCAAACCTCAGGCTAACAAAAGTAAGCCTAAACTGAACAACGGTCGTCCGGCTAAACCAGCTAAGCCAAGAACACGTCAGTAATTACGTAAGTTCTTACGCGTAAGCTTCATTAGCTGAAAGCACTGAATACTAAAAAACCTGCTCATTGAGCAGGTTTTTTTACGTCTGAAGCAATAGAAGATGAGGGATGTGAGTAATTGAGTGGCGAAAACATACTGCTATAATCGACAGTAAGTGTGCTCTCGCATCTCTTATCTCGTTTACGCACATCTACAAATTTTTTCGAATCTTTTACTTATGATTCGAGAAGTTATCGCCTTTCGCCAGTCGGTCGTAAAGCACAACATTCACTGATGCTGCTAGATTCATACAGCCGTTGGTCGGAACGTAAATCGTCTCACGACAGAAGTCTGTGATCTCTTTCTTTAGCGTGCCGTCTTCAGGGCCAAAAATGTAAAACGCGCGTGGTGGGTGCTTGTAATCAGGTAGCGGCTTAGCACCTTCAATCAGATCAACAGCTACAGGTACGCAGCCTACAGGAATAATGTCTTTCAGATCTTCAACACCAATTAGAGGCAACGCTAGGTGCTTCTCTTTGGTGTCGGTATGGAATTTTCGCGCGTGGTCGTAGCGTGTGCCCGTGTAAAACACAGAGTTGGCGCCATAGCAGCCAGCTGCTCGCATTACAGAGCCTACGTTTTCCGGCGTCTTTGGGTTAACTAGGCCAATGCAGGCATAGCCTTTCGATTGTGTGTCCGTTTTTGCTTTGGTCATAATCAGTGAATCTAACGTTGATGATGAAAGTAGGTAGTCATGATGAGAAACAGCGTGATAAAAATAGCCGAGCAATGGGCTCGGCTAACTTTTAACTCGCGTACATGAATACTTGTTTACTCATGCAGATGAGTGTCAATAGCGGTACTAGTCGCGCTTCCACAGCATGTGACAGAACTTATGCTCTGGATCACGGCTGATTAGCATGCGAGCAAATACGTCGTCTAGAACGTCATCAGCTTCATTCACAAGACCAATGCGCACTTCAGCGTAGATCTCTTTGTCGACTTCAAAGCCAACATGTTCAACCCAATCATCGCCAGTTTCAACAAGCTCTGCTGCGCCACGATCTTCAAACTGAGCTGTGAAAAGAATCACGTCTGCAGGTTCTAGGTTGTCAGGTGCCATCTCTAGGAAGATGTCGTATGCAGTGTCAATTGCGTCGTCATAAGACATTAGGTCGTTAGCTTCGGTCATAATAAGTATCTTAGCTTGCGCGGTTCATGTATTTACGTTCAGCAGTGTTTACTACTACTTTGTCGCCAGTCGCGATGTATTCAGGTACTTGAATAGTAAGACCTGTAGAAAGACGAGCAGGCTTAGTACGAGCAGACGCTGATGCACCTTTGATTGAAGGATCAGTCTCTTCGATAACTAGCTCAACAGATGTTGGAAGCTCAAGCGTTGCAGCGTTGCCATCGATAAGAATCGCGTACATGCCTTGAGTTTCTTCGTTGATGAACAGCAGTTCGTCTTCGATTGTTTCACCGTTGAAGATGAATTGTGTGTAATCTTCGTTGTCCATGAAGATATACTCGTTGCCATCAACGTAAGAGAACATTACTGCACGCTTAGTTACGTCAATAGTTTCAACAATTTCGTCAGCCTTGTGGCGAACTTCAGTTTTAACGCCAGTTGCTACATCGTTACCACGGAAGCGGTAAATCTTTTGGCCGCCACGGCCGCCTGGTGTTGTTACTTCGATATCTTTAACGATCACTGTTTTGCTTTCTACTGTGATAGCAAAACCTTTTTTAATTTCACTTGCTCTAGGCATTTTGTGTTTGTCCTTAGTGGGTCTATCCGCTGATTATATCTCGGAGATGCTATAAATAGGAATAGCTTGAATCATAAAGTCACCTAGGCGATCATAGAGTTACTGTTAAATCATGATTTTATTTACCGAAACGACCTATGCAGCTACCTGTTATTGACCCAACACAGCCTTTTCAACCTGAATTCCAACCTGTGGTTAACGATCTGATTACCTTCTTAAAAGGTGGATTAGGTTCTAATCTACACAGTGTCTATATTTATGGCAGTGTTGCTCGCAAGCAAGCCGTCGTCGGTCGCTCAAATCTTGATGTGGTTGTGGTGACACACCGCCCGTTTCCTGACCAGCGAACCACGCTGTTGAATACCATTAAATGGCGCTTCCAAAAAAGCTTCCCACAGGTGACTCAAGTGGCGATTAAAACCACCTTGGTGAGCGAGATAGTCGATTTCGACAACATCTTCACCTGGGGCTTTATGCTTAAGCATTTGGCCGTGTGTGTGCATGGTGAAGACTTGTCAGATTGCTATGGTGATTTTGAGACGAGTTGGGAAATTGCCAAGCATTGGAATATGGATGCGGAAAACTGGTTAGCGGTGTATCGCAACAAGATTGCCCGAGCTACAACGCCAGAACAACAAGTGGCCGCGCAAGTGATCATTGCCAAGAAGTTGCTAAGAGCAAGCTACTCTTTGGTGATGTATCGCGATAAGTATTGGTTCGATGATCCTGTAGAGTGTGGTCAACAGTTCTTGAAGTATCACCCAGATAGAGAAGTCGAAATTCAAAGGCTGGGCATTTTACTCTCAGGTAGACCGATCCCGAAACGTTCGGTGATCGGTATTCTTGATGGCTTTGGTGAGTGGTTAGTTAAGCAATATCAGAAAACCGAGTTTAGAATCGGATAGAGCTTCTTAATCTATCGATATAAAAAAGCAGAGCGAATTGAACATTCCTCTGCTTTTTTGTTTTGATGAAACCTCGACAATAATCTTAGAATAAACCTAATTGCTGTCCACTGACTCTCTCAAAATCTAACCCGATGAAGGGTAAGATAGCTTCAGCGACGGGTTTAATCTGTTTGTCGATGTAATGCTGATAATCAATACCACTCTTTAAATACTCTTTAGGCTCAGGGCCGCTCAGAGTAATCAAATATTCAATACGTCCTTTGTTTTGGTATTGAAGAGGGCGCCCTAACTGAGCATTGATTTCATCGGCCATACGAGCTGCACGAACCTGCGGCGGAATGTTCTTTTGGTATTCATGTAGCTTACGACGCAGACGCTTCTGGTAAACCAGTAAATCGTCATGTTTACCCGCTGAAGTCTCATCTACAAACTGTCTGACATAGTCGGTAGGGTCTTGGTCATGAAACACCATCTCATATAGGGTTTGTTGAAACTGCTGTGCTAGAGGTGTCCAATCGGTTCGAGCACTTTCAAGGCCTTTAAAGATGATCTTCTCTTTGTCGCCTTGAGTGATTAGGCCGGCATAACGTTTCTTTGAGCCGGTTTCTGAACCTCTAATGGTCGGCATTAGAAACTTGCGATAGTGAGTTTCGTATTCCAGTTCAAGTATTGAGGTTAAGTTGTGGGTCTCTTTTAAGTGATTCGTCCACCAATCGTTGATGTAAGCGACCAGTTCATTCCCTATCTCGTCTGCTTTTTGCTGGTCATAACTGCCGTTCAGAGACACGAAGGTTGAGTCGGTATCGCCGTAAATTACTTGATAGCCTTTGTCTTCGATCAGAACCTTAGTTTGCTTCATGATCTCATGTCCACGCATGGTAATCGAAGACGCTAACCGGGTATCGAAGAAACGACAACCGGACGAACCTAACACACCATAGAATGAGTTCATGATGATCTTAATCGCCTGAGAGAACGCTTTCTCGTTGTTCTTCTTTGCCACATCACGTGCAGCCCATAGGTTTTCGATCATCTCTGGCAGAAAGTGCTTTGAACGGTGGAATTGACCGCCTCTAAAACCCTCGACCGCTTGGTTTTCTTCAGGGCCTAGTTCCAGCTTCAATCCTTCGATTAACCCCATAGGGTCAATCAGGAACGAGCGGATGATTGATGGGTATAGGCTCTTGAAGTCGAGCACCAATACAGAGTCGTACAGGTTGGGAATTGAATCCATCACATAACCACCGGGGCTAGCAATCCAGTTCTCAGGCTCTAAGTTAGGTGCGACATAACCCGCTCTGTGTATCTGTGGTAGGTACAAATTAGTAAAAGCAGCAACAGAACCGCCAACACGATCAAGCTCGACACCAGTCAGTCGCGAACGCTCAATCGCAAAATCGAGTAGGTGGGTATGTTCGAAGATTCGGTTTACCAACACACAGTCTTGAAGGTTGTACTTAGCGAGTGAAGGCTTATCGAATTTAAACATCCGGTTAATCTCATCCATGCGGTCATGAACGTTGTGGATGTCTTTGCCTTCACCAAGTAACTCTTGCGATACCGACTCTAGTGACCAAGACCGGAAGTGGTAGGTTGCCGTTTTAAGCATATCGATACCATCCAAGACAACGCGCCCTGGGATAGTGATAAACCCCTGCTGATTCTGTGCAGAGCTACGGAAAAAGCTTGGTTGATTGTCTCTACCGATATTTAGCTTTACTTCGTTCCATTCTGAACGTTTGTGCAGCAGCCTAAAGTCGAAGTCGATAACATTCCAACCAATGATGATGTCAGGGTCAAATTCAGAGAACCACATAATCATGGCTTCAAGAAGAGCTTTTTCGTTGGCAACCCACTGGATATTAGTGCCGGCTTCTTGAGGGGCGCCGACCATGATCACTCGGCTATCCATTGGGCTGTCTAGACCAATCGAATAAAGCACGCCTTTTTCTGAACATTCAATATCAAGCGAGACGACAGATAGATTAGGTAAGTAGTCGCCCGCTCGGCATTTCGCATTTGATACTTTGCGATGCTGGTTCTTTTGTACCGCGGTACCCGTGAACTCAATACTTCCTTTGATAAAGCGTTCCATTAAGAATCGATCGGCGAGTCGAATATCGCTTTCAAAGGTTTGGATGTCTTCGCTGTGAAAGGCTTGCGCTAAACCAAAGCTACTTCTCGACAGCGAGGTGTAACACGCGGCGAGAGGTGTTTGCTCGAATGTGGCTAGTTCTAGAGGCTTAAATTGGCAATCAATCGACTCTTTCGCTGCGATTGTCTGACATGCTTCTAAATCAGATTGAGCGACAAAAAATACAGGTTTTTCATTTGGAATGGTCAGCAGAGTAGGGCCTTGAGGGGTGCTTAACCACAAGTCGATTTGCGTGCGCCCTGAAAAATCTCTCGCTTGTCTTGTAAGTACAAAGCCTTGCTGAATATCCAATGTAGTAACCTATTGAAATTGGGAATCGAATACTACCACTTAGCGACCCTTAGCGCACAACAGGCAGCAAAAATACTAACTAAATTCTAGTTAACAGAGGCAAATAACGGGACTCTATAAGCAAATAAGTGAAATTGTCGCGAATGGTTATTCAATGGTATTGAAAATATCTTTATCTTGTGTAATTTTATTGGGTGTTGTTTTAACTGGTTGATTTTTAGAAAAAGCTTGTTGTTTTAGTTAGCTTATTTGTTAATAAGTACTTGCTAAAGTTCGTGTTTCAGCACATATTCAACAGAGCTTTTTTTTAGTAATTAAGTTAAGATGTACTCAATGCTGCGATCCACTGTTCCTTTGTTCAATTGTTTCAAACAGATGAAACGACACAGTGGTTGCAGAGCCAATTAATAGTGTGGAGATACAAGTTTGATAAATGTTTTCCTTGTAGATGATCACGAGCTGGTTCGCACAGGGATACGACGTATTATTGAAGACGTCCGTGGAATGAACGTAGCAGGGGAAGCTGAAAGCGGTGAAGATGCTGCAAAATGGTGTCGTACTAACAATACTGACGTTATTTTGATGGATATGAATATGCCTGGTATTGGTGGCTTAGAGGCAACCAAGAAAATCTTGCGTTTCAACCCTGATGTTAAAATCATCGTTTTAACTGTTCATACGGAAAATCCGTTTCCAACTAAAGTGATGCAAGCTGGAGCTGCTGGTTACCTTACTAAAGGGGCAGGTCCGGATGAAATGGTAAATGCAATTCGAGTGGTTAACAGTGGCCAACGATACATTTCACCAGAAATTGCGCAGCAGATGGCTTTGAGCCAATTCTCTCCTGCGTCTGAAAATCCATTCGCAGACTTATCTGAACGTGAACTTCAAATCATGATGATGATTACCAAAGGTCAGAAAGTGACGGATATTTCAGAACAACTCAATCTAAGTCCTAAAACAGTCAACAGTTACCGCTACCGTTTGTTCAGCAAGCTGGATATCAGTGGCGATGTAGAGCTGACGCATTTAGCGATTAGACATGGAATGTTAGACACTGAGACCCTTTAACACTGAGATCGTATAGTGACCAACTTGTTTGACTCAGTCTCATTCCTCAAGACAGTAACAGAGCAGCCCGGCGTTTATCGAATGTATAACGCTGAGGCTGTCGTTATCTACGTCGGTAAAGCTAAGAACCTCAAAAAACGCCTTTCTAGTTATTTTCGTAAAAAAGTCGACAGTGAAAAAACACGCGCTCTAGTCAGCAATATTGACAAGATCGATGTCACTGTAACGCACACGGAAACCGAAGCTCTTATTCTTGAGCATAACTACATCAAGCAGTACCTACCTAAATACAACGTACTTCTGCGTGATGATAAGTCGTACCCTTATATTTTTATTAGCGGTCACAAGCATCCTCGTTTGTCGATGCACCGTGGTGCTAAAAAGAAAAAGGGTGAATATTTTGGTCCTTATCCTGATTCCGGCGCTGTGCGTGAGACGCTGCACCTAATACAAAAAATCTTTCCTGCCCGCCAGTGTGAAGATACGGTTTATGCCAACAGAACACGTCCATGTTTGATGTATCAGATTGGCCGTTGTGCTGCGCCATGTGTCAGCTCGATTATCTCTGACGAAGAGTACAGCGAGCTTATCGACTATGTTCGTCTGTTCCTGCAAGGAAAGGATAAATTAGTCCTTGAGACGCTCATCGAAAAGATGGACACAGCAAGCCGAGAGCTTCGCTTTGAGCAAGCTGCCGCTTTCCGTGATCAAATCCAAGCGATTCGACGCGTGCAAGAACAACAGTATGTATCTGACGATTCAATGGAAGATATGGACGTGTTGGGCTTTGCTCAAGAGAATGGCGTAGCGTGTATTCATATCTTGATGATTCGCCAAGGCAAGGTTTTAGGCAGTAGAAGCCATTTCCCTAAAATTCCAAACAATACGGTGCGAGAAGAGGTCTTTTCGAGTTTTCTAAGCCAATACTATCTTGCGCATAATGAAGCGAGAACCATCCCAACTCGTCTGATTCTCAATGCCGATTTGATGGAAGATGTGACACCGATTCAAGAAGCTTTGTGTGAAGTTGCGGGTCGTAAGATCCACTTCAATACCAACCCTTCAGGGACTCGAGGTCGTTACCTTAAGTTGTCGAACACCAATGCATTGACGGCTATTACTACCAAGATTAATCACAAGATGACGATTAATCAGCGCTTCAAAGAGCTTCAAGAAGTGCTGTCGATGGATGCTATCAAGCGAATGGAATGTTTCGATATCAGTCATACCATGGGTGAAAGTACGATAGCTTCTTGTGTGGTATTTAATCAAGAAGGCCCGGTTAAACCGGAGTACCGTCGTTACAACATCACCGGCATTACCGGTGGTGATGACTACGCTGCGATGGCTCAGGCGCTTGAGAGGCGTTATTCGAAGCAACTCGATGTCGACAAGATCCCAGACATTATCTTTATCGATGGTGGCAAAGGTCAACTAAACCGCGCTCATGAGATCATTTCTCAATATTGGGGGGATTGGCCGTTTAGACCAAGAATGATGGGTATTGCGAAAGGCGTGACTCGTAAACCTGGTTTAGAGACTCTAGTGACCCTAGAAGGGGAAGAGTTCAATTTACCCAGTGATGCGCCAGCACTACACCTTATCCAGCACATCCGTGATGAAAGCCATAATCATGCGATTGCAGGGCATAGAGCTAAACGTGGCAAAACACGTAGAACCAGTGCTTTGGAAGGAATTGAAGGGGTAGGGCCTAAACGTCGTCAAGCGTTGCTGAAATATATGGGTGGCTTACAAGAACTTAAGCGTGCAACTGTCGAAGAAATAGCCAAAGTGCCGGGCATTAGTCATTCTTTGGCAGAAAACATTTATCAAGCATTGAAACAATAGTAAAAATCCCGCACCATTAAAGCGCAATTAATAAGAGCCCAATAATATGCGTTTGAATATACCTAACATTTTGTCCTTACTGAGACTATTTTTGATCCCAGTATTCGTTGTCGTTTTTTATCTACCTTATCAATGGGCTCCTTTTGCTGCTGCGATGGTGTTTTGGGTGGCAGGCTTTACTGATTGGCTAGATGGTATGCTGGCTCGCAAGTTAGGGCAAACGTCTCGTTTTGGCGCATTCATTGACCCAGTGGCTGACAAAGTGTTGGTTGCTACGGCACTTATCCTGATTACTGAGCATTATCACTCAATCTGGGTGACGATTCCAGCGGTGACCATGATTGCTCGTGAGATCATCATTTCAGCACTTCGTGAATGGATGGCTGAAATCGGTAAACGTGCAAGTGTTGCGGTATCTTGGGTTGGTAAAGTCAAAACCGTTTCTCAGATGTTCGCCCTTTGGGTGCTTATCTGGCGCTATGACGACTGGATGGTTTGGGTAGGATACATTGCACTCTATGTCGCAACCGTTCTTACTTACTGGTCAATGGCGCAATACTTGATGGCCGCTAAAGACGATTTGTTAGACGAAAAACATCATTGATGAAGAAGCGAGCTGAGGCTCGCTTTTTTGATCTTTAACCTAAGGTTAAGCCATCAATAGCGGATATCTAATGTGATATAGATCTCCTTTGAATAACCCGCTCACAGTGTGTTTTGAACATAAAGTCAGCTATTTGGCCTGTTTCGTATGAAATCTATTCAAACGAATTAAAAATACAAAAATAATATTGACTCAATCGTCTGAATCCGTAGAATGCATCCCGTACCCAAGAGGATGGCAATAAGCGATTCGATTGGAGTTACTAAGGCGCCTTGGCAGAGTGGCTATGCAGCGGATTGCAAATCCGTGGACCTCGGTTCGACTCCGGGAGGCGCCTCCATTCTTTCTCTTAGTTTGATAAGTTAAGAGATATTAAGAATGAAATGCGATACTAGCTCAGTTGGTAGAGCGCAACCTTGCCAAGGTTGAGGTCATCGGTTCGAACCCGATGTATCGCTCCAAATTTTGTAATGTTGATTCATTTTGACATTAAGATGGTGTTTTACTTTTCAGTAATCGGCATCGCAATAAAGAATTGCGTGCCCTGGTGGTGGAATTGGTAGACACAAGGGATTTAAAATCCCTCGACGTTCGCGTTGTGCCGGTTCAAGTCCGGCCCGGGGCACCATCTATTAAAGTCTTTATCTTGATAAAGCAAATGCGATACTAGCTCAGTTGGTAGAGCGCAACCTTGCCAAGGTTGAGGTCATCGGTTCGAACCCGATGTATCGCTCCAAATTAAAAAGCCCGAACAGAAATGTTCGGGCTTTTTGGTTTCTGGCGTTCAGCGTTTCCATATCTGTACTTTTGTTGTTTGAATCCATACTCAAAATTCACTTCTATTTTTATTTCAAAATTTCGCAATTAAGTTCGTTTAGAACAGTTAGTTTTTAAAAGCGAGATCCCCTATGAACTCGTTCCTCGTACCAGGGAATGATGTAAAGGCGGCACAGCCTCAAGCCATCACTAACACCGCCTATATACCTGTGTCGTCACCCTCGGGCATGAGGAACGAATGAACCGGAGATCTCTTTCTTAAACGATATTGCTGACGATATTTTCAGCAATTGCTTAGCCACCACTGCTATTTATCAGGCTATTATTAAAAACTATTGATCGTTCATTTCACTTTATGTTACTTTCCTGCGCAATCTCGGAATGAACAATGTTCAAGAAGAGCAACGATTGCTTCTGGGGGATACGCGTAGTGACCATTCTTGCTGATTGGGACATTACGTAGGGTAGGTATTGGCTAGTCCTTTAGCTGATAGACGGGATACTTATGGCGCAGTTCGCCATGTTAATGGGAAACCCAACATTGAACACACTAATTACAACATTGCTAATCAGCTCTGCATTTCCAAAGGGCTCAGCTCCTCATAGCTGCCCGATCCTGCAAAAATGTCCAATTCTTCAAAACAGTAGCATTACTGAACCTTGAGCTCACGCTAACAATTTATCGCTGTCTTAAGACGGCTTAATTTCGTATTCGTCATTTGACTTATGCGAGCGTACAGCTATATCTCATTTCTAGACAATACGCGTGCTTCACTATGAACTATCTCCAAATTTAACGAGAGTTGGTGGGTAATTGCGTCTGATGGAGGTGAGTATGAACACATTCAAGGGGACTTTTATGACTACCGCCTTTGAAGTCGATATCAATACTATCGCAAATTCATTTTCAACTATGGTTCCTATCTTAGAGGGAACGTACGACCTAACACCTGACGCTATTTTGCTAGAGCAAGAACAGCATGAGTCGGATGTTCGCTCTTACCCAAGACGCCTGCCGATTGCTATTAAACGAGCATGTGGCGCTTTAGTTGAAGATACTCGTGGCCAACTGTTTCTCGATTGCTTAGCCGGTGCAGGTACACTTTCTTTGGGTTACAACCACCCTGAGATTAACCAAGCACTTAAAGACCAGCTCGATTCTTGTTTGCCATACCAAACACTTGATATCACGACTCAAGCAAAAGAGACGTTTATCAAGCGAGTTAAAGCTTTTCTCCCTCAAGACTTTTCAAATAACTCAGTTCTTCAATTCTGTGGCCCATCTGGTGCTGATGCTGTGGAAGCGGCGATCAAGCTCGCTAAGCAAACCACAGGTCGTAACACCATGTTTGCGTTCCGTGGTGCTTACCATGGCATGACTAACGGCACCATGGGTATGATGGGTAACCTAGGTACTAAAGAACGTCGTAGCGGTTTGATGTCTGACGTACATTTCATGCCTTTCCCATACAACCTTCGTTGCCCGTTTGGCATTGGTGGTGAAGCGGGGGCTAACGCGAGCATTCGTTATATCGAACGTATGTTGAACGACGACGAGTCTGGCATCATGAAGCCGGCTGCGATGATCGTTGAGCCTGTGCAAGGAGAGGGCGGTGTGATTCCGGCTCCGGCGTCTTGGCTACAAGGTTTACGACGCATCTGTGATGAACACGGAATCCTACTGATTTTTGATGAAATCCAGTGTGGTGTCGGCAAAACAGGTCATCGATTCGCGTTTGAAGAGTCAGGCGTTAACCCTGATATCTTATGTTTGTCTAAAGCGATTGGCGGTGGACTACCAATGTCGCTGCTTGTATTCGATAAGAGCATCGATACTTGGAAAGCGGGTGAGCACACTGGTACTTTCCGTGGTAACCAATTAGCAATGGTGTCTGGCGCTAAGGCGTTGGAAATCATCGAACGTGATGGGTTGGTTGAGCACGCGAACATCGCAGGCCAATACTTACGTCATGGGCTTGAGAAGATTCAATCTCGCGTTAACTGTATTGCTGAAGTTCGTGGTAAAGGTCTAATGCTTGGCACTGAGATCAAGCAACCAAGCGGCGAACTTAACAAATTTGGTGAACCGAAATCAGACGGTGAACTCACCCTAGCGATTCAACGCGCAGCACTAGAGCGTGGTTTGATGGTCGAGAAGGGCGGTCGTGATGGTTCTGTGATTCGCTTCCTACCACCGATGATTATCTCTTTTGAGCAGATTGACTTTGCATTGCGCGTCATGGAAGAAGCGATCATCGCAGCAGGTGGTGGTTTACAAAAAGACCCAGCTTCAAGCGAACAAGCAAACCAAGAATGGAACAAGCATTTCATCCAGACAGGTTTAGGCGGTAGCGACGAATTCGCTAACGTGATGAACCAAACCACTCAAGCGATGAAAGCGGTTTTTGAGCAAGTTGAAACGCCATACTCAGGTCTAGAACCTAAAGTACTAGAGGCCGCTATCAAAGCTGTCGACCTCGATAACAATCAACACGCTTTGGTTGATGTTGTAGATAGCACTGCAGACCTTGTCGCTGCAAACTCCATCTTCGTGCAACACCCAGACTGTATTGCACACCTCCACACTCCTCCTCTTATGGCTTCGGTAGCGGCGGAATCAATCATCGCGGCGTTGAATCAATCAATGGATTCATGGGACCAAGCGTCTGCTGCGACTTATGTTGAGCAGCGAGTGGTGGATTGGATGTGTGACAAGTACCAACTTGGCGACCAAGCGGACGGTGTTTTCACTAGTGGCGGCACGCAAAGTAACCTAATGGGCTTATTGCTAGCGAGAGACTGGATTGCTGATAAACACGATGGTCACTCAATCCAAAAGCTGGGTTTACCAGATTACGCGAGCAAGCTTCGTATCTTGTGCTCAAACAAATCTCACTTCACGGTTCAAAAGTCCGCTTCACTACTTGGTTTAGGCGAGAGCGCGGTGTGCTGCGTTGAAACATACGCAAACGGAACTATCAAACCGGATTTATTAGACGCAGAAATCAAAGCACTTAAAGCTCAAGGCCTGATTCCTTTTGCTGTAGTCGGTACAGCAGGTACAACCGATCACGGTGCTATCGACGACCTTGATGTGATTGCAGACATCGCAAGCCAACAAGGTCTTTGGTTCCATGTCGACAGTGCTTACGGTGGCGCGCTTATCTTAAGCAGCCATAAAGCTCGTTTACAAGGCATCGAGAAAGCGGACTCTGTAAGTGTCGATTTCCATAAGCTTTTTTATCAAACAGTCAGCTGTGGTGCGGTGTTGTTGAAAGACAAAGCGAACTTTAAGTACCTTCTGCATCACGCAGATTACCTAAACCGCGAACACGATGAGTTGCCGAACTTAGTCGATAAGTCTATCGCGACTACCAAGCGTTTTGATGCATTGAAAGTCTTCATGACTATGCAAAGTGTTGGTCCAAAGCAGTTGGGCGATATGTACGACCATCTTCTTGAGCAAACGCTAGAAGTGGCAGACCTGATTCAAAACCAAGCTGACTTAGAGCTACTCGCGGAGCCTTCACTATCAACAGTGTTGTTCCGATCTAAGCCGTCAGCAAACGGCGAGCTAGATTTAGACAAACTGAATCAAACGCTAAGACTGGAAGCGCTGACTCGTGGCGTTGCAGTATTGGGTGAAACGGTCGTGGATGGTAAGAGTGCGCTTAAATTCACTATCTTGAATCCGTGCCTAAAGACATCAGATTTCAAATCTCTAATTAACAAAATTCAAACTCTAGCCACTGAGCTAGCAGAACAACAAGGGTAATTAATACTATGGCTATTCTACAAATTGGTGCAGGCGGCGTTGGTTGGGTTGTTGCACACAAAGCAGCACAAAATAACGAAGTACTGGGTGATATCACAATCGCTTCTCGCACAATCGCGAAGTGTGAAAAAATCATCGAATCGATTAAAGGTAAAAACAACCTTAAAGATTCAACTAAAAAACTAGAAGCTCGCGCAGTAAACGCTGACGATGTTGATGCACTTGTTACTCTGATTAACGAAGTGAAACCAGACCTAGTAATCAACGCTGGTCCTCCTTGGGTAAACATGGCGATCATGGAAGCGTGTTACCAAGCAAAAGTATCTTACCTAGATACATCGGTAGCGGTTGACCTATGTTCTGAAGGCCAACAAGTACCACAAGCTTACGATTGGCAGTGGGGTTACCGTGAGAAGTTTGCTGAAGCAGGCATCACAGGTATTCTTGGTGCGGGTTTCGATCCAGGTGTGGTTTCAGTATTTGCAGCGCACGCGGTTAAGCACTTGTTCGATGAAATCGATACGATCGACGTAATGGACGTAAACGCAGGCGATCATGGTAAGAAGTTTGCGACAAACTTTGACCCAGAAACGAACATGCTTGAGATCCAAGGTGATTCTTTCTACTGGGAAAATGAAGAGTGGAAACAAGTACCTTGCCACTCTCGTATGCTTGAGTTTGATTTCCCTAACTGTGGTTCTCACAAAGTTTACTCAATGGCGCACGATGAAGTTCGTTCAATGAAGGAATTCATCCCAGCTAAGCGTATCGAATTCTGGATGGGCTTTGGTGATGCTTACCTGAACTACTTCAACTGCATGCGTGATATCGGTCTTCTGAGCCCAGATCCGCTAACACTGCACGATGGCACTGTTGTTCAACCTCTACATGTTCTTAAAGCTCTATTGCCAGACCCAACGTCTTTGGCTCCGGGTTACACAGGTTTAACGTGTATCGGTACTTGGGTTCAAGGTAAGAAAGATGGCAAAGAGCGCAGCGTATTCATCTACAATAACGCAGACCACGAAGTGGCTTACGAAGACGTAGAACACCAAGCGATCTCTTACACAACCGGTGTTCCAGCAATTACTGCTGCACTTCAGTTCTTCCGTGGTGAATGGGCTGATAAAGGCGTGTTCAACATGGAACAGCTAAACCCAGACCCGTTCCTAGCAACCATGCCTGAAATCGGTCTAGACTGGCACGTTCAAGAGCTAGAACCTGGGCAAGGTCTACCTCTAATCCATACTTTGAAGTAATTTTGGCTCTTTGCCCTCGTTGCGTTGCCCTAGCGACAAGGTCAAAGCTCTGCGAATTCAATTCAAAGTCATATGAATGACGAGAACGTATAACTACAAGCCGATGCATTAGCGTCGGCTTTGTTCGATTATCATGTGCCTTCGTGAACTCGAGGGCCGCAAGGTATTAACATGCAAAACAACGAACTAAAAACGCCTTATTTCATGATCAACGAAGACAAGTTGATTGCGAATCTAGAGAAAGCGAAGCAGCTGAAAGAGATTTCAGGTGTGAAGCTAGTATTGGCACTGAAGTGTTTCTCTACATGGGGTGTGTTTGACATCATCAAGCCTTACCTCGATGGCACGACAAGCTCTGGCCCGTACGAAGTAAAACTTGGTCATGAAACCTTTGGCGGTGAAACGCACGCTTACAGTGTGGGTTACAGCGAAGATGACGTGAGAGAAGTTGCGGATATTTGCGACAAGATGATCTTCAACTCGCAAAGCCAATTCGAAGCTTACCGTCATATTGTTGAAGGTAAAGCCTCGCTGGGTTTACGTCTAAATCCGGGCGTAAGCTACGCAGGACAAGACTTAGCAAACCCTGCGCGTCAATTCTCGCGTTTGGGCGTACAAGCTGACCATATCAAGCCTGAAATCTTTGATGAGATTAATGGCGTGATGTTCCACATGAACTGTGAGAACAAAGACGTCGATGCCTTTATTGGTTTGCTTGATTCAATCTCAGAACAGTTTGGGGATCACCTAGATAAGTTAGATTGGGTGAGCATGGGCGGCGGCGTGTTCTTCACATGGCCGGGCTACGACATCGAGAAACTTGGTCTTGCGTTAAAAGCCTTCTCTGAAAGACACGACGTGCAGATGTACCTTGAGCCGGGTGAAGCTATCATCACTAAAACGACAGATTTAGTTGTGACAGTGGTTGATATTGTTGAGAACGTGAAGAAAACGGCGATTGTGGATTCAGCTACCGAGGCGCACCGCCTTGACACGCTTATCTACAACGAGCCTGCATCGGTATTGGAAGCGTCTGAAAACGGAAGTCATGACTACGTGATTGGTTCGTGTTCATGTCTGGCGGGCGATCAGTTTTGTGAAACAAGCTTTGACGAGCCGCTGAAAATAGGTCAAAAGCTTCACCTATTGGATAGTGCAGGTTACACCATGGTGAAACTGAACTGGTTCAATGGTCTGAAAATGCCATCAATCTACTGCGAACGCAGCAGTGGTGAAGTTCAGAAGCTAAATGAATTCGGCTATGAAGACTTCAAACGCTCATTATCACAATGGTCAGTTAAGTAACTGAATCATAAATTCAGAGCAATAAAAAGAGCAGCCGATGAGCTGCTCTTTTGTTCTGTACAGTGATAAACCTAATTAAATGTTTTCACTAAGCGAACAAGAGGATGTGGAATATCATCTGGGTCTGTAATGACTTCTAAAGCTTCTTCAAAATCAATAATTAAACCATCATAGTCACTGTTGATTTTATGAGCGTCAGGAGTATTAGTCCAATATGGTTCGTTGGTTGTAGTCGGGAAGTGTGTCAGGTTGATTGCTGGTCTAGTACAGCTATAGTCAACGATTGAACTTAACTCTTTGATATTAGGCAACCTAAAACCAACCTGACCTGCGATAGTGGTCAGATTCGAATCTTCAGTTGCGATAAGTGCATCCTGCCAATTTTGATATTTAATCGCGGTACCATCACATGTGTCATTGGATTGATTGTAGATTTCGCCTAGGTTGCATTTTGACCAAAGCAAATTAGTCGTTACGTCGAGTAATGTCCCATCTTTACGGTCAATAAATTGCCCGTCTTGGTGAGAGGGAGTTTGAGTTTGCACGCAGGTTTGCGCGATGGCATTTGCACTTAACAGAGAGGCAATTACACCTAAGCATAGTTTTAGTTTCATTACTCAATACCTCCACTTACAGCCACAATTCCTGTTGAGCCTGCGATGTTTTTATTACAAAGCTCAAGCTCTCCATTTTGAGAGTCGATACATCTAGCACTACCATCTTGTTTAACAGAGCTAGAGTGCGTGAAGAGTCGGTCTCCAAGATTAGGAAAGAAATCAATGGCTCCTACTGGTGCAGTGCCGACATTGAAGTTGATAAATGAACGAGCTTCAACAGGTGAAGGTAAGCGCCAATCTGTAATACCGCAAATAGAGCGACTGTTTAGACTACTAATATAACTACTTGTATTACAGTAGTTACTTCCTGAACCATCGTTAATGTATGCACATTGAGAAGAGATCGGGCCGACGCTGTACAATAGATCATTGCGTGCTCCGGCATAGCCACCATTGGTTGTATTATCAGAGTCGTGCCAAGTATATGTGTACGAAGCGCTTCGCCATGAGCTTGATTGACTGTCCCATGGATAAGGGTGGGCATCAGGGTTGTCTTTATGGTTCTTAACCCAGGTATCGACCGCGGACTGACTCGGCAGTGCTACCGGATCTTGTTTTGCTTCAATATATAATCCGGTATGCTCATCTTTAACACAGCGCCAATCAGTAGAGCTAGGTATTAGAGGGTTCCCGTGAGCATCTAGCTTGGTGTAGCGGAAGCCATATTCCCCATCCGAATGTTCACTTCCATTTGTGACATCTAAACCAAAATCGGCATCTTGATTTGGATGTGATACTGGAGGAGTGACGCTGTCGTAGTCTGTTCCATCAAAATAAGTGACATACCCAGTATCATTAAAACTTTTCTGCCCCGGAATATAGAACGCGAGAGTGTTTTTACTCGAATCGATAGTCGCGTTACCAACGGAAGCTATCGTGTAGATTACCGATTCGCCACCTTCATCGAAGCTATCATCACGAGCAGAAAAAGTGATATTTGTTGATAGGGTTTCTGCTGGCAATTTAAGAGTTAACTCTGATATATCAACAGTAAAGTCCTCAGGCGCGGCAATACCAGTTTGAGTTAAGGTAAGTGTTACATCTTGAGATGTGTAATGACTCAAAACAGCTTGTTGAATAATGCTGTCACCTTCTACAACGGTACTTAAGTCGTTACTAAAACTAACTGTTGGTTGAGTATCGCTATCATCAATGGTTACTACAGTTCGTTCGTTTGAAAGAGTGTAATTTGTACCGTTATCTGCGCTAATAGAGTAATGAAGTGTTTTACTGCCCTCATACAGATTATTGTGTATAAGGTTTAGTGGTAGAGCTGCGCTGGTTGCACCTGCCGCAATTTTGACGTTTTGACTTGATATAGCATCGTAGTTTTTGAAGGTGCCATTAGAGTGAGTTGTCACGTCACTAGTTAAGATAGTTAAGGTGAGTTCTTGAGCTAATGCTTCGGAAAGAGAAACGGTAATGGATTCTGTTTTCGACCCTGATTGTGGTTCAGAAAATGAGACACTACTTGGGATGCTAAGCGTAATAGGAGAAGATGACGTACTTGAAGTTGTTCCCGTAGTCGTTGTTCCACTATCGTTATTTTCATGACCACTTTTGCAACCGCTAAACAGTGTCGTAAGAAGGATTGCTGAGATGACATTGAGCTGCCAACTCGACCTTTTTCTTTCCATGTGTGAACCTAAGCTACTAAATTATATAAGATATCTATCGTATCAAAAAAATTATATAAATGCTTAATTTCATATGCTTTCGCTATGTATTTTAGGTGTTTTGATGGTTTTTTTTTGTAAGTAATGTAAGAGAGGTCTTATTTATTAGGTGACCTCCCAACGATCAAGGTATCGTCAGGAGGTAAGTTAAATTAGCTTTCAATCATCACACGAGTGTCTTCACTGAGTGTTTCGAGTTCATTAACTACATCATCGATTTGAACTTCGATTGGCAGCTTAACCGCTATTTTTGAAGTGAATAGGCTTGAGCTTACACCGCCGCCGCCTGCAATGAAGACTCGGTGACAGTCCATGTCTAGAATACTGATCCCTTGTCTATCTAATACATGTGTCACTTCATTGACGATACCTGCTCGGTCGTTAGAATCGAGTCTTAGGTGATGGATTGTGTCTTGGACATTATGCGTATGATCTGAATCGACAAACTGTACGATGAGATCTGGATTGGCGCTGAAAGCCTCTTTAACAATCGATTCGTTGATGGCTGGAAGTTGAACCTTGAGTACGCCTGCGACTTGGTCTTCAATAAAGTTCACTTTACTGATGAGCCATTTTCCGTCGTTTTCGTGAGTAACCGCAGCAAGCTGTTTGATTGTTGTTGGTGATGCTTTTCCGATAAAGTTTACGATAAATGTACTGTTCATATCAGCCCCCAAAGTTTCAATGATTTGTTGCGAATTAAATGTTTGATATCACGCGATAAAGTTCTTTAATTTCAGTGTAGAAGGTTACATCGAACAATGTTTGACCTACGTCAATTTTTGAAACTAAGCTGTGATGCAAAAAAAGAGAATGAAGAGTAGGGCACAAAAAAAAGCGGCTAGAGAGCCGCTTTTGGGATGAGTTGTCGTTTTTATTGGGAATGCAGTAACTTAAAACTTAGAGACTGAAAGCTTACTTAGAACGTTACTTTAAAGTTCATACCAACAAATTGAGAATCGTATCGTGCCCCTGCATCATAGGCGAATCGTGCTGCGTCTTGGTTATCCCACCAAGGGTTAGTATTCAGATTAACTTCTGCGTCACCGCCCCATGCATCACTTACCCAGTAGTGGATGTGACCAACAGGGTTAAGGAAGAATAGAGACACATCACCCATAGTTTGAGATCCCATCACTTCGCCACCTGAAGCAACGATGTCTTGCTCTGCTTCTAGCATCATTTCACCGACAACAGCACCAAAGAAAGGAGTGATAAAGAGGTCTTGCCATGAAGGTACTTCAGCAAACGCTTCTACGCCGTATTCCCAGAAGAACGTCGACATAGTCCAAGAGTATAAGAAAGACTCAAACTCGTCGTAACCTGCGTGTCGAGCTGCAGTGTAGTAAACACCACCAAAATATGGGTGCATCACGTAGTTTAGGAAGTGTTCGTCACGGTCCCATACTGGGCCATCAGACACGTTATCTTTCCACTTTTTACCTAATGAGCTGATGTCACGTTGGTCATCATCCCACTTAGTGATACTTTCAGGTAGGAGAGTCATCAAACCCACCGTCGCGACACTCAGGCCAAGAATGGTGTAGGTTTGACCCATTAGGTAATCCCAATCCTTCTCCTGACTCACCAACAGGTGTTTTGGTTGTTGGATTGAGAAGTCGTACTCATCACTTGATTCGCTCAGTGCGTAATTGGTACTAGGCTTGTAGGTGTACAAGCTATCATTAACACAGTAATCTTGAGCACATTCATCCGAATAAGAAAGGTTGATTGGCTGGTCGAAGTCGTATTGGCTTGCAACCGAGTTAACTGACATTAGCATTGTAAATGCAGCAGTAACCTTTGCTAGTAACGGTGATTTGGCCACAAGGGTCTCCATGAGAAAGTTTGGAATTGATCAGGGTCACAATTATCTATTAAATGCCTGATTTAGGGAACTAATAATTTATAGCTTTTCCTAAGAAAACCTTAGGTTTAACATTATTAATATTAGTGAAAAGGCGGATTGCTCCAAATTCAACCATAGACCAGTTTGTAAATAATGCAGTGTCTTTTTATGACAACAAGGGATAGAAATATGACGAAAATCGCAATGTTAAGTACAGGTGAAGAAGTTCTTCATGGAGACATTGTAGATACAAACGCAGCTTGGATGTCTGGTGAGTTTTATCAGCATGGTTTTGCTCTTGCTAAGCGCTCAACTGTGGGTGATCAAATGAATGCTCTTGTTGAAGAACTGCTGATGCTGAGCTTTAACTATGATGTGGTTATCGTTAATGGTGGTCTAGGGCCGACAACCGATGATATGAGTGCAGCCGCCGCTGCAACTGCTTCAGAGCAGAAACTCGTCATGTTCCCTGAATGGCTGGCTCGTATGGAAGAGATGTTCTCAGGACGCGGTATGCCGATGCCTGACAGCAACCTTAAGCAAGCCTTGTTGCCAGCAAGCTCTGAGATTGTCGATAACCCTGTCGGTACTGCATGTGGCTTCAAGCTGAAAATCAACGATGCGACTTTCTATTTCACGCCGGGTGTACCGAGTGAGTTCAAACGTATGGTGACGTTTGAGATTCTTCCTGACTTGTCGCGTACCTACCCTCAAGTGGTTGCCTCTGAATGCAGTCGACTGTTTACGTTTGGTTTGTCTGAATCGGGTATCTCGGATGTGTTAGACCAGCTTAAGCTGCCAGAAGGTTATGAGTTGGGTTATCGCTCTTATTTGCCTTTCATTGAGGTCAAACTGTTTGGTCCTAAGGCAGACTTAGAAACTCGCGTTAAGCTTCTGCAAATGGTGTACAAGCTGCTAGAGAGTAACGTAGTCAGCGTTGATGAGCCGATGATTGACCATATTGGGCATATCATGGCAGAGAGAAAGAAAACCTTGTCTGTATCTGAAGTGTCGACCAAAGGTGCGCTTTCAGCTTGGCTACAATCGAATGAGCAGCTTGAAGATTGCTTTGGGCATTCTTGGGTGATGGCTGAACCCAAAGAGAGTGAGCTTGAAAAGAGCGATCCATTAGCCGCCACCTTTGCTCTGGCTGGCGCAACAAGAGAGAAGTGCGAAACCGAATTGGCTTTGGTGACTGGTAAGTTAGAAGGCAACACATTCAGCGTTGCATTGTCGACTGAAGCAGGCGAGTGGGGGCAGGTGCTTGAGTTTTATCGTCAGTACTCGCGTGAAGACCAACGCAACGTGATTAAGACCGTTGCCGCCGATATGCTGAGAAGGCATCTAGACAACAAACCGATGTTTGGTACTTACTCTTCGGTTAAGCGATTGAAAGACATGTTTATTCCAGCGGCTATCATTAAGTAACTATGTAAGCGAAATCGCAAAGTCTGTACTAAAAACGCTAGAAAAAACGCAATAAAAAGGCCCAACATCTAAATAGGTGTTGGGCCTTTTGTTTATCTAGCCTTCTAGATAACTAAACAAGCAGCGACGTTTACACGTAACTCATGTCTGTAAGAACTTGATTACAAACCGCTTGTCATATGTAAGCTGTAGAACAAACCACGGCCGATTAACTCTGAAGCCAAGAACAATACTAGTGCTAAGCCAAGGTTCACTGGGTTCACTTTTGCTTTGTTCAGCATAGGTAGAATCCAAATCAACAAGCTTGCCATTAGCAGTGCCACTTGAAGAATCACATAGCTACCTAAACCATCGACTAACTCAGACGCTTTTGCTGCTGAAGTTTGGATCTCACCGATTAGGTTCAGTTTTCCTACTGTTACAAGCAAGCTGATAGCAACTGCGATAACAGCCAGCATGGTGATGTTACGGTCAACCGTAAAGCGGCTGTCGTTTGCGAACACAATCACGAACTGAGACAGCAGCAAGCCACCCACAACCATCGTCATGATGAAGCTTAGTGGTGTGTAGATGTTGTCCCATGTCGGTACTGTGTTGATCATGTATACGTTGATCATCGCGTACATGAAGATAACACCCAGCACCATAGCGCCGACCACCAGTGCTTTTTGGATAGCTACGCCACCTTTCTTAACCACAGACAATAGCCATTGCAGGCCGCCTACTGCGAAGAATGCCGCACCGAAGAACACTTCGTTAGACAACCAAGCCGAGCCTAGTTGGTTAAAGGCATTAAACGCGCGCAGTGGAGAACCCAGGTGCGTTGTCGAGAACATGAAGCCAAGACCCATGAATGCCCACAGAATGAACATTGGAACCTTATAGCTGTTTAGTTTCTCTTCATCGTGACCAAGTACCAGTGCACGAGCACCAATCAGTAAGTAACCACCAACCGCAGTTTGCGCCAGCACCGTAAAGAAGATTAAAGACCACTCATGAAAAATCATCTTACACCTCCTTCGGGTTTGCTAGGTGACCACTGGTATCGCCAGTAGGCTTCGCGTTTTTGTTCAGCTTAATCACGATGTTTGGCAGTGTTTCGGTTGAAGATGGCAGTGGCGCCACATCTGCACCAGAGCCGTACTTCTCGCGAAGCGTATTGATTTCACCAAACTCCAATGCACGAAGTGGGCAAGACTCAACACAGATAGGCTGTTTGCCTTCTGAAACACGTTGGTAGCAACCATCGCACTTGGTCATGTGACCTTTCTTAGCATTGTATTGTGGTGCGCCGTAAGGACACGCATTGCTACAGTGCTGACAACCAATACACACACTTTCGTCAACCACAACCAAGCCGTCTTCATCACGTTTGTGCATTGCACCCGAAGGACACACTTTCACACACGCAGGGTTAGTACAGTGGTTACAAGCGATAGACAGGTAGTAAGAGAAAACATCTTTCTGAACCCAGGTATCGCCATCTTGAGTGAAGCCACCACCTGCGTATTCGTATACGCGACGGTAGTTCGTTTTGATGTCGAGATCGTTATAATCTTTACAAGCAAGCTGACAGGTTTTACAACCCGTGCATTTACTTGAATCAATGTAAAAGCCGTATTGTTTCATTCCAACCTACCTTATGCTTTCTTTAGCGCTTTGATTTGAACTAGGTTTGTATGCTGAGGGTTACCCTTAGCAAGTGGGCTCGGGCGCTGAGTGGTCAGCACGTTGATAGAGCCTGCATGGTCGATCTTCTGACCATCTGGTGCGTACCATGCACCTTCGCCTAGCGCGACAACTCGAGGAAGGATCCTTGGTGTCACTTTCGCTGGAATGTGTACTTCGCCACGGTCGTTGAAAATACTCACCATGTCGCCGTTTTCGATACCACGTTCTTTCGCATCAATTGGGTTGATCCACAACTCTTGCGGTGCTGCTGCTTTGATTTCTGCAACGTTGCCGTAAGTCGAGTGAGTACGAGCCTTATAGTGGAAACCAGTTAGCTGAAGTGGGTACTTCTCTGCTAGTGGGTCGTTGTGGCCTTCAAAAGAATCGGCGTAAATCGGAAGAGGGTGAATCACTTCGTCTTCTTTCAATTTCCAAGTCTTCGCGATATCAGCCAGTTGCTCTGAGTAGATCTCGATCTTGCCACTTGGTGTGGTCAGTGGATTCGCTTCAGGATCTTTGCGGAAATCTTCGTAAGCGATGTAGTGGTGGTCATAGCTACGTTTGTAGATACCCAGCTCTTTCATCTCTTCGAAGGTTGGCAGTGTTGGATCGTTCTTACGAGTTTCAGCGTAAAGATGCTCAATCCATTGCTCTTGAGTACGGCCTTCTGTGAATTCTTTTTCTACGCCCATGCGTTTCGCCAGTTGAGAACACATCTCGTAGATAGATTTCGCTTCGAACTGAGGCTCGATCGCTTTTTGCGCGTAGATGAAGTAAGGCATGTTCGATGCTTTACCATCCATACACCAGTCGTCTTGCTCTGACGTCGTTAAGTCTGGCAGGATGATATCGGCGTATTTCGCAGAAGAAGTCATATGGTTATCAACCACGACAATCATTTCACACGCACTTTCATCTTGAAGAATCGCGTGAGTCTTGTTGATGTCTGAGTGTTGGTTGATGATGCAGTTACCTGCATAGTTCCAGATCATCTTGATTGGGTTTTTAAGGCGCTCTGCACCGCGAACACCATCAGTGATGTCGGTCATTTCATGGTGACGGTAAATCGCATCTGTCCACATGAACATTGAAATTGACGTTTCAACTGGGTTTGGCACAGTAGGGAAGCGAACAAACGGAATGTTGATGTCACTTTCACGAGCACCTGTTGAACCACCTGATACACCCACAGAACCAGTGAGTAGCGACAGCATCGCGATTGCACGACAAGCTAGTTCACCGTTCGCTGTACGTTGTAGGCCCCAACCTTGGTGGATTGCACATGGTTTTGCTGTGCCCATTTCACGGCCAAGCTTAACGATAGTATCAACTGGAATGCCTGTGATCTTAGAGGCCCATTCAGGTGTCTTCTCTACGCCATCTTCACCTAAACCTAAGATGTAAGATTTGTAGTCGCTGTTTTTAGGCGCTGATGCAGGCAGAGTCTTCTCGTCGTAACCTACGCAGTATTTGTCTAGGAACGGTTGGTCGACAAGGTCTTCAGTGATCATCACGTGTGCAAGACCTGCTACCAATGCAGCATCAGTTGAAGGACGAATTGGAATCCATTGATCTTCACGACCACCTGCAGTATCGGTATAGCGAGGGTCGATGATGATCGTTCTTGCGTTCGATTTGTTTTTGCTTTCTACGTAGTGGTGGATCAGACCGCCGCCAGACATACGAGTCTCAGCAGGGTTGTTACCAAATTGGATATTAAGCTTTGTGTTCTCTAGGTCAGAGAAAGAGTTGTTGTTTGCCCAACCACCGTAGGTGTAGCTCAAGCCTTTCGCGATTTGCGCTGTTGAGTAGTCACCGTAATGGTTTAGGTAACCACCACTTAGGTTCATTAGACGAGCAATCAGCGTTTGTGCTGGTGGCCAAGATTTAGTAACCGTACCGCCAAGGGTGCCTGTACCATAGTTTAGGTAGATAGTGTCGTTACCGTAGTCTTTGATAAGGCGTTGCATAGTACCAGCGACTTCATCATAAGCCTCTTCCCAGCTAATGCGTTTAAATTTGCCTTCACCACGTTTACCAACACGTTTCATTGGGTATTTCAGGCGATCTGGGTTGTAAACACGGCGGCGCATAGAGCGACCACGTAGACACGCACGAACTTGGTGATGACCATATTCGTCAGTACCTGTGTTGTCTGTTTCTACGTATTTGATTTCACCGTTTTGTACATGCATACGTAAAGGGCAGCGAGAGCCACAGTTTACAGTACATGCACTCCATACGATTTTCTCATCCACATTCTCAGCAACTGCAGCCGCTACTGGTTTGGATTTGAAAGGTAAAGCGATACCGCCCGCGAGTGCGGCTGCACTACCTACCGCAGAAGAAGCTTTCATGAAGCCTCTTCGAGTAAGGTTCATTACCCCAGATTCTTTCTTATTCGTCATTCTAAGATGCCTATTGTTATTGATGTATAGCACTTTATAGGTAGTTTTGTTTTTGTCTTTTAATATTTAAATATTGATTGATAGGTATCAAATAAGTATGAAATTTAAATCTTATGAATTGAATGTATAAATTAGATCAAAGAATGGAATGGTTTAATTAATATAATTATCTTTAAAACCTATTACGGTATAAATAATAATGATTATCGATACGCACAAACTGTTGGGTTCGCTATTTTATAAAGCGATAAATAAAGAACAGTTGTTAACCATTGTCGAAGCCTTGGTTGAGAGTGAAGTTCTATCAGAAGAATGTCTGCTGGCACTGAGAAGTGAGCAGGAAATCGCCTTGTCTGCGGAATTTAGTCGCTTGTTTGAAGGCGTTGGAGACATGCCAGCTCCACCTTGGGGCTCTGTATACCTAGATAAAGACCGTGTTGTATTCGGCGCGTCGACTGTGGAATATCGCCAATTCTTAGAATTGAATCAAATTGAGTTAGACACTGGATTAAGAGAGCCAGAGGATCAGTTTGGTTTAATGCTATTCGCCCATGCATATTTGTTAGAAAATAATAATATCAATTCAGCTAATGAATTACTTGAGTGTCATTTATTACCTTGGTCTTCTGTTTATTTGGATAAATTAAATACAGCATCAGATTTATCATTTTATAAGCAGCTATCAAGTGATGTAATAGATTGGTTTAAGTATTTAACGTCTGAATATAATTTAAACGTTGCTACTAAAAAGTTATATATCGACTAATGTCTGAACAAATAAATTCAAATAGACGCGGTTTCTTAACTCGACTTTCTAAACCGGTTAAAGCAGCCGCGAATTACGAAGAGATCTCACAGCGCTTGCATTCAAGACCGCCAAGAGCGGTTGATGAGGTGCTGTTTGAGCGTCTTTGCGAAGGTTGTGGGCTGTGTGAGCAAGCGTGTCCGAATAGCGTTATTGAGATGTTAGAGGGAAGTGCACTGCTGAATTTGGATTACAACAGTTGTTCTATGTGTAACAAATGCACTGAAGTGTGTACGACTGGCGCACTTCATCCAACGGTCACACCTTATATCGACCTCAAGCCAAGCTTTGCCGATACCTGTAACAATTACATGCAAATGGATTGCTCAGCATGCCAAACTGCGTGTTCAGCAGGTGCGCTACACATCGAAGTAGGAGAGTTGCCTACAGTGGATAAAGATAAGTGTAATGGTTGTGGAGAGTGCCGAAGCGCTTGTTATATTGGCTCGGTGACTCTAAACCTGACTCAGCAATAAACGTTTGGTTAGGTGGTTGAGAACTTAAGACACGAATAGAAAAAGGGTCCGCATTCCTAAAGGAAGCGGACCCTTTTTAATTCTTATTGACGATATTCGAACAAGGTGACTTAAAGCCAGTTGGCTTATGCGCGTTTTTGCTTGCTTCTATGAATAACGTTACTCAGCGATAGCTCAGTCTTTGCTTTACAGATACAAGGCAATATTTCATTACCTTGCGTGTAAGCCATAGCAAAACCAACGTACTCGACCTCACCAGAATCCAACGTGCAGCGGCAAGCGCCACAGTGGCCATCTCGGCAGTTGTATTCTGGCTCTAACCCAGCTTGTTCCATTGATTCCAACAGAGTGTTTGAAGGGTTAGATTCAATTGAAGTCAGCTTGTTGATTTTGATTGTTGGCATTACAGCTCAAATCCTTCAAAGTCGTCAGCTTTTACTTCGTTGTCGATCTGACCAACTAGGTAAGAACTGATTTCTGCTTCTTGTGGAGCAACTTGCACGTTGTCTGAAGACAACCAAGCGTTAATCCATGGAATTGGGTTCGATGTTGCTTCTGGGTAAGCGGTACCTAGACCAACAGCCTGCATACGAATATTGGTAATGTACTCAACGTATTGGCAAAGAATGTCTTTATTCAGACCAATCATAGAGCCGTCTTTGAATAGGTACTCTGCCCACTCTTTCTCTTGCTCAGCCGCTTCTTTGAATAGGTCGAAACATTCTTGTTTACACTCTTCAGCGATCTGCATGAATTCGAAATCATCTTGACCGTTGCGTAACAAGTTGATCATGTGCTGCGTACCAGTAAGGTGAAGTGCTTCATCACGAGCGATTAGCTTGATGATCTTCGCGTTACCTTCCATTAGCTCACGCTCAGCGAATGCAAATGAACATGCGAAACTTACGTAGAAACGAATCGCTTCTAGTGCGTTTACAGACATTAGACATAGGTAAAGTTTCTTCTTCAGATCGTGAAGTGAAATCTTAACGTCTTCGCCGTTGATGCTGTGGTTGCCTTCACCGTAGCGGTGGTAGTCAGCCGTCAGCTTGATTAGGTCGTCGTAGTAGAAAGCGATGTCTTTAGCACGCTTCAGGATCTCTTCGTTTTCAACGATGTCGTCGAATACTACGCCTGGATCATTCACGATGTTACGAATGATGTGCGTGTAAGAACGAGAGTGAATCGTTTCTGAGAAAGACCATGTCTCAATCCAAGTTTCTACTTCAGGTAGTGATACCAATGGAAGTAGGGCAACGTTAGGGCTGCGACCTTGGATAGAATCTAGAAGCGTTTGGTACTTCAAGTTAGAGATGAAGATGTGCTTTTCATGCTCAGGAAGCTTGTTGTAGTCGATACGGTCGCTAGACACGTCTACTTCTTCTGGTCGCCAGAAGAAAGAAAGCTGCTTCTCGATAAGCTTTTCGAAGATTTCGAATTTTTGTTGGTCGTAACGTGCAACGTTTACCGACTGACCCAAGAACATTGGTTCTTTTAGTTGGTCATTTTTTTGCTGAGAAAAAGTACTGTAAGCCATAAATGCCTCAAATCCTTTAAAGACCCGTAATAAAACGGACCCTGTTAATGCTTTAAACCCAGAGAAGATAACTCTTCTCTGGGGTCTTAATGTTTATTGCGGTTTAGATCTTACAACCGCCGCCTTCACAATCTTCTTCCGGCACTTGAACTGCATCGCCTTGGTCGTCTTTAGCACCATCACGAGTGTTATGGTAGTAAAGCGTCTTAACACCGTACTTGTACGCTGTTAGTAGGTCTTGAAGCAGCTTCTTCATTGGTACTTTACCGCTGTCGTAAACACTTGGGTCATAGTTAGTGTTTGCAGAGATAGCTTGGTCAACGAATTTTTGCATGATACCTACTAGGTGTAGGTAACCGTCGTTAGAACCAATGTTCCAAAGTAGCTCGTAGTTTTCTTTTAGATTTAGGAAATCTGGAACAACTTGCTTCAGGATGCCGTCTTTCGATGCTTTCACTGATACGTAACCACGTGGTGGCTCGATACCGTTAGTCGCGTTCGAGATTTGAGACGATGTCTCAGAAGGCATAAGCGCTGTTAGCGTAGAGTTACGCAGACCGTGCTCCATGATCTCTTCACGTAGAGAATCCCAATCGTAGTGCAATGGCTCTTCACATACTAAGTCGATATCTTTCTTGTAAGTATCGATTGGCAGTAGGCCTTTCGCGTAGTTGGTCTCGTGGAAAGATGGGCAACGACCTTGCTCTTTCGCTAGTTCAACAGATGCTTTTAGCAAGTGGTATTGAATCGCTTCAAAAGTACGGTGAGTCAGGCCATTGGCGCTGCCATCAGAGTACTTAACACCATTCTTCGCTAGGTAGTATGCGTAGTTGATTACACCCACACCTAGAGTACGACGGTTCATTGTCGACTTGTATGCGGCTGGAAGCGGGTAGTCTTGGTAATCAAGAAGTGCATCTAGTGCACGAACAACCAGTTCAGAAAGCTCTGCTAGGTCGTCTAGTTCATTGATTGCGCCAAGGTTGAATGCTGAAAGCGTACAAAGTGCAATTTCGCCTTCGTCATCTTCTACGTTAGAAAGCGGCTTAGTTGGTAGCGCGATTTCTAGACATAGGTTCGATTGACGAACAGGTGCAACTTCAGAATCAAACGGGCTGTGTGTATTACAGTGGTCAACGTTCTGAATGTAGATACGACCAGTAGAAGCACGCTCTTGCATTAGCAGAGAGAACAGCTCAACAGCTTTTACTGTTTCACGCTTTACTGATGGATCGTTTTCGAACTTAACGTATAGCTCTTCAAAACGGTCTTGGTTTTCGAAGAACGCATCGTAAAGGCCAGGTACGTCAGAAGGTGAGAACAGGCTGATGTTGCCACCTTGAACAAGACGAGAGTACATAAGCTTGTTCAGCTGTACGCCGTAGTCCATGTGACGAACACGGTTCTCTTCAACGCCGCGGTTGTTTTTCAGTACTAATAGAGACTGAACTTCACCGTGCCATAGTGGGTAGAACACTGTTGCTGCGCCACCACGAACACCACCTTGAGAACAACATTTTACTGCTGTTTGGAAGTATTTGTAGAAAGGGATACAGCCAGTGTGGAACGCTTCACCATTACGGATTTCAGAACCAAGCGCACGGATACGACCTGCGTTGATACCAATACCAGCACGTTGAGATACGTAACGAACAATTGAGCTTGCTGTTGCGTTGATAGAATCAAGGCTGTCACCACACTCGATCAGTACACAAGAACTGAATTGACGAGTAGGCGTACGTACACCAGACATGATCGGTGTAGGTAGAGAAATCTTAAACGTAGACGATGCGTCGTAAAAACGTTTGATGTAGTCAAGACGAGTCGATTTCGGGTACTTAGCGAATAAACACGCAGCAACTAAAATGTAAAGGAACTGAGCACTCTCGTAGATTTCTTTCGTTACACGGTTTTGCACGAAGTATTTACCTTCGAGCTGCTTAACCGCTGCGTAAGAGAAGTCTAAGTCACGTTTGTGGTCGATGTACTCGTCAAGCTCGTCAAACTCAGCTTTCGTGTAGTCTTCCATAAGGTGGCTATCGTATTTACCCATATCAACCAGTTTTGCAACGTGGTCATACAGTGCAGGCGGCTCGTATTCGCCGTACGCTTTTTTACGTAGGTGGAATACAGACAGACGTGCTGCTAGATATTGGTAATCAGGAGTCTCTTCAGAGATTAAATCCGCTGCCGACTTGATGATAGTCTCATGAATGTCAGTAGTGGTGATGCCATCGTAAAACTGAATGTGAGCTTTCAATTCTACTTGTGATACAGAAACATTGTGCAAGCCTTCAGCTGCCCATGTAATCACGCGATGGATCTTCTCTAGATCGATCGTTTCTTTGCGCCCGTTACGCTTGGTAACAGTAAGTTGTTGGTTCATTCTGCTTAATTTCCCTAACAAAACTGAACAAGGCCGTGTTTTTGTGTATTTCTGTGTAACTTTTGTAAATTACGTTTCGGCTTTGTGATCTTGGTCTACCCATATATTGTAGTTCAAACACAACATATAGGGGTCATTTGTTTGTTGGGTTACAAGATAGTGCTACAACTGATATTTTTCAAGGTAAAGAAATTGGGTTGCTTGTGGATAAGTGGTGGATTGAAAAAAAACTGTAAGTGACCACTAACTGATGAGGTTAGATGTGACTTGATTGTATAAAAGTCGGCTTTTAATGATGCTTTATTTTTGCACGCCCATAAAAAAAAATCCCTTGATCTTTGACCAAAATAGGCGATGGATTTTGGGCGATTAAATTTAAATCGAGGTGGTCAAAATGGAAGCTAGCGCACGAAATTTAGACTGAAAAAAGTCGCAAACTTATGGTAATTGCAACTCTTTTCATTCGTCTTTTTTACAAAAGGTTTTACGGTAGGGCTACCGATATTTTTTAGCCGAAGTTTTGCGTGTGGACGATGTAGTTTACGTCTACATTTGTGCCTAAACGGTAAGTGTCCGTAAGAGGGTTGTAGTGCAGTCCTGTGATCCCTAATTCTTGCAGCGGCGTGTTATCAACCATCTTGATAAGTTCAGCAGGGCGAATGAATTTCTCGTGTTCATGAGTGCCTTCAGGAACAATCTTCAATAGCTTCTCTGCACCAACAATCGCAAACAAGTAAGATTTGAAGTTACGGTTCAATGTAGAAAAGAACAGGTGGCCGCCCGGTTTCACCAATTTCGAACAGGCAGTGATAACAGATTGCGGATCAGGAACGTGTTCAAGCATTTCCATGCACGTTACCACATCGTACGTCTGTGGGTTCTGGTCTGCGTGGTCTTCGATAGTGCTCTGGATGTAATCGAGCTTGGTGCCAGTTTCCAATGCGTGAAGGCGCGCTACTTCTAGCGGCTCTTTACCCATGTCTAGGCCAGTCACTATCGCACCTTCAACCGCCATGCTTTCTGCAAGAATACCGCCGCCGCAGCCAACATCGAGGACTTTCTTGCCAAACAGGCCTTCCGTCTTCTCTAACACGTAATTTAGGCGCAGTGGGTTGATTTGATGTAGCGGCTTAAATTCGCCTTCTAGATCCCACCAGCGTGACGCCATGTCTTCGAATTTCTTTATTTCTGCTGGGTCTACGTTCTGTGATTTAGTCATAATCGGCATTTCCAAGTTAAATAATGCATCCATGAAATTGCAGGCATTATAACTTGCCTTTTCGCGCTGACCAGAAGATCTACAATTTTGCTAGTTTATTGGATGTAAAGTGACCATGTTTCAGCAAGATATGATGCGGAGGTGCAATTTCTCATCAATTGATTGGCTACAAGGGTCACAAGATGGTAAAAGGAGAGGGAAAGTGATGCCTCCGTAGGTAAATTTGTGTTATATTTTTCGGTCTTATACGTATTCAAAAATACGATCTGACTATAGAGGGAAAATGGCTCTATGAGCGATCTAGCGAAAGAGATCACGCCCGTAAATATTGAAGATGAGCTTAGAGGTTCATACCTAGACTACGCGATGTCCGTCATCGTTGGTCGTGCCCTTCCAGATGTGCGTGATGGCCTAAAACCAGTACACCGCCGCGTTTTGTTCGCGATGAATGTACTAGGTAATGATTGGAACAAACCATATAAAAAGTCTGCTCGTGTAGTAGGTGATGTAATCGGTAAATACCACCCGCATGGTGATAGTGCTGTATACGATACAATTGTTCGTATGGCGCAACCGTTCTCACTGCGTTACATGCTAGTTGATGGCCAAGGTAACTTTGGTTCTATCGATGGCGACTCCGCGGCTGCAATGCGTTATACCGAAGTTCGTATGGCGAAAATTGCTCACGAGCTACTGGCTGACCTTGATAAGGAAACTGTGGATTACGTACCGAACTACGATGGTACAGAACAAATTCCAGCAGTACTTCCTACAAAAATTCCTAACCTATTGGTAAACGGTGCTTCTGGTATCGCAGTAGGTATGGCTACCAACATTCCACCACATAACCTTGGTGAAGTTGTTGATGGCTGTTTGGCTTACATCAATAATGAAGAGATCACTATTGATGAGCTAATGGACTACATTCCTGGTCCTGACTTCCCAACAGCAGCACTTATCAGTGGTCGTAAAGGCATCGTCGATGCTTATAAGACTGGCCGCGGTAAGGTTTACATGCGTTCAAAAGCGGATATCGAAGTAGAGAAGAATGGTAAAGAAACTATTATCGTTACTGAGATCCCTTACCAAGTAAACAAAGCTCGTTTGATCGAGAAGATTGCTGAACTGGTTAAAGATAAGAAAGTAGAAGGCATCAGTGCACTGCGTGACGAATCTGATAAAGATGGTATGCGTATTGTTATTGAATGTAAGCGTGATGCAGTAGGCGAAGTGGTTCTAAACAACCTATACGCTCAAACTCAACTGCAAACGACTTTCGGTATCAACATGGTTGCGTTGAACAACGGTCAACCACAGTTGTTCAACATCAAAGACATGCTTAAGTGCTTCGTAGACCACCGTCGCGAAGTTGTTACACGTCGTACTATCTTCGAACTGAAGAAAGCGCGCGATCGTGCACACATCCTTGAAGCGTTGTCTCTAGCACTTGCTAACATCGACGAAATCATTGAGCTTATTCGTAACGCTCCAACACCAGCTGAAGCAAAAGCTGGCTTAGTTGCACGCGGTTGGGATCTTGGTAACGTTGCTTCAATGCTTGAGCGTGCTGGTACTGATGCGGCTCGTCCTGATTGGTTGGAAGACCAATACGGCATCCGCGATGGCCAATACTTCCTAACGGAAACACAAGCACAAGCTATTCTAGAACTTCGTCTTCACCGCCTAACTGGCCTTGAGCACGAGAAGATTCTAGACGAGTACAAAGCACTTCTAGAAGAAATCGCTGAGCTAATGCACATCCTTGCAAGCACTGAGCGTTTGATGGAAGTTATCCGTGAAGAACTTGAAGCGGTACGTGAAATCTATGGCGACGAGCGTCGTACAGAAATCACAGCTGCAGTTCATGACATCGACATGGAAGAGCTGATCGCTCAAGAAGACGTTGTAGTAACGCTTTCTAACGCAGGTTACGTTAAGTACCAAATCCTAAGCGACTACGAATCTCAACGTCGTGGTGGTAAAGGTAAGAGTGCAACTAAGATGAAAGATGAGGATTACATTGAGCGTCTGCTTGTTGCTAATACTCACGATAACATCCTATGTTTCTCTACTCGTGGTAAGACATACCGTCTGAAAGTTTACCAACTACCATTAGCAAGTCGTACTGCTCGTGGTAAGCCTATCGTGAACATTCTTCCTCTAGAAGAAGGTGAACGTATCACGGCTATCCTGCCTGTTTCTGAGTTCTCTAACGAGAAATTCATCTTCATGGCAACAGGTGACGGTACAGTTAAGAAGACATCTCTGGATCAATTCGCAAACGTACGTGCTAACGGCCTAATCGCAGTTAACCTACGTGACGACGATTCACTGATTGGCGTTGACATCACTAACGGTGATAGCGACATCATGCTGTTCTCTAAATCGGGCAAAGTTGTTCGCTTTAACGAGGACAAAGTACGCGCAATGGGCCGTACTGCCTCTGGTGTTCGTGGTATGAAGCTTCCAGAAGACGATCAAGTGGTTTCACTGATTGTTCCTTCTAACGAAGGCGATATCCTAACTGTGACTCAAAATGGTTACGGTAAGCGTACTGAGCTAGCAGAATACCCAACGAAAGGCCGTGCAACGCAAGGTGTAGTATCTATCAAAGTCTCTGAACGTAACGGCCCAGTTGTTGGCGCTGTTCAAGTTGAAGAAGGCGATGAAATGATGATGATCACCGACGCAGGTACACTAGTACGTACTCGCGTAGCGGAAGTAAGCCAAGTTGGTCGTAACACTCAAGGTGTAACACTGATTCGTACTGCTGAAGACGAGAATGTTGTAGGTCTACAACGTATCGACGAAGTAGAAGAAGCTGAGATTGTAGAAGGCGAAGCTGAAGAAGCAAATGCTGAAACTATCAACGCTGAAGTTGCTGAATCAAGTGAAGAGCAAGCATCAGATGCTTCTGACTCTGAAAGTGATAGCGAGCAAGACACTGAGTAATCTCGATTACGTTAAGTAATTAAGCTTACCATTGAAAAAACCGAGCCTAAGTGCTCGGTTTTTTATTGTCTGCTCGTTTATTCTGATTGGCGTAAATCCTAATAGCTAAGTCTCGATCAATATTGCCTGATTGGGAAAGTGGTAAACTTAAAGGGTTGATAAAGGAGTGTGGAATGGACATCTGGTTGTTGGTTGCGTTAGTACTAATTAGCCTGTTTTTGATCGTGGTCGTTATTGCCGCGAGCGACAATGGTAGTCATCTAAAAGGCAATGTGGTGATTTCCCTTACTGCAGTGGCTCTGAGTGTGCTTGTCTGGTCTCAAATGAAACAGGAGACACCCCAACTTCCTTTGGATGATAGCAATGGTTACACGGCAACAGATTTCGAAGGTGAGCTTCAACAAAGCCTCAAACAAGATCCGAATCAATCCGATTTGTGGTTTAAGCTGGGTGGTGTGTATATGCAGAAAGGGGAGTTTGATGCAGCGTTCACCTGTTATGACTACGCGATTCGGTTGGATCCTCAAGCACCATCGGGCCTTTATGCGGCCAAAGCAACCGCACTTTATTACCTCAGCTCTCAAGCTATGAGTGATGAAGTGAATGCGTTATTGGATCACTCAATGGAGCTTGATCCCAATGATCGTACGGCATTGATGCTGATTGCGACCGATCATTTCATCAGCATGCGCTACCAACAAGCGATTGATGCGTGGACTCAAATCCTCGACTCCAATCAAAAGGGGATTGATCGCGTTTCGATTATTCACTCGATCAACCAAGCCAAACAGATGATCCGCTAAGCTTGGTCAATAGGCTGTTCTTCCTGATTAGCTTTTGAAGCTATTTGTCTTTGAAACGATTAGCCTTTGAAACGACTTACCTTTGAAGCGTTTAGCCTCTAAAGCCATTAATCTCTCAAGCTATTGGCTTTCTTGCATTTCTATTAACCCACCTGCGTTGTGGATTTGAGTAAATCCTTGAGCTCGCAAGAATTGATAGGCTTGTCCTGAACGATTACCACTGCGGCAATACAAAACGATCGGTTGGTCTTTATCTATCTTGGCGAAGTGAGTAGCGACTTCAGAAAGAGGGTAGTTGATGGCGTTGTCCAGATGCCCTTGTTCGAACTCTGCAGGTGTTCTGACATCAACCACTAATGCGCCTTTCTCTATTAATTCCCACCCTGTCTCAGCACGCTCAGAGGCGTAAACGCCTGAACTGAGTAGTGCGATACATAATGCTGAAAGTGAAAGTAAGGTTTTCATTATATATTCCTTGAATTGGCGAGTGGATTGGGGAGGAGATATTAATGTGTATTGCCCCAAACCTAAAAAACCAGCCACACAATAATAGTGTGACTGGTTTTTACGTAATGGTCTAATTGAAGAAACTAGTATTCGTAGCTGGCTTCACGCTTTTCAGCTTGCTCTTCCCATTTAGGAACAACTGTGTCTAAGAAGTGTTGTTTTTCAGCGTTCATCTTATCCATGTCCATTCCAAGCGCTTTTTGAGCCGCCTCTTTGGTTGAGATGTCTGGAATCTCGATTGGATCAGTGATGCCTTTCTTCGCCAGTAGACGAACAATCTTAGTACGAGCATCGGCTGCGCGGTCAACGGCAGTGCCTAGCACTTCTAGAGCGATTTCAGGTGCATGCATATGAACGCCGTGAGATGCAATAGCGTAGTCCCAACGCCATTGAGCGTGACGGATATCCAGTAGGATAGGCTCCATCTCTTGCTCTGTCGCACCTGCTTCCCATGCCGCGCCTGCTTCAAAGTGAGCGGCAACGATTTGTTTCTCAGCGGTCAGCTTCATGTTTAGCACTTGAGCTTTACGGCTTGAAACGATGTTACGCATGGTTTCTTTAGATTGAGTGTGACAGTTTGCACACGTATCTTCGAAGCGGTCGAATGGGTTACCCACTTTATGGTCGGTATAAACGGTGCCATCTTCTTTGGTCACTTTCGGCATATGACAGTCAACACAAGCAACTTTGTTTTTGCCGTGAATGCCTTCACGCCACGTTTCATAGCCAGGGTGCTGTGCTTTTAGCATTGGCGCTTTAGATACTTTGTGCGTCCAATCTTTAAAGCCGATTCCATCGTAATACTCTTCCATTTGCTCAACACGAGTCCCTTTGTCCCAAGGGAATTTCACGCCTTTTGTTGGCCCTGTGAAGTAGTATTCCACATGACATTGAGCACAAACGGAAGCTTGTTGATCTAAGCGACCTTGGTCTTCAAACTTCTTACCAATCGCATCGAACGCACGTTCAACATAAGGACGCGTCACCTTCAGTGCTGGCTCACCATTTTTAAAGCCTTCGCTTTGGGTATCGTGACAGTCGGCACAGCCAATAGGGTTCACAATCTCGTTGCCAAGACGTGCCCACTTACCTTCGAAGTAACCGTCTTCGCCACGCTCTTCGATCACACGTGCCACGTCTGGGCTCTTACAGCTCCAACACGCCATTGGCATTGGGCCAGAGCTTTCGTCCGTTGGCCCGCCAGTACGAAGGGTTTGTCGTACATCGTCAATCGCATAAAAGTGACCACGTGCCTTGTTGTAATCTTTTGCGAAGCCGTAGCCAGCCCACATGATAACCATGTTGGGATCTTCTTTTAGTGCGTCTTCAATGGTTTCGCTTTCTGAAGTCTGTCTCCATGAATGATATTGATCTGGGTGGTTTTGCTCGAACTGGTCGTTACGAGGGTCGCCAATTTCTTTTTGTTCAGACGCAGCAAAACTGGTTGCGCTTGCTAGTGATGCGCTAACCATTAATAGTGCTGTGACCGAATTACGTATCCAATGCTTTTTCACAGTGATATCTCCAATATACTGATTCTTATACCAAGCGTTGTGAGTTTGCTATTCAAATTAAGAACTGGAGAATTCCTGTTTATATTAATTCATAAACAAACACATTTTGTTACGTGTTGGATATAGCTTGTCTTAGATCAATTAATGGTAGTGACTTCAATCACGTTGAAGTTTATATAACCCTAAAGGGGTATTGCTGGGTAGGGATATTAAAGTTCAATTGATAATTATTATCATATATAACAATCAATTACCTAGATTGACCATGATATAAATAGGGTGATTGCGTTCACAGATTAACCCATTCAAATTTCGTATTACCCAATTAGAGGTATATTCTAACTATAGAAAGCGTTGTGGCTTATCCAAAATAAGAATTGATATCATTTAAGCGGTAATAATATCGTTTAAGGGTACTTTTGTTTAACCGGAATATTATTTAGTTGAGAGTTAAATAATGCCGGTATAAGGAAAGGATAAAATGGGCAATATTAAATTGGCCATAGTCATAATGCTTAAATCCCTTCTAGCATTCTGCCTCTATGGTTATTCCATTCATGCTGTTGCTGAGCCTGCTGTTACGCCAGTAGGAGAATCAACAAGACATGAAGTCGAATTAATACGTGACAAAGACTACAAGTGTGTTCAATGCCATAAAGATTCAAAAGAAACGGTATTGGGTTCACATGGTGAAAGTGCACACGCTTTACTTGGTCGTGAAGTAAATTGTACCGACTGTCATAGTTCTATTAGCCCCGATCACCGTGAAGGTGCACCTGAAGTGGTGAAGTATCGCGCGGCTCAATCACAACCGGGAACCGAGAAGGTTTTCCTAGACCCTAGCTTAATTTTAGATGCCAATAGCCAATGTATAGATTGTCACAAACCGGATGATCTGCGCGAAGCGAGTTGGACCCACGATGTTCACGCGCAAAACTTAACGTGTTCAAACTGTCATGATGTTCATGCGACTGAAGCAAAGGTGCTGGGCTTAGATAAAAAGCAAACCATCAAGCTGTGTGTGGATTGCCATTCAGACTTCAACCAGAAGAAAGAAGAGGAGTAATCTATGAGCTGCTCAAGAAGAAACTTTTTAGCTGGCGCTGGTGCCGTTATTTTTACTACAGGTGTTGCGGGAACGGCGGCGGTAACAAGCCGTAAAACGCTAGCCAATGTTCAAGAGGACGGGGCTAAACGTTATGGAATGATTCATGACGAGACCGCGTGTATTGGTTGCACCGCTTGTACAGAAGCATGTCGTGAAGTAAACAAAGTGCCTGAAGGCGTGTCGCGCTTAGAAATTATTAAGAGCGAACCCCAAGGCGAATATCCAAATGTTGATTACCGTTTTACTCGTAACTCTTGCCAACATTGTGATAATGCACCCTGCGTGATGGTTTGCCCAACAGGGGCGGCCTACAAAGATGAAAAAACTGGCATCGTTGATGTGCATAAAGAGAAGTGTGTCGGTTGTGGTTACTGTTTGTTAGCGTGCCCGTATCAAGTGCGCTTCTTCCACCCTGAGAACAAATCGGCTGATAAATGTAACTTCTGTCGTGATACCAATCTTGCACAAGGGAAGCTGCCTGCTTGTGTCGAATCTTGCCCGACCAAGGCGCTAGTATTTGGCGATCTAAATGACCCTAAGAGTGAGATAAACCAGGTGCTTAAATCTGAGGTGGTTTACAGGGATAAAGCTTATCTAGGCACTCAGCCAAAACTCTACAAAGTGCCACACCAAAAAGGGGAGATTTGATTATGAGTGCATGGGACACAGCTTTTCAGTCTGGTACTGTGGTATGGGACTGGATTATAGCAATCTATCTATTTCTCGCGGGGATGTCGGCAGGTGCCGTAATGATCTCCATTTACCTAAAACGTAAGGTCATTGAAGGCGATCCTGCTCATAATGGGGTGTTAAAGGCCACGGCTTTTCTCGCGCCATTCGGGATCATTTCAGGTCTGCTTATCTTGGTTTTCCACCTGACAAAACCGTTATCCTTTTGGAAGATCATGATCTTCTATAACCCAACGTCTGTGATGTCGATGGGTGTGATCTTATTCCAAGTGTATATGGTGATCCTATTCCTTTGGATCGGCATTATATTCCGAGATCAAATTGTCGTGTTCTTGAATGACCAAGCTTGGTTAAAAGGGCGACTCGATTTTGTCGGTAACTGGATTGGCAAATTGGAAGTGTTTGAGAATGCTTTGGAAATCTTCTTAGCTGTTCTTGCTCTGATGCTTGCCGCTTATACCGGATTCTTGTTGTCAGCTTTGAATACTTTCCCACTATTGAATAACCCAGTGTTGCCGATTTTGTTCTTATTCTCGAGCTTATCCTCAGGAGCGGCGGCGTGTATTTTATTTGGTGTGTTGGTCTTTAAGGAATCACCTCATAGCCCGAGTATTTCATGGATCCACGGATTCGAACGTCCGGTCGTGATGTTTGAGTTGTTTGTTCTTATTACTTTCTTTACTGGGCTTATCTTCGCTGGTGGTCAAAGTGAGCAAGCAGTATGGAACGCAATTGGCAGTGGTTTCTGGGCGAGTTGGTTCTGGTACGGCGTCATCGGTGTCGGCATGGTTTTACCGTTGTTGCTGAATGCAGTGACACCAACCTCAATCCGCCATAGCTCGGTGTATATTTTTTCAGTGACTTCGCTAAGCCTAATGGGTGTATTAATGCTGCGAACGTTTGTCCTTTACGCAGGGCAGTTAACGATAGCTTAATTTTGCTCAAGTAAGCAGATGTTGGATACTGGTCATCTGCTTACTTGGTTCCTGTTTATTGGAACAGTATAAGCGAACAATTGTTTAACTTGGCTCTGCTCAAGCGGAGCCTTATTGAGGTGATATGGTCGGTTCTTTGGGGCTGTTTAGTTTGGTGTTGGTCGCTGTTCTTAGCAGCATTATTGGTGTGCATTCGTTTTATCAAATGCTAAACAAACGGACGCAAAATATAGGTTTAATCCGTAGTTTCTCTCTTTCAAGTGCATTGTTTTCTCTCACTTCTGTCGTATTGCTTGGTTATGCCTTTGTCAGTGATGACTTCTCTATCTTATATGTCGCTGAACATTCAAATACTCAATTACCCTCATTTTTTAAGCTAGCAGCCGTATGGGCTGGCCATGAAGGTTCCTTGTTATTTTGGGTACTTACGATTAGCGTTTGGTCTGGCGTGATTGCCCTACAAAAACACTATTCGAATGAATACCAAAGCCGTGTGTTGTGGGTAATGAATCTACTGCTCGCGATATTTGCTTGGTTCACCTTATTCGCATCAAACCCATTTGAAATGAATTCGATTTTGCCGCTAGAAGGGCGTGACCTAAACCCAATGCTGCAAGATGTCGGCCTGATTTTTCATCCTCCATTACTTTACCTTGGCTATGTCGGCTTTTCTGTGGTGCTGGCGTTTGCTGTTGCGGCCTTATTGGTTGATCCTATTGAGTTTGATTGGGTTTCCCATTGTCGCAGTTGGTGTCTCGTCGCTTGGATCTTTTTAACTGCAGGGATCATTCTTGGTTCGTGGTGGGCGTATTACGAATTAGGTTGGGGCGGCTGGTGGTTCTGGGATCCTGTTGAAAATGCCAGTTTGTTGCCGTGGCTTACTTCGACCGCATTACTGCACAGCCTAGGTGTTGCAAAGGGCAAACAACAGCTCCTAAAATGGTCTCTCAGCCTTGCTTTCATTACGTTTTGCCTGAGTATCTTAGGCACCTTTATTGTTCGTTCTGGAGTACTAACATCGGTACATGCTTTTGCTGTCGACCCAACTAAAGGTATTGCACTGCTGCTTATATTAGTTCTGGTACTCGTAAGTTCATTTTCTCTGTTTATCGTCAGAGGTGAATCTTTTGAATCTAATCCGATTACCAGCTTCGCCAGCAAAAGCTTTTTGAGCTTAGTTGCGGTACTTATCTTTGTGCTGGCAACAGCCGTGGTTGTTTTCGGCACTTTCTATCCAATGGTATTTGAACTACTTGGATTGGGTAACATATCGGTCGGTGCGCCTTACTTCAATCTGTTGATTGCACCTTTAGCGTTACTCGCCCTTGGCGTGGTTGGCTTAGCTCCATTGCTCAGTATCAAACCTCAAGCAACTAAAGGCGTGATTGCCTCGTTAGCTGTGGTGTCATTTGTGCTTGGGTACATTTGTTATTCTTGGCAAGTGGAACAGGGACATCTACAAGTGATGGTGCTGCTGACTTGGGGGCTGGCATTCTGGGTTTTATTGACGCACGTTTATGGTTTAGTGGTTACGCGAAGATCCAAGTTCCAACGTAAAGTATGGGTGATGACCTTTGCGCATGTTGGAGTCGCGGTATTGGCTGTCGGTGCTGCTATGAACAGTTACCACTCGTTTGAGCGTAGCTATAAATTAAGCCCAGGTGAACAGGTGGAATTCATGGATTGGACGCTTTCTCATCGTGATACCGAGCTCTATGTCGCCTCCAACTTTACTGCAGAAAAAGCGATACTCGAATTAGATGCTAGCGAGCAAAGCTTTTCCATCGCGCCAGAAAGAAGACACTACCAAGTTCGTGTTATGAACATGAGTGAGCCTGCAATGAAGTGGTTCTGGCATGGCGATGTTTATATCACCATGGGAGAGAAAGTAGACTCAATAGCCTATGTATTCCGTGTTCAGTACAAAGCGTATGCGCGCTGGATTTGGTTTGGTGGGTTGTTCTCCATTCTCGGCGCTTTACTCTCATTAACTCATCGTAGAAAGAAAACCGTTAAGGCGTCACAGTATGCATACCAGCGTTCGTAACAAGCTCATCACGTTAATTGTCTTGGCATTAGTGATGGTGTTGGGTTTTGCCTTTGCACTCAATAATAAGCAGCAATCTACGACTGTGTCGGAGCAGAAGAGGGCATTTCCTGAATTCGTGTCTGCTGCGTTAGTCAATAGCGAAGGCATCAGTAGCAAACAGGAAATTACGTTGACTGATGTCACTCAGCACCCTTATCAACTAGTGAATGTATGGGCGTCGTGGTGTGGTATCTGCAAAACCGAACATGCTTTTTTACTCAAACTTAATGATAAAGGTATTCCAATTATTGGGCTCAATTATCGAGATAACTCTGCGGCAGCAATCAATGTGTTATTGAGCGATGGCAATCCGTACTCTACTGTGATCAGTGATCCTCAAGGTAAGCTAGCGTTAGAGTTGGGCGTAATCGGTACTCCTGAGACGTATTTAGTCGATGCTGAAGGCCAAATCATTAAGAAGTTACTGGGCGTGGTCAATGAATCTGTATGGCAAGAAGAACTTGCGATGTATTTTGATGGTGCGAATGGATGATGAAGTCTTTAATACAAACACTCGTTATGCTGTCTACGCTTATGTTTGTTAGTTTTCCGACTTTGGCGGAAGACCTGTTTACAGCCAGTAATAAAGACACGAGTATTCAAGTTGAACTATTCGAGTTTGAAAACCCTGAACAGCAGCAGCGCGCAATTACATTGGCTAAAACGCTACGTTGCCCGCAATGCCAGAACCAAAACCTGATTGAGTCGAACTCTCCGATAGCAAAAGACTTACGTCTCGTTGTATTCAAAATGGTGAAAGCAGGGCAGAGTAATAATGAAATCACTCAATATATGACAGAAAGGTTCGGCGAATTTGTGCTCTATAAACCTGCAATGAGTGTTTCAAACTTATTACTTTGGCTACTTCCAAGCCTATTATTTCTCTTATTTATATATTTATCAGTAAAAAGTGTTAGAAAGAGCTCATAAAAATTATGTATTACTGTTTACCAATTGACCTGTATTTTGTAACATTAAAGGATTATAAAGGCTAAGCACTGTTATATAAGGATGTGTCTGTGGATAACGTAATCTCAAATTTAAAGAAAGAGTTCCATACTCATGTCCGATCTGACAAATGGGCAGAAAAATACAGTGCAAAATCGAGCATTTCTACGCTTACTCAAGAAGAGTTAACTGAATTAGAGAACGCTTGGGTTCAACTTGTCATCTGGAAGCAAACCCAAGTAAGCTGAACGTTCTGTAAAAATCGTAACTTCAGCCGCAACTGATTAATTTATAACCCCATGTTGGTCATTCCAATGTGGGGTTTTTTGTTACCTGAAAAATTATTGTTATAATATAACAATTTGAGCATGGTCGACCTTGAAAAAAATTGTTAACAGCCTCATAGTGTCTATCATTAGATAGTTAGCTACAAAATATTGCCTAGACATATAATGTAGTGTTGTTAAATACATCGAATTTTCAAGTGAGTATAGTTATGGCGGAAGTGCGTGCCAGAATAGATTTCAAAGTAGGGGTAACAAGCAGTATTGATGCTGAACTCCTGTCTTTTCATGGATTGAAAACAGACAAAGAGCATGTTGCTGTGATATTTAAATCAGCAGATAAGACACAAGATATACCTCTTGTTCGTATGCACTCTGAGTGCTTGACTGGTGATGTTTTCCATTCATCTCGCTGTGACTGTGGCGAGCAGCTAGACGAAACCATTAGAATTATGGGTGAGACGGGTGGAGTGATTCTTTACTTACGCCAAGAAGGTCGTGGTATTGGTTTATACAACAAAATCGATGCATACCGCCTGCAAAGCGAAGGTATGAACACTTACGAAGCCAATAACCACCTAGGCTTTGGTGATGACTTACGTGATTTTACTGAAGCAGCGGAAATGTTACGCGCTTTAGGTACTACAAAAATCCGTTTGGTGACCAACAACCCTAAGAAAATCAATGAACTTAAATCCTTTGGTATTGAGATTGAAGAAGTGGTGAATACCTCTGCTCATATCAAATCGGGTAATGAGAGCTACCTGAAAGCGAAAGTCTCACACGGTAAGCATAACCTGGATATCTGATTCGCTTACTTGTTGCGCTTAACATAAAAATGTTTAAAGACCTCACATATGTGAGGTTTTTTTGTATTTATCTTGCAATAAAATTATAAGTTTGTATTATTCCAATCCGTAGTGCAAATGATAATGGTTTGCACTATTACTACGAATAATAATTTAAAGCTCAACAAGGATGCTTCATGACCATTAAATCTTTAGTGACAAAAGCAGTAACTTCGTCACTCATTTTTGCCTCTGCTTCTTCTTTTGCAGCAGTAACTCAAGATCAAGTTGTAGAACACTATGCAGATATTGCTCATGCCGTGTTTGCCGATTCAGTAATTACAGCAAAAGCGTTGAACTCTTCTATTGATACCTTTTTAGCTTCTCCTTCTGCTAGCAACTTCGAACAAGTAAAACAAGCTTGGCTTGAGTCTCGCGTACCATACCAACAGTCAGAAGTATTCCGCTTCGGCAACGTTGTTGTTGATGATTGGGAAGGCCAACTGAATGCATGGCCACTAGATGAAGGTCTGATTGACTACGTATCTTCTGATTACCAATATGAGCTTGGTAACGAAGGCGCTAGCGCAAACATCGTGGCTAATAAGACTTTCCAAATTGGTCAGACTACGGTTGATGCAACTAACATTACTCCAGAGCTAATCGCAGACTTGAACGAGATCGGCGGTTCTGAAGCGAACGTAGCGTCTGGCTACCACGCAATTGAATTCCTACTTTGGGGCCAAGATTTAAACGGTACAAACAGCGGCGCAGGTGAGCGTGCTTACACTGATTTCGTTGTTGGTGCTGAGTGTACTAACGGTAACTGTGACCGTCGTGGCGCATACCTAAAAGCATCTGCTGAGCTGCTTATCCAAGACCTAGAGTGGATGGAAAAGCAGTGGGCTGAAGGTGAGAAAGGTAACTACCGTCAAGAACTGCTTTCTGAATCTAGCGAAAATGGCCTACGTAAAATGCTATTCGGCATGGGTTCACTGTCTCTAGGTGAACTAGCGGGTGAGCGTATGAAGGTTGCACTAGAAGCAAACTCTACTGAAGACGAGCACGATTGTTTCTCTGATAACACGCACAACTCTCACTACTACAACGAGCAAGGCATCTACAACGTTTACACGGGTCTATATAAGCGTGAAGACGGCACTCTGCTTTCAGGTCCAAGCCTGTTTGACCTAGTTGAGCAAAAAGACGAGCAAGCTGCGAAAGAGATTCAAAAGCAGTTTGACCTAGCACGTGCACAAGTAGGCCAGCTAGTAACATCGGCTGAGAAAAACAACCAGCACTTTGACCAGCTAATCGCTGCTGACAACGCTGCAGGTAATGCATTAGTAAACAAAACAATTGTTGCTCTAGTATCTCAAACAGCTGCAATTGAGCGTGCTGCTGGTGTGATTGGCATTGATAGCCTAAACCCAGACACGGCTGATCACGAGTTCTAAGAACCTGAGCCAAAAATAAATATAAGGGCTCTCATTGAGCCCTTAATTGTTTGATCCTCAAGAAAGCCACACCCACATAAAAACTAAAACCAAAAAACACAGCAAGGCAATGTATGAAGTCGTATCTATCAGCCTCACTATTAACCGCACTGTTTGTCTTATCGCCATTACATGCCCATGAAACTTACTCTGGCGGCAAAACGACCGTTAAGAAAGAGGGGGCGAACGCTTTTTCCCTTCCCGCAGCCAACCTACCAATGAGTAAACGCTTAGATTTCAGCGTAGGCAACAGTTTCTTTAGAAACCCTTGGGTTCCCGCACCGTCATCAACTGATGCTCGTGATGGATTAGGACCACTATTTAACACCAACGGCTGCCAAAACTGCCACATCAAAGATGGTCGTGGTCACGCGCCAGAAAAGGGCGATGAGAACGCGGTATCCATGTTGGTTCGCTTGAGCATTCCGGCTGAAACGCCAGAGCAAAGACAAGCCTTTATTCGCGATGGTGGCATTCCTGAGCCTACATACGGCGGTCAGTTGCAAGATTTTGCACTCCAAGGGGTAAAACCAGAGGGCAAGGTGAACATCAGTTACACAGATGTGCCTGTTACTTTTAAAGACGGCACGGTTGTTACTCTGCGTAAACCTTCTTTGAAGATCACTGAACTTGCTTTCGGTGAAATGCACCCTAAAACAGAATTCTCAGCTCGTGTTGCTCCACCAATGATCGGTTTGGGTCTGCTCGAGAGTATTCCTCAAGAGACGATTCTTGGTTTCGCTAAGCAACAAGCAGCGGATAACCAAGGCGTATCGGGTAAAGCCAATTACGTTCTTGATGTTCGCACCAATGAAATGGCACTGGGACGTTTCGGTTGGAAAGCTGGTCAGCCAAACCTGATGCAGCAAAATGCAGCGGCATTTAATGGTGACTTAGGCCTAACAAGCAGCTTATTCCCGAACGAAAACTGCACATCTGCACAATCGACTTGTGATGATTTCCCAAATGGCGGTGAGCCAGAAGTCAGCGACAACATCCTAGATTTTGTTGAGTTCTATTCGCAGCACTTAGCAGTACCTATTCGTCGTGACGTTGATAACCCTGCTGTCGTGCAAGGTAAAAAACTGTTCAAAGACGTTGGCTGTCAAAGCTGTCATCAAGCTGAGTTCCGCACGGCAGAGCGAGAAGGTCTGCCAGCATTATCTAATCAGTTAATTAGCCCATACACCGATATGCTGCTGCATGATATGGGTGAAGGCCTAGCGGATAATCGCCCAGAGTATCTGGCTAACGGTCAAGAGTGGCGCACCACGCCATTGTGGGGGTTAGGTTATACCAAAGAAGTGAATGGTCATACGTTCCTGCTTCATGATGGTCGTGCAAGAAACGTTATGGAGGCGGTACTTTGGCATGGCGGTGAAGCAGAAATGGCAAAACAAAACGTACTGTCTTTGAATGCGACTGAGCGTGAAGCACTGCTGGCGTTTTTGAACTCGCTGTAGTCGGACTGAGATTTAGCGGTTTAACTACTCAGCTAACCTAAAGAACACAACCGCTGAACTTGTAGGAATACGAGCTCAGCGGTCGTTTCATATTTAGTGAACTCATATAATTAAAAGAAAAATTAGGAAGTAAGGTAACAGCATGACACATAAATTTTTGTTAATGCCTTTGTCGGTATTAATCATGGCAGGCTGTCAATCATCGGGTGAGCAGACTGCTTCATCTGAGGTTAACGGTGTGTCCTATCAAGCCGACACGGCAAATCATATTAGTCGCAGTGTCTATCAACAAGAGTTTGATTCTGCAGTTCTATTTGCCAAGCAAGCCAGTGAACTAGAAGTCTTGATGCAGGGTTACTGCCAAACCAATAGTGTTGAGCTTGATACGTTGAAAGCTCAGTGGCAGCTTACAATGAACAGTTGGATGGCACTACAAGGTCAAGAAAGAGGCCCAACAGCGGCACTGGAAGAGAGCTGGAATGTTCAGTTTTGGCCAGACAAAAAGAACACCACAGGTCTAAAAATGCGTCAGCTGACTCAGCAAGATAAAGCTTGGTCACAAGACGAAATTGCACAGCAAAGTGTGACCGTTCAGGGGCTTGGCGCCTTGGAGTGGTCTCTGTACGACGAGCAATCTCCACTGCTTCAAGACAAAGCTTCAGGCTGTCTATCTTCACCAGCTATCGCACAAAACTTGGCAATGAAATCGGCCTCTATTGCTGAAGCTTGGCAGGTTAACCCGTGGCTAGCGCTAGACGAGATGCGTTGGGAATCTGAATACATCGCTCTATTGACTAACCAGCTTGATTACAGCATGAAAAAGCTGAGTCGCCCGATGGCGAAAATTGGTCATCCGCGTCCTTACTTCTCAGAATCATGGCGTGCACAAACCTCGATGACTCAACTAAAAGCGAATGTAGCAGCACTTCAGAATTTGTACCTTGCCGATGGCAATGGCCTAGACGGCTTGTTGAGAGAGAAGGGCTTAAACGATCTTGCTGACCGTGTTGCTGACCAGTTCACATTGACGCTAGATACTTGGCCTACAGACTCAAGCTTGTTTGAGTTATTGCAGAGTAAAGAGGGCTACCGAGATGTGCTGACTCAATACAACAAACTAGAACGTTTGAAGTACCTGATTCATGAAGAAGTGGCGATAGAGCTTGGCGTGGTAATAGGATTTAATGCTACCGATGGTGACTGATACTACGCGAAGAACGCTACTCAAGGCTGCACTGGGTTGTGCAGCTGTTCCATTGCTTCCGTTTGGCTGCGCTAGTCGCTCTGGTGCTGTGAGCTCATCTAATGATCCTCAACTGATAGGATGTGCGCTGAATGGGCGAGGTCAATATTCAGCGGTTGTGGCTGACGAATATGGAATGCCATTGAGTCAACTGCCGATTCCAGATCGTGGTCATGGCGTCGCGATTTGCCCAACCTCATCACATGCGGTGGTTTTTGCTCGTCGTCCTGGTGACTATTTTATGGTGTTTGACTATAAAAACGGTCAGCAGATCAAAATGGTCGTGAAAGGTAAGAACCGTCACTTCTATGGTCATGGCGTTTACTCATTAGATGGTAAGTTACTGTATGCCACTGAAGGGAAAACGGACAGAAGCCAAGGTGTGATTGGCGTTTACGATGTCGCGCAAGGCTATCGTAAGGTCGAAGAGTTCAGCGGTTTTGGTATTGGGCCTCATGAAGTGATCATCATGCCGGATGGTAATCTCGCGATCGGCGTTGGTGGCGTTCATACTGATGGTAGAACACCGAAAAACCTAGATTCGATGCAGCCGAGCTTGAGTTATATTTCTCCTGAAGGTGCGCTGCTTGATCAGGTTGAATTGTTGGATAAGAAGCTGAGCATTCGACACTTAGCCCATGATGGTGCTGAAACCGTGCTTTGTGGCCAGCAATATCGTGGTGAACCAGATGAGTATCCTTCGCTATTGGCGATGCATACTAAAGGCGGGCAGTTTGAATCACTGAACGCAGAGCCAGAGCAATGGGCAAGGTTCAATCACTATATCGCCAGTATTGCGGCGTCAGATGATTGGATTATTGCGACTTCGCCAAGAGGCAACTGCTACGGTATTTGGTCCAAAGAGAGTAAAGAGTTAGTCGAACTTTCTGCGCTATCTGATGCCTCTGGTGCCGTGTTACTTGATGGAGAGTTTCGACTCAGCTCTGGGGCGGGGAGTGTGGTTAGCCAGCGAAAGCCTCATGAGAAATCGACCCAGCAATCTACGGTTCAGTGGGATAACCACTGGTCGTCAATTTGATGCATATAGCACCTTAAAAATTAACATGCTTACTCGAATTTCTTTGCCATACTTATTAGATTATGGGGATGGAGTTAAGCATGTTAGCGAAATACTTCTGTGGATTATTGGTGTTAGTTTCTGTGCACGCATGGAGCTATACGAGTTCTGACGAGAGCCGTTTCATTCCGGCTGATTCAGAGCTCTCTTTTATGCTGATTTATCCAGAGCTTACCCAGAGTATTTATCAAGACACTTCTCTTCCTATCCTTTGGGATTCGCCAGAACTGGTTAAAGCGTTTGAATTTCAATTGTCGCTTCTCGAACAAGCTCAAATGGCACCGCTCTTTGAACGACAACTTAAGCAAATCCGTCACTATCAATCCTACGCTCAATGGCAAGAGTTGGACATATTACTTACCGATACCTTTATCTACTACCTAAGCTACGTTGAAAATGCGCCACTTGCCGGTAAGGAGTGGTACTTTTCGGGTAAGCTACATTCCAAATTACCAGCGCCTTCGCCCCATATTCTGATGAGACTGAAAAGCAGTGTCGCCAATGATTACTTATTGGAGATGGTGTTGTCTTACGCACCGCCAGTGGGGGATTTCGACCAATTCAAGGCGACTTATTCAGTATTAGAAACCGCGTCCGAGCTCAAGATTGATCGGTACAGACAGAAAGGCTTGAAACGCTTGGGCGACCAGCTTTCAGATAAAGCCATTCTTGTTGAACGTATTGCCTTGGTCGGTGTTGATACTTCGATGATCGCGGTCGATTTCCCTAAGTTCGATCGAGATCTGCAAACGGCGATTAAGTCCTTCCAGCGTATGCACGGTCTTACAGACGATGGGATCATCGGCCCTGACACGATAAAGTGGATCAACATGGGCTTTGATGATCGATTAACCTCATTGGCTCTGAATGCTGAACGTGTTCGTTTGTGGCCAAGAGACCGAGATTCTCTCATCGTCGTTAACGTGCCGAGTTTTGACATGAAGTACTGGGAAGATGGCGAAGAGGTGTTTGAGTCTAAAGTCGTCGTGGGAAGAAAATCGCGAAAAACACCGCTTTTAGAGATAAACCTAGATTCTGTCATTCTAAACCCGACTTGGAATGTGCCATGGAAAATCATGGTCAAAGACATACTGCCTAAAGTAAAAGCGGACGAAAGCTACCTTGAAACGAACAACTTCCAAGTGATTGACGGTTGGCGTTCAATGGAAACGGTCGACACCACAGAGATCGATTGGCAGACAATCAACTTCAATTCGTTTCCATATCGGATGCGTCAGCAGGCTGGCTCGCGAAATGCATTAGGTTTGTATAAGTTCAACACACCTAATAAGCGAGCCATTTACCTGCACGATACACCAAGTAAAGGCCTGTTTAATGACGACTTCCGTGCTTATAGCTCAGGTTGCATACGTGTTGAACACGCAGAAGAACTGGCTGAGTTATTGTTTGCCACTAAGGTAAGGAAAGTCCCGAACCAAAATGCTGACCTCGCTCCGAATACTAAGGTTCGCCTCAAGAAGCGGATTCCAGTGCATATCATCTATCAAACCGTGTTGTTTGAAGAGGGCGGCATACAGTACCGCGGTGATATCTACCAATATGATAAAGAGGGTGGTTGATTGAAATGAGTTCAACTAAGGTGATCTTGACCAAAAAATGACAACCAAGCTTCTATTGATAAAATTATAATGAGTATCAATAACTAACCGTACAAAGGTTACAAATACTAACGTTTTGCGCGGTTTTTGTACGTTGACGCAGCAAATACCATTATGTATCGTGCATTTTTCGTTCGATCTAATTGGTTTTTTGCTGTATGTCTCAAAGTTTATTTTCACGCCGTCAGTTTCTGACTTACGCTGGTGGTACTGCTGTTGTCGCCTCTCTTACTCCTTCTATCGCTTTTGCTTCATACCCTGATCAACCAAGAACGATTAGCATGAACAATCTTCACACTGGTGAACGTTTAGAGACTTGTTATTTCGATGGCACTAACTATGTCGGTGACGAAATGGCACGCCTTAGCAAACTATGTCGCGATTTCCGTCGTAATGAAATTCACCCAATGGACAAGAACCTGTTTGATCAGATCACTCAGATTCAAAACGTGTTGGGTATTCAAAAAGAAGTTCAGATCATCTCTGGTTACCGTTCTCCAGCGACCAATGAAGCACTTCGTTCTAAGTCGAGTGGTGTGGCTAAAAAGAGTTACCATATGTTAGGTAAAGCAATCGACTTCCGTATTGATGGTGTTGATCTGAAAGAGCTGAGAGACGTAGCTAAAAGCCTGAACGCAGGTGGTGTGGGTTATTATGCGCGTAGCAACTTTATCCATATTGATACTGGTCCAGTACGAAGCTGGTAGCTCTAGGCTCTGTGGTGAACTGAAGCGGTAGGCACTTGTCAAAGTAGACATCCAATGTCATAGTTTGCCCAAATTTCAGTTTGCCCTCTAAGGTTTGTATATGTCTCTTAAGTATCAAGTTGTACCTGTTACCTCTTTCGCTCAAAACTGCTCGATTGTGTGGTGTGATGAAACCATGGAAGGCATCGTTGTTGATCCAGGTGGCGACATCCAACAGCTAGCTGCGATCATTGAAGAGCTGGGTGTGAAGGTGGTGAACTTGGTGCTGACTCATGGTCACTTAGATCATGTTGGTGGTACGGTGCCACTTTCAGAGATGTTGAACGTTGAAATTGTTGGCCCACATAAGGCTGATAATTTCTGGTTGCAAGGCCTAGAGAATCAAAGCCAAATGTTTGGTTTCCCACTGTGTAAAGCCTTTGAACCAAACACTTGGTTAGAAGAGGGCGACAAAGTGACTTTTGGTAACCAAGTTATCGATGTGATTCACACGCCGGGCCACACGCCAGGTCACGTTGTACTGTTCAGTGAGCAAGCACGTATAGCATTTGTAGGTGACGTGTTGTTTAACGGTGCAATTGGCCGTACTGATTTCCCACAAGGTGATTTCAATACACTTATCGCTTCAATCAAGACTAAGCTTTGGCCGCTAGGCAGTGACGTAACATTCGTTCCGGGTCATGGCCCTGAATCGACATTCGGTCGTGAGCGTGCATCAAACCCGTTCGTAGCGGATGAAATGCCTCTGTACTAGGTCTATGATTTAATAGAAGAACGATTGAAAATGAAGCTTAGCTTTTCTTATGAAAACTAAGCTTTTTTTATGGTTCATCGTGGATTAGCGTGCGAGTTTATTTTTAAACCTGTTTAATTTTAATCAGAAAGACGCTCGGCAGCCGCCAAGTAGCGTCGAGCCAGGCCAACAAACTCTTCTCCACTAATATTCAAATCATGGGTTGATATGAAAATGTCATAACCGTGGAAGCCTCTTTGGTACTTCATCCTGTTGGCGAGCATCGCCTGTAACCCTGAATAGTCTTTGATTATCGCATTTTGATTATTTGCTTCATCGTGTGAATCCGCATCCATTTGTGCTTGTTGAGCGTTGAAATGCACCTCGTCATTACTCTTTGATTCTTTATATTGGCTCAATTCAACACACCCGTTTTCGGTACAACGAGTGTGGTAGTGCGATGAGTCTAAAACCATATCTTCAAAGTTTGACTCTTTTCCCGCTTGTTTAGCACCTAGATACAAAAGTGCTCGTTGGCTCAGCAATAACTCACAGGTGATTTTGGGGCAGATCGAATCGAGGTAGGGCGAGTAATCTTTAACCTTGATACCAATCCAAGGCAGAGGTTGGTGCCAACCATCTTGTTCATAGGTGCAAAGGCCAATTTTTTGGATGTTGTTCCACTTTAAGACCCAGCCCCCTTTATAAAAATGTTGTTGAAAATGAGTCGGTGTGAGGGTGAACATCACTCTGCTGCGCAACATTAAATAATAGCCAGTTCCTAGTAGGGCAATAATGCAAAATGCACCCACGATCAGTAACTTTGGATTGTCGCTGTAGAGTGCAATGATCAAGCAAACGAAGCCTAAAATAACGGCGAGAATACGGTACGAACGTGTGAACGAGGGCAAAGAGAAATTTGTTAGGTGACGAGTGTCCATAGGCAACACCAAGTTTTCATATTTTTGTCTGGATGGATAACCAGTGTATATGACCCTGAATTGATAAGTCGATGTTTAAATAATAGACGCTAGTAGACAATATCGGTATTTTTCGTCGACTTTCGACGCTTCACTCTACAAATAGCTCCTGTTTTTTGGTATAAATCGCGCTTCAAATTTTCACCACTGCGAAAAGAGCAGTGAACTGGAGAAATATTCAATGAGACTTGCTCATAAGCGTAAGGTGCAGGCTAAACTGCAGAAACGCACTAAAGCGGCTGTAGTTAAAGCAGTGGCAACGCCGAAAAAAGCGAAGCCTGTCGCAGAGAAAGTTGTAGCAGAAAAAACTGTAGCAGCAAAACCAGCGGTAGAGAAAACAGTAGCAGCAACTAAAGAAGTTGCAGTAGCACTGACTCCTAAGCAACAACAAGTTCTAGACATCGTTGTTAGCAATGCTGAAGGCATTAACCCTAAAGGTATCGGCCTAGCAGCTGGTCAAGAAGACGCGAAAGCAGCTTCATGGGCAACAGGCGCATTGAAAAAACTTCTTGAAGAAAACCTAGTAGCGAAAGAGCAACTTGCAGGTAACAAGGTTATCTACAAAGCTATCTAATCCCGCGGGATTATATTCGCTTCGTTAAGTTTTTAAGCCTCGATTATCGAGGCTTTTTTGTATCTGTCATAAACTTCATTTATCGCTTATTCTCATTTATCGCTTATTCTCATTTACTGGTTATTCCCATTCCAATCTACCGTTTAACTTGTTCACTTTAACTTCTAGCTTTGCTTCTCATCAGCAAGCCCTAAAGTAGGGCGCCTTACTAAAAAGCGCGGGTGACTTTCCCTAAAATGCAGCAATGGATAGAGCTTCATCACGAAATGGGAATCAATTGTTAATCGCGGTTCATTATAACTACTTAGGTATTTATCAATACGCATTCCCTTGGTGAATATCCAAACTCCTTTAAAATCGACACTATTCAATCATCTCCTACGTAGTTCTACTTAATCCTTTGGTCTAATACGTAACTTTGCTCACGCCATGCGTGCGTGCTCTCCCTGATATCTTGTTGCCTCATCACGGTGCACTCTTATGTTGAATCATAAAAAATGCTCATAGAAAGAGTGTTAACCCAACAAAGGACGTGAACATGAGTCTCATTTCTAACTCCCTCACACGAGTTTTTAAAAACGTTGCAGTAACCGCTGCGGCTTGTTTAGCTTTGGTCGCTACTGGTGCTACAGCCGCTGATAAGGTTTACCGTTTAAAGCTTGCAGAAACGTGGGGACCAAACTTCCCAGTTTTCGGTGATGCTACGAAGAACATGGCGGCGATGGCTGAGAAGATGTCGAATGGTCGACTGCAAATCAGAATCGATTCAGCAAACAAACACAAAGCCCCTCTTGGCGTTTTTGACATGGTTAAGTCTGGTCAATACGACATGGGTCACTCAGGCTCTTACTACTGGAAAGGTAAAGTTCCAAACACTCTTTACTTCACTTCTATGCCTTTCGGTATGACGCCGGCAGAACAATACGCGTGGTTCTATCACGGTGGTGGTATGGAGTTGATGGAGCAGGTTTACTCTCCACACAACTTGATGTCATTCCCAGGTGGTAACACGGATATCCAGATGGGTGGTTGGTTCCAAAAAGAAATCAACAGTGTTGAAGATCTACAAGGTCTTAAAATGCGAATCCCAGGATTTGCAGGCGAGATTCTTGCTGAGCTAGGTGCTAAACCGACCAACATTGCCCCAGGTGAGCTATACACGTCTCTAGAGCGCCGAACGATTGATGCACTAGAGTGGGTAGGTCCATCACTGGATTTACGTATGGGTTTCCACAAAATCGCGCCTTACTACTACACAGGTTGGCATGAGCCGGGTTCAGAGCTTCAATTCCTAGTGAACAAACGCACATGGAACAAGCTGCCTGAAGACCTACAAGAAATCTTGCGTGTTGCAATGCGTACTGCGGCTTACGACATGTACACACAAGCAACGCACGAAAGTGGTAAGAACTGGGTTTCAATGAAAACAGAATACCCAGATGTACAAGTGAAAGATTTCCCGCCAGAGGTTATGTCTGCACTGAAAGAAGCGAACGATCGCCTACTTGCTGCACATGCTGAGAAAGATGAGTTAGCAAAAGAGATTCAAGCTTCACAAGCAAGCTACCTAGAGCAAGTTCGTTCATGGACGGATATTTCACATAGAGCTTACTTAAATAGCCAAGCGAAATAGTCGACAGTTGTTGAACTGAATCTAAATGAACCCAAAGCTTCCCATATTAGGCAGCTAAGAGTGAGCAAGTGGCGGGTTTATTTAAAACATAATAATTAAATGCTCAAGAACCCTTTCTACGTCGTGCCTATTGCTAGCTATAAACTGAATCGTTTTTAGTTGGGTTAGCTGTACTGCAAGATGTCTTTTCAAATTCCATGGAGTCGGGAATGCGAAGTCTAATTTATATTGAACGCCTGTTTAATCGTATCGGTGATGCACTGGGATGGCTTTCCAGTATGTTGTTTATTTTACTTATCGCCAACGTCGTGTATGACGTTGTCATGAGATATGCATTCAACGATGTCTCTATCGCCTTCCAAGAGATGGAATGGCACCTTTTCTCAGCCGTTTTCCTATTAGGTGTTCCTTATGCCATCAAAGCGGGTGGTCATGTTCGAGTTGACGTGTTCTACGAGCAACTGAGCTTTAAAGCACAAGCGATAATTGACCTGCTAGGCACACTTATCTTCTTACTGCCGTTTTGTTTGCTGGTGGCTTGGTTTGGTATCGATGTTGCCAAAGAGAGCTATGAACTGGGTGAAACCTCAGGCGATCCCGGTGGCCTGCCGTATCGCTGGATCATCAAAGCCATGATCCCACTGTCATTCTTCTTAATGGCACTCAGTGGCGTAGGTTTGATCCTGCATTCACTGAACAAGATTTTTAATCCCCATCTCATCCATGCCAATAACAAATAGAGGCTAAACATGATTGGAATAGTAATGTTTTTCGTAGCCTTGTTTGCGCTTTTACTTGGCTTCCCAGTGGCGTTTACCTTTGGTGGTATCGCGTTAATCTTTGGTGTTTGGGCTGAGGGCATTGAAATGTTTGCCTTCATGCCATATCGAATTCAATCCATTATGGAAAACACGGTGCTGATGGCCGTTCCATTGTTTGTTTTTATGGGGCTCGTTCTACAAAAGACCAAGCTTGCTGAGCAGTTGCTTGAGTCTATGGGGCGACTGTTTGGCGGCGTTCGTGGTGGTATCGCGATTTCAACCGTATTAGTAGGTTCACTACTTGCGGCTTCTACTGGCGTGGTTGGTGCTTCTGTTGTTGCTATGGGACTTATCTCCCTACCTGTAATGCTCAAGTACAATTACGACAAAGGCTTAGCCTGCGGCACTATTTGTGCGTCTGGTACGCTAGGGCAGATCATTCCACCCTCCATCGTATTGATTCTATTGGGTGATGTTCTAGGTGTTCCTGTAGGCGACTTGTTCCAAGCGGCGATTTGGCCAGGCGTGATGCTGGTCGGCGCGTACATCGTTTATATCTTGATATACGCAAAGCTACACCCTGAAGCGGCTCAACCTATTGAACGTGATGACTCCATCAGCCGTAAGCAGGAAGTGTTTAATGCGCTGAAAGCGATTCTTCCGCCTCTAGCGTTAATCATTGTTGTACTGGGCTCTATCTTCGCAGGTGTTGCTACGCCAACAGAGTCAGCCGCATTAGGTGGCGCGGGTGCGATGATACTTGCACTGCTTTACGGTCAATTTAGTTGGTCGATGGTGTACGAGGCGTCGAAAGAGACGGTGAAAGTAACGGCGATGGTATTTGCTATCTTGTTGGGTGCAACGGCATTCTCAATGGCGTTTACCTACACTGGTGGCGACTATCTGGTTGAAGAGTGGATGCTACAACTGCCAGGTGAAAAATGGGGCTTCCTGATCATTACCATGCTGGTGATTCTGATTCTGGGTTTCTTCATCGACTTCGTAGAGATCTGTTTCATCATCGTGCCGATCATTGCGCCAGTTGCTGAACTGATGGGCATCAACATGACATGGTTCGCTATCCTTATTGCGATGAACCTACAAACTTCCTTCTTAACGCCGCCATTTGGTTTTAGTTTGTTCTATTTAAAAGGCGTAGCACCGAAAGGCGTGACGACTAAGGACATCTACCGAGGTGTGATGCCGTTCATTCTGATTCAAATCCTCGTACTTGGATCACTTCTCGCTTTCCCATCTTTCTATGGAATGTGAGTGAAGCCAAGAATGTGAATGATATGTTTCAAGGGTTAACGATAAATTGCTAAAATAAAACGGCTTATTGATGTTCAGTAAGCCGTTTTTTGTGAGGAAAAGGAATGCCTCTAAAAGCCAAGCTGATTTTGCTGACGCTGCTCCCGTTGCTACTGGTAACGGCGAGTATTAGTTGGATCTCGTTACACCAAACTAAAACGTTGGGCGCGAAAGAGGTCGAAATCTTCAGAGACAGCTTAATCAAGTCACGTGAAAACGCCCTCAAAGACACAGTAGACCTAGCATTCGATGCCATTGAGCACATCTACAACGACCCTGACATCCAAGAAGCTCAAGCCAAAACGGAAGTTCGAGCCATATTGTCTAAACTTAGATACGGGTCGGACGGGTATTTCTTTGCCTACGATCGCCACGGAACCAATTTAGTTCATCCGATTCAGCCTGAATTGATTGGTCAAAACCTACTTGAACTGCAAGACGAGGATGGCGACTTTCTGATAGAAGCCCTGCTAAGAGAGGCACAAACGGGCGGAGGATTTCACCAGTATTTATGGCAAAAGCCATCGACGGGTGAAGTGGTGTCTAAGTTGAGTTACGCCGCATGGCTAGAACGCTGGGATTGGATGATTGGCACCGGTTTGTATATTGAAGATGTGCACCAAGAAGTGGCTTCAATGCAGGCTGAGATAAACAAGAATATTGAAACCACGTTCTTTTCTATTGTGGTGATTTTGAGTGTGACGGTGGCGGTTATTATCGTGCTTACCTTAGCCATCAACATGCATGAACATCGTATTGCCGATAACAACCTCAAAGAACTGGCGCATAAGACGGTGATGTTCCAAGAAGACGAGAAGAAACACCTAGCACGTGAGTTACATGATGGTATTAACCAATTATTAGTGTCGAGTCGTTGTCACTTAGAGCTACTCGGTAATAAGCTACAGAGTGAGGATCTCAAAGCACATTTGAATAAGTCACAGCATTCACTGATGCGAGCGATTGAAGAGGTGAGGCACATTTCACATCAACTTCGCCCAAGTTCACTGGATGACATAGGCTTAGAAGCGGCATTGTCTTCGTTGTTATTAGATTTTCAGGCGCACTCCGGCATTGAGGTGGAAACTTTATTTAGCACTCAACCGGGTAAGTTAAAATCAGAAGCCGCAACGACCTTGTATCGAGTGGTACAAGAGTCCCTGAATAACATAGAGAAACACGCACAAGCGACCAAAGTAACGGTTATCGCCCAGCAAATTGGTAACGTGTTGCAACTGCTTATCCAAGATAATGGTGTCGGTTTCAATACCTATAAAGCGATGGAAAAACGAGGGATCGGGCTGCGTAACATGAGAGAGCGAGTGGAGTTCATTGGCGGTGATTTTGAGTTGATGAGTGAGATTGGTTTCGGAACGGAAATTACGGTGTTACTGACACTAGAAGGATTAGTGAATGAGTGAAGTTATTCGAGTTGTGATTGCTGACGATCACCAAGTCGTACTGGATGGCTTTATGGCGAGATTAGAACTCGAGCCTGATATTAGCGTGATAGGCACAGCCAGTAACGGATTAGAAGCGGTTGAGATGGTGAAAACGCTGCGCCCTGATGTGGTGTTGATGGATATCAGCATGCCCATCATGAATGGTATTGATGCGACCCACCTGATTAAAGAAGAAGACCCTGAAGCCAAGGTGTTGATGCTGACCATGCATAACAACCGTGAATACATTATGAAGGTGATGCAGTCGGGGGCGGTCGGCTATATGTTGAAAGAGATTTCGGCTGAAAAAATGGTGCAGGCAATCAAAACGGTCAATCAAGGCTCAACCTATTTCTGTGAAAAAGTAACGCAGAATTTGTTTACTCAGCCGATTACTCCGACGCCATCTATGAAGAATCCATTGAGCAGACGTGAAGAGGCTGTGCTGAAATTAGTCGCAAAAGGGGAGAGCAGTAAAGAGGTCGCGAAGGCACTGAATATCAGCTATCGAACGGTCGAAACCCATAGGCAGAATATTAAGCATAAGCTGGACATTCACTCTACAGCAGAGCTTGCTAAATACGCAGTCAGCTCCGGGCTTGTGGACTGATCTTACGCTAAATTACATTAAATGTGTAATTTAATTACTAAATGTGTAATTTAATTACTAAATGTGCAATTTAGGCCTCCTTTATGGAGGTTTTTTAGTATTTTTGCGACAGGTTGATATTCTTCATTTCGAAATTTAAGCGCCGAATGCAATGTTGCAAACAGTGCGCTGCAAATTAGAGAGGAAGCATGGAGCCTGTAAAAGATAGGTATAGTATTGAAAATACCGATTATACAGTAGGACAAGATAACGTTCAGAAATGGGGTTTTGATGTTCATAACCCAGTATTTGGAATCAGTGCAGGGGCGATCATTATCTTCCTGTTGGCACTTCTAGTCTCAGACCCTGAAACCGCAAAAGCGGCGCTTGATGGAATCAAATGGAAAGTCATCGGTAACTTCGATGGTTTCTTCATGTGGGCAGCAAACATCTTCGTTATTTTCTGTTTTGCCCTCATTGTCTCCCCGTATGGCAAGATACGTATTGGTGGCAATGATGCCAAAGCAGAGCACTCAAACCTATCTTGGATGTCGATGTTATTCGCCGCGGGAATGGGTATTGGCCTAATGTTCTGGGGTGTTGCTGAACCAGTGGCTTACTTCACTGGCTGGTATGAAACGCCATTAGGTGTTGAAGCTTACTCTCCTGAAGCGGCGAAGTTAGCGCTCGGCGCGACCATCTACAACTGGGGTCTTCACGGTTGGGCGATTTACGCTGTTGTTGCTTTGGCGCTTGCCTTCTTCACCTTCAATAAAGGTTTACCTCTATCAATTCGCTCTATTTTCTACCCTATCTTAGGTGATAGAACTTGGGGTTGGTTTGGTCATATTGTTGATATCGTTGCTGTGCTTGCAACACTGTTTGGTCTTGCAACTTCACTGGGTTTAGGTGCTCAACAAGCAACAAGTGGTATTAACCATGTATTTGGTACCGATGGCGGTATTGGAATGCAACTGGTTGTTATCGCAGTGGTCACTTTCTTAGCTACAATGTCCGTTGTTCGTGGCATCAATGGTGGCGTAAAAGTACTAAGTAACGTCAACATGCTGGTTGCTTTGGGCTTGCTTATCTTCGTAACCATCGCTGGTGGCATGGCGGGTATTAAAGCTATCCCAACCGCTCTAATGGGCTACATTGAAAACTTCATTCCTTTAAGTAATCCTCATGGTCGTGATGATGAAACGTGGATGCAAGGTTGGACGGTATTCTACTGGGCGTGGTGGATGTCTTGGTCTCCATTCGTAGGCATGTTCATCGCTCGTATCTCTAAAGGTCGTACGATTCGTGAATTCATCGTTGCTGTATTGTTCATCCCAACGACCGTAATCATCATCTGGATGGCTATTTTTGGTGGTATCGCGATTGATCAAGTGGCGAACAAGGTGGGTGAGATTGGTGTGAATGGTCTGCAAGATATTACACTTTCTCTTTTCCATACTTACGATGCACTGCCAATGAGCTCTGTGCTTTCAGTGGTATCGATTGGGTTGATTATGGTGTTCTTTATCACCTCGTCTGATTCAGGTTCATTGGTTATCGATAGTATTACCTCTGGCGGTAAAGTCGATGCCCCTGTTCCACAACGCGTATTTTGGGCGTTGATGGGCGGTGCGATTGCAGCGGTTCTATTGTGGGTTGGTGGTACGGAATCTATTCAAGCATTACAAGCTGGAACGGTATCAATGGCGCTACCATTTGCCTTCATATTATTGCTTATGTGCCTAAGCTTATTGTTAGGTTTACGAACTGAAAATCAATTGGTTAAGCATCAAAATGCTTTGAGTTGAAAGTATTTTTGATAAAAAGGTCGGCATGGTCGACCTTTTTTTCGTCATAAACTTGAGTAATTACGTGGATTTTGTTTGTAATTTCATCGAACCGATTCTGGTTTACTGAAAACAACAACTTAACCTGCTAAACTTCAGACATCCAAGTATTTGAATTATTGTGACAACAGCTTGTACTACTTGGATTGTAGGTTCGAGTTTGTGATTGGGTCACAGGTAAGTAAGGGATATTAGTAGTATTCCGTAGAGAGGGATAATGACTAAAGGTATAGATAAATACAGTATCGACAGTACCGATTACACTGTTGGTCAGGATAACGTCCAAAAATGGGGTTTCGACGTACATAACCCAGTATTTGGTATCAGTGCGGGACTTATCGCCTTATTCTTGATCGGTGTTCTACTTACAGATACCGCTTCAGCAAAGGCAGCACTAGATGGTGTTAAATGGCAAATTATCAATTCATTTGATTGGCTGTTCATCTGGTCCGGTAACATTTTCGTTATTTTTTGCTTGGGCTTGATTGTTTCTCCATTTGGTAAAATCCGCCTAGGTGGCGTTGATGCAACCGCTGATTACTCATTCATGTCTTGGTTGTCCATGCTGTTCGCTGCAGGTATGGGTATCGGTTTGATGTTCTGGAGTGTGGCGGAGCCAGCTGCTTACTACACAGGTTGGTATGAAACGCCGTTAGGTGTTGAAGCGAATACACCAGAAGCGGCTAAGCTAGCACTAGGTGCAACCATGTATCACTGGGGACTGCACCCTTGGGCGATTTATGGTGTAGTGGCATTGTCACTTGCTTTCTTCTCTTACAACAAGGGATTACCTCTTTCAATTCGTTCTATCTTTTACCCAATCTTAGGTGATAGAGCTTGGGGCTGGGCAGGTCACATTGTTGATATTCTTGCAGTTCTTGCAACCCTATTCGGTTTGGCGACATCGCTTGGCCTAGGTGCACAACAAGCGGCAAGTGGTATTCAGCATGTATTCGGTATTGAAGCGGGCTTAGGGCTGCAAGTCATTGTTATTACAGTGGTGACTTTATTAGCGGTTGTCTCCGTACTTCGTGGTATTGATGGTGGCGTTAAAGTTATCAGTAATATCAATATGCTAGTAGCTTTCTTACTGCTGATCTTAGTTGCGCTAATCGGTTATGCAGTGACGCTGGGGTCAATCCCAACAACATTGATGGCATACATCGAAAACATCATTCCGCTGAGTAACCCTCACGGCCGTGAAGATGAAGCTTGGCTACACGGTTGGACGGTATTCTATTGGGCTTGGTGGATCTCATGGTCACCATTCGTAGGTATGTTTATCGCTCGTGTTTCTAAAGGTCGTACGGTTCGTGAGTTCATCACAGCAGTACTGATTGTACCGACTACCGTGACTATCATTTGGATGTCAGTGTTTGGTGGTATGGCGATTGACCAAATCGTGAATAACATTGGTATTCTTGGTCAAGAAGGTTTAACCGATGTATCGCTAGCGATGTTCCAAATGTTTGATGTATTACCATTTGGTACTCTGCTTTCAATCATTGCGGTTGTATTGGTTTTAGTCTTCTTCATTACATCGTCTGACTCAGGCTCTCTAGTAATCGATAGCATCACCGCGGGTGGTAAAGTTGATACGCCTGTGCCTCAACGTGTGTTCTGGGCGTTCCTTGAAGGTGCGATTGCTGTCGCTCTATTGTGGGTTGGTGGTACTGAAGCAGTACAAGCTCTGCAAGCGGGTGCAATCTCGACGGCATTGCCATTCACCATCATTCTATTACTGATGTGTGTGAGCTTGCTAATGGGTATGCGTACAGAAAAACGCTAGGCTTTCTAAGCTAAAATCTACTGCAATTTATACGCAGTAGAGCGGTAAATAATATGAAGGCAGAAGAGGAAACTCTTCTGCCTTTTTGTTTTTTTACCGTACTAAATCTGACATTATTTCTAATAATCACATAGTAAATAGCGCCTTAAATTTGGCGATATGCCAACTAATTGGCATAAGCTAAGGCTATGGTTTACATAAAAATATATTCCAATATTAAATTGTGAAATCGCTCGAATTTAATACTGATATTGGGTAGTATGCGCGGGATTTCCCACCACTCGTGAAACTTTGACATGAAACTAACACTAAAACAGAAGTTAATAGGTGCGAGCCTATCTGCTGTTGTCGTTATGGCTACAGCACTGACTTGGTTATCAGCAAACCAGTTATTTGAACAGACTCGTAATGGCGTATACCTACGAGCTGAAAGCGTATCAGAAGCAGCATCTGAAGGTATTAAAAACTGGATTGATATTCGTACGGATATCGCTTCAGCATTCAACGACTTTTCACGAGAGGATGATGTTGTTCCTTTCCTTAAGCAAGCTCGTGTAGCGGGTGGCTTTGACGATATCTTTTTAGGTACTCCAGAAGGTGGCATGTACCGCTCACACCCTGAACGTAACCGTGCTGGTTACGATCCTCGTCAACGTCCTTGGTACCAAGAAGCAAACGCTGCAGGTAAGCAAATCATTACTACTGCTTACCAAGATGCAATCACCAAAGCACTTCTAGTAACGATTGCAGAGCCAGTTCGCCACAATGGTCAACTTGTTGGTGTGGTAGGTGCTGACGTACTTATCGATCAATTGGTTAATGACGTTATCAGCCTAGATGTGGGTGACAACGCTCACGCAATGCTAATCGATGCGTCTGACGGCACATTCCTAGCGCACCCAGATTCAGCACTAAGCCTGAAGCCAGTAAGCCAGCTTTCTAATGACATCTCTATGCCTATTATCGAGAACGCTGTGCGTACTGGTAGCATCGAGATCATTAAAGAGCGTGGTGCTGAGAAGCTGCTTTACTTCACGAAGGTTCCTAACACCAACTGGATCTTCGCTATTCAAATGGACAAAGCAACAGAAGAAGCGAACCACTCAACACTGCTTACTCAGCTAATCACAACGGCTGTCGTAATTACGTTAATCGTAATCGTACTCGTGTCTTGGTTAGTGAGCTTCCTATTCCGCGACCTAAACCGCGTTTCAGCAGCACTTGAAGAAATTGCTTCAGGTGAGGGCGACCTTACTCAACGTCTTGAGCCTAAGAGTGACGACGAAATCGGTAAGCTTGCTGAAAACTTCAACCGTTTTGTGGGCAATATGCACACTATGGTGATCAAGCTAAGCGAAGTATCTGCGGCGCTAGGCAATCAAGCACGTCAAACGGCTTCTCAAGCTGAAGAACGTAGTGCTCGTATCCAAATGCAACAAGACGAGATCAACATGGTAGCAACAGCCGTTAACGAAATGGCTGCAGCAACACAAGAGATCGCGGGTAACGCAGACCACACGGCACAGAATTCATCTGAAGCGGTTGGCGCGTGTGAGCACGGTACTGGTCAAGTAACACAGACGCAAAGCTCTATCCAAAACCTTGCTCAAGAAGTTCAAATCGCAACCAACGTGATTCTAGAACTTGAAGAGCACGGCAACAGCATCAACGCTATCTTGTCGAACATTCAAGGTATCGCTGAACAAACGAACCTACTTGCACTTAACGCCGCTATTGAAGCAGCACGTGCTGGTGAGCAAGGTCGTGGTTTCGCAGTCGTAGCGGATGAAGTTCGTGTTCTGAGCCAACGTACACACGGCTCAACGCAAGAGATTCAACAAACAATTGAGTTGCTACAAGGTACAACAGGCAAAGCGGTTAACATCATGAACGATAGCCGTACACTTGCTGAAACCAGTGTTGATGATGCTAACTCAGCGGCTGCAAGCCTAACGCAAATCCATGCTGCTGTTGAGCGCATCAGTGACATGGCAACACAGATCGCTTCTGCTGCAGAAGAGCAAGCGTCTGTAACGTCTGAGATTACTCGCAACACTGAAGGAATCCGTGACGTGTCTAACGAGCTAGCAGACGAAGCACACCAAGCGGCAGAGCAAGCAGCTCAGCTGTCTGAACTGTCTCACGAGCTAGAGAGTGAAATTAGCCGCTTCAAGCTGTAAGCACTAAAACGTAAATTTAAAGCCGAATGTGATTGTCACATTCGGCTTTTTTGTGCTTATTCGTTAGAGGATTAGGCACCAAGAACTAGTTGTTCGGGTAACCTGGGAACTTTGCTTTAAGGTTCGCGCGAGTAGGGAAGTATTTCTCCATAAACTTCACCATCTCAGGGTCGTTCGCTTGAAGCTCTGTGAAGGTTGCAGAACTTAGCTCTTGAGCACGATAGCCTTTGTAGTTCACGTCGTAGTAGGCATACAGAGAGTAAGCTAAATACTCTTGATCGTATGACTCAGCATCTAAATCAGCCTCGACAATCGTTGAGTCTTTCCCATTTGGAAAGTAAGAGCCCGCAAGAATCGCTTTTTCATTCAGCTCATCGAGTTCTTTTTGCATCACACCCCACTTTGATGAAGGTGATTGCACCGCTAAATTCATCACACCGTAGTCGTGTACAAAGTGAATGATCTCTTCAAACGCAGCGTCTCGTTGATTTGCTAAGCCCGGCTTGTTTTCGCCTGCTGTAGTATCTGTCGTCTCAGTGGCGAATAGATCTTGGAAGCGGTAGTTTTCATCTAAGTAATCGCCCGCACCTCTGTTAGCCCAATCATCATCGTAAAAGAACGCCATCGCAGCTTTGCTGTCGTAGATCGCCTTGGTCACTTCAGCTGGGAAGTTATCAAGGTAGTACTGCATGATCTTCTTAACGTGCGCAACTTTGGCCGTGCCGTCATTCTGTGTTTTGTCTTCGATCAGTAACGGGATCTTGTACCCATGAGCTTCTACGCAACTGCGTTGCTTGATGCCATTGTTAAGCAAGTCGCCTGTTGTGTCTGAAATAACAGAACAATCACTCGTTGGTACACGAGCGAACGTCTCTGAAGCACTTTGAGCAAAGCTTGGAACAAATTGGATAGCGTTGCTTAGGGTGTTACCCACGCGAACGTAAAGGTTCATCGGTCTCATCTGGTCGATATTAAACTTGTCGCCAGTGCTATCGATGATGAATTGCTTGTTGATGGTTACGGTGTCGGCTTTTTTCCAAAGAATGATGTTCTTGATGTTGTTTTCGACTTTCGCAACAGCAAGTTTTTCTGGTGTTGTGGTTGAGTTGAAGTTCTCGTAGTAAATATTAAAGTTTTCAACGTCATACGTTTTACCAGACGAGTTTGTTGCTGTTACTGTGAACGTAATGTCTGCGTCATTTTGAGTCTTATAGTTGCGCTCTGGTACACCATGAACTTGAGCAAAACTGCCGCTTGATTTTAGATTATTACCGTATTGAGTAATATCAACGTTCACGTTTTTGTCTGCGCCATTTTTAATCGACTTTACGCTGAATTGTAGTGAGTAATTGCTTCCTAAACTAACCACTGAGCTAGCGCTTGATGCATCGATTACATTCTTTGACGCGCTAGTGTTATTGCTGTCGCTGCCGCCGCATGCAGTGAGCATCGTAGTCAGAACAAGAGTTGGAATTGTGAGTTTGTATACCATAGGGGACCAAGTTATCTGCAAGCTATAAAGCCTGCATGTTACAAGAAATGGCATTTGTTCTTAGTAAGCTTTAGTAAGCTTTTGTAAGCAATGTATTAGCAAGACTTACAAATTAGTGGGTTGTTATTTGTTTAGGTTATTGGTTGAGGGTTGTTCGGACTAGAATTACAGGCATAAAAAAGCCCGAGTATGAACTCGGGCTTTGAATGGTTTTCTTTATAGCTTAAAGAGAAGCTATAAAGGGGCTAGATTGCCTGACGAAGTTGGAAATAACGTCCTTCTTCGTTTAACAGTGTCTCATGAGAGCCGTTTTCAACAATCTCGCCTTGTTCAATCAGAACGATAGAATCCATCGACTCCAGACCAATCAAACGGTGCGTAATGAAGATAACCGTCTTGCCTTCAAAGTGCTTCTCGAACAGAGCCATGATGCTCTGCTCAGTTTGCTTATCTAAGCCTTCTGTTGGCTCATCAAGAAGCAGGATAGGGGCATCATGAAGGATTGCACGTGCAATACCAATACGGCGCTTCTCACCACCAGACAGTTGACGACCACCGTCACCTAACCAGCTATCAAGTGCAGTATTCTCAAGCAGCTTCTCTAGGCCAACGTCTTTAAGAATGTTAGCTAGGTGATCATCATTGGCATCTGGCTTTGCAATCAGCAAGTTGTCACGCAGAGTGCCATTTAAGATGTCGACACGCTGGCTTACCACACTGATCGATTCACGCAGTTGTGATTCATTCCATTGTGTTAGCTCAATACCCGCGATAGAGATGTAACCCTTTTTCGGGTCCCAGTAGCGAGTTAGAAGCTGAATCAGTGTCGATTTACCAGAACCCGTTTGGCCCACAATTGCGACTTTATTCGTAGCAGGGATAGTTAGGTCAACAGCGTTCAGAACACTGCGCTCAGAGTCAGGGTAGTTGAACGTCACGTTCGAGAACGTAATATCAAGCGGCTTGTTGATGTCGAGTTTCTCTTCCGCGAACTGAACTTCAGGTTCTGACAGAATTACTTCATTCAAACGACGTGCAGAAGACAGAGTCTGACCTAAATGCTGGAACGCGCCTGCAATAGGCATCAATAGTTCAAAACTTGCCATAGTAGCGAACGCCATTAGCGCGATGAACGGGTCTGGAGCATTGCCGCCCACACCATCTGCCGCAAGCCAAAGCATAAGAACCAGCGTCAAACCGTTGAACAGCATGAGCGCAGCTGAAGCCATACCGGTTAGGTTAGCGTTCACAAACTGATTCGCCATTAGCTTGTGTTGTGTTTCTAGAATCGCATTACGGTAACGCTCTTCTGCACCGAACAGAGTCAGTTCGCTGTAGCCTTCAATCCAATCCAGAGTGGTAACACGAAGGTCTGCTTTGTTCTGTGTCAGCTCACCACCGTTACGTTTACCCAACTTGTAGAACAAGATAGGCCAAACTAGCAGCATGATCAGAAGGATAGAGCCTAAGATTAAACCAAGCGAACTATCGAACCACATCAAGAACAGCGTCAGGAAGAAGATACCCAACACACCAACCGTCACTGGGCTTACTAAGCGCAAGTACACGTGGTCCATAGCGTCGACATCCGCAACCAAGCGGTTTAGTAGGTCGGCGTCACGAAGGTTTGAAATACGACCTGGGATCAGCGGAGCCAGCTTCTTGAAGAAGAAGATACGCAGATCAGTCAGTAGCTTGAATGTCGCATTGTGGCTCACAACACGTTCGCCCCAACGACCCGCAGTACGGCTCATTGCCAAACCACGTACACCGCCACCCGGCAGCATGTAGTTGAAGGTTTCACGTGCAATCGTAAGGCCAGCAACCGCAGAAGCTGAAATGAACCAACCCGATAGCGTTAACAAGCCGATAGAAGCCGACAGAGTAGCAAAAGCCAATAGCATGCCTAGCGATAGGCCGAACCAATGCTTTTTATAGAGTTTCAGGTAAGGCAGTAAATCACGCATCTAAATTACCCTTATTGTCTTGTTGAGCTAAGTTCGCGTTAAGCATCTCTTCGAATAAACCACCCGCAGTCGAAAGCTGAGAGTAATGACCTTGTTCCACAAGACCACCATCGCGCATAACCAGAATGTTATCGACCGATTGAAGAGGAGCAAGTTGGTGCGTCACAAGCAGGGCAGTGCGACTTTCGATGTTGCTGTTAATGCCTTTCATCACGAGCTGTTCACTGCGAGTATCTAGGCTGGCAGTAGGTTCATCTAATAACCAGAATTGGCCGTCTTGAATCATTGCACGAGCCAAAGCTAAACGCTGAGATTGACCAACAGATAGGCCACCTGAACGATCAGAAATCATGTAATCCAAGCCATGCTCGTTTACAAATTCGTTAGCAAAAGATTGCTCTAGTGCGTTTTGAACAGTTTGGTCAGTGATATCTTGCTTACCTAGAGTGACGTTGTCACGAATGCTGCCGTGAAGCAACAGTGGGTTTTGACCAACCCAGCTGATCGTCTTGCGCCAAGATACCAAGTCTAAATCACGCAGTTCAATGCCATTGATTTTCAAGCTTCCTTCATAAGGCATGAAACCAAGAATAGCGTTGATCAAACTCGTTTTACCCGCACCACTTGGGCCAACTAACGCAGTCGACTGTCGAGTGTTAAGCGCGAACGAGATAGGACCAACCAATTGAACACCTTCAGGGCTTAACACTTTGAGATCTTGAGCTTCAATATTGATGCCTTGAGCCGGGTCGAGCTGAGTGTCGCCTGATTTAACCTTAGTGATGTCTGTTTCTAGGAACTCGACAATACTTTCAGCTGCGCCAACCGCTTGTTGCTTCGCGTGGTAGAAAGTACCTAAGTCACGCAGAGGTTGGTAAAACTCTGGCGCTAAGATAAGGATAAACAAACCAGCGAATAGCGTAATGCCTGCACCGTAGTGGCCAAAGTTCAGCTCACCAATGTAGGTGAAACCAAAGTAAACCGCCGTCATTGCGATAGAGATAGACGTGAAGAATTCAAGCACAGCAGAAGACAAGAAAGCGATCTTCAATACATCCATGGTACGCGTTCTGAACACCTCAGATGCACCTTTCAATACTTCTGTTTCAGAGCTAGTGCGGTCAAAAAGACGAATGGTTGTCATTGACTGCAAACGGTCGTAAAAGTGACCTGAAAGACGTTGCAGTGCTTTGAAGTTTTTACGGTTTGCATCGGCTGCTTTCATACCAACCAATGCCATGAACATCGGCACCAGTGGCGCAGTAATCAAGAAGATCAGACCTGCTGCCCAGTTAACTGGGAACACCACGACCAAAATAATGAATGGAATCATTACCGACAGAGACATCTGAGGTAAGTAACGAGAGAAGAAGTCTTGCATGTCTTCTACTTGCTCTAGCAACAGCGTTGCCCACGTACCGGCAGGTTTACCTTTAATGTAAGCAGGGCCTAACTCGCGTAACTTATCAAGGATGAGTTGCCTGATGTAGACACGGATTTGTTCACCACAGCGATAACCTGCGATTTCACGTCCCCATGTACAGCCAGCACGGCCAACGACCGATAATGCCAAGCCTGCGAAATGACCAACCAGTTCAGATTTATCGACATTCTCGATGATAAGCTGGTGAAGAATAGAGGCGAGAAGAGCTGCTTGAGCAATTAAAAACACGCTTGAAAGTACGCCAAGGCTAATCGCAATCATAAGCCAGCGTTTCGCTAACTTACTCTGTTGCTTAAGCCACTTGTTCAAGCTGCGTTGTTTTTTCTTATCCATTATGAAGGCTTAATGATAATTATTATTTGTTGAGGGCGGCTAGTATACAAAAGAAAGCCCAGTGGATATACCACTGGGCTCTAGGGATTTACAACAAAATGTGATGACGCCCTGCATCTACTGAGGCGAGAGCACCGATAATCAAATCTGCAATCTCAGATTTACTTATCGTTAAGGCCATCTAGGAAGCGTTCAGCATCCAGTGCAGCCATACAACCTGTACCAGCAGAAGTGATTGCTTGGCGGTAGTTGTGGTCCATTACGTCACCCGCAGCGAATACGCCAGGGATGCTTGTCTGTGTCGCGTTACCTTCAAGACCAGACTGAACGATGATGTAGTCATCTTTCATGTCGACTTGGCCTTTGAAGATTTCAGTGTTTGGCTGGTGACCGATAGCAATGAACGCGCCCATTACTTCGATATCTTCTGTCTTATCAGACTGAGTATCTTTAATACGAACGCCCGTTACGCCCATGTCGTCGCCTAGAACTTCGTCTAGTGTGCGGTCAGTGTGAAGAACAATGTTGCCGTTCTCGACTTTGTCCATTAAACGCTTAACAAGAATCTTTTCAGCGCGGAACGTGTCACGACGGTGAACTAGGTGAACTTCAGACGCGATGTTAGATAGGTAAAGTGCTTCTTCAACTGCTGTGTTACCACCACCAACAACCGCTACTTTCTGGTTGCGGTAGAAGAAACCATCACACGTTGCACAAGCAGAAACGCCGCGGCCTTTGAATGCTTCTTCAGAATCTAAACCTAAGTACTTAGCTGATGCACCCGTTGAGATGATCAACGCATCACACGTGTACTCGCCAGAATCGCCTTTAAGACGGAAAGGGCGGTTTGAAAGGTCGACTTCGTTAATGTGGTCGAACAGGATCTCTGTTTCAAAGCGCTCTGCGTGCTCTTTCATGCGATCCATTAGAGCTGGACCCGTTAAACCTTCAGCATCACCCGGCCAGTTTTCCACTTCTGTTGTGGTTGTAAGCTGACCACCTTGCTGCATACCTGTAACCAGTACTGGGTTTAGGTTTGCACGAGCAGCGTAAACTGCAGCTGTATAGCCAGCAGGGCCAGAACCAAGAATCAATAAATTACAGTGCTTTACGTCGCTCATGAGGACTCCGAAATTGAAATTGTTTTTATTTATAATCGCTTAGGATTGTATGGAAAATATGGAGGCAATAAAAGTGTAAACAAGGGCTGAAGTGTAATTAATCGTTATAGTTTAGAACTTAATCGAGACAAACGTTTTCGTGGCTGGAAGTTCAGTGAAAAAACTTAAAGGCTTTAGGCTTTAGGCTTTAGGGTTTTGGAGTGCAGGGTCTTTTAGTGTTGCTACACCACTTCTCCGGCTCGTTGGAGAAGTGGTATTTTTGAAAAACGATATGTTATACGGGCAAAAACACGTGTTTCTAATTGTTTATGCCACAGACGTAAGAGTTACTTGTTTTTCGGCTATATCTTCAAACGGGGTTAGATAACTTGAGTCAACGATTGGCCAAGATTTAAAAAGTCGTAACTTCATAGGGTCATGTTCAATATTTGCCTTAATGATTCTTTTAGCGTCAGTTTCTTGGCCAAGTAGAATATATGCGCATATTTTTACGTGGTCACTAGAGTCATTTGCCACAACGGTTCTCAATTTTACTTTGTCTACTTCTTTTCCTGAGAACTTTATACCAGCTTGCGCATTAACAATAACAATATGTTTATCATCTTGATCATCAATTTTGTCGATATGATTTTCGACAAAAGCATTTAACTTTGAATACTCTTCTTGTAGTAACAATATGAATGCTTTATTTGTAATATATTCATCTGTTGTCATCCCAGATTTATGCCCTGCATCACAACTATCAAGAGCTTCATCTAACTTGGACTCATATATTAAAATATCACAGTAGATAGATTGGTATTCTGAAGATGAAATCATACTTTTAACACTTTCTAGAAAGTCTCTACAGAAGTTTGCGTCACCAAGATGTTTTATACCCATGTTAGTGATTTTCTTTGCTAAATTATATGCATCTTTACACTTGCTAGCTGCAATTAGATGATCTTTAAATGCATTGTAATCACTATCAATATTAAAGCTAATTATTGCTTGTAGGACTCTGTAACTTGCAGTTCGTTCCTTGTCTTCAAAACCTACTATTGAGGGGGAGTTAAACAATTCTAACAGATTTTTCTTGTGATCAGTTTCTTTATCGGGCTTAGATAATAACTCAATATAAATTAGGCATATGAAATCAATTAGTATTCGCTTCCTACGTAGTCTTGAACAGGAGTAACTAGTTACCATATCATTTAGAGAGTCTTTTAGAGAATTCTCAATAAAACGCTTAGCTAATGAGCTTATTCTTAGCCTATAACAGCTTATGTGATTGGGGTTGATCAATTTAGCTTTATCGATAGTATCTTTTACTATAGATTTTAAGTCTTTAACGGCTTTTTGATCGTTTTTATTGTTATATTTTATTGCCAACACATCAAGTTTTAACAACCAAGCACTGTTTTCTAAAGATGGATTAAGAATTAAGCTTCGCTCAACTAAGTCTAATACTTCGTTAATGTTAAATGTTGGTGCATCAGAGCTATTAATATCTTTTATAGCTCTTCTTACAACATGGTTGTTAAAAGACGATATGTTTTTAAAACGATCAAGAAAAGGTTTCAGGAACTGACAGGTTTCGTTAACACCTTCGTAAATGCTTCCCTTTAGAATATAGTACTCGCTATTGTACTCATCTAAATCAATGAGCTTGTCACAGTAGTCTAAAGCCTCCTTTCTATGATTCATTACATCACAAATATAGACAAGCTTTCTCAAGTATCTAATTTTTAAATATGTACTATCAGCATTTGATAAGTGACTTTCAGCCAATGATTTTGCGTGTTCATATTTTTCTGATTTTACTAAAGTATCGATTTTTAGAAGAAAGTTAAACTCGGACTCTGAGATGTGGCCAATATCATTCTCATCAGTGTTATTTAACTCCCTTATTGAGTTAGATATATCAAGCTCATTCTTGTGTTTTTTTAAATTAGCGAGGTCTTTAGATATGTGTACCGAAGAGGCGGCCAACCCAGATTTATCTTTAGTAAAGCTCTCAACTATGCGCTCTTGCTTAGATTCGGATAGGTTATCCTTTATAGGTAGCGCCCCTTTAATATTGTGATGAAGCTCTGCGAGAATGTTGTCAAACCCTTCAATTTCCACCCAATAAACTCTCTCTCGCCACAGTAACTTTCTTAGTTCTGGGCTTATTTGATCTCCTTTTCTTACGCACCAATAAATACCGTTCTTAAAATACTCTTCAGATTTCAATAAGTGGTTGATGACATCCATGATTGAACGATCATGGCCAGCATAACCCATAACGATTAATCCATACTCTTTAGAGAATTCTATAAACTTATTCTTGATGTTAGATTCCAATGACTCAGTTTCACGTAAAGTGCTTTTAATGTCATCGAATAAATAGTCACCATGTAATTTGATGATTTTGGGTCTAGTAGAGCTGATGCTCAATGATTGAACACTAGAATCATGCGCGCAAACTAAAGGCCGGTGGTGAGAGAATTGATAGAAGGCCTCATTGATTAAGTCGTCGAAATTAGTTGTAAAAATTGTATCAAAGTAACGATTGTTGCTGTCAGCTAGAGAAGCTAAATAAGCATAACCTATTGATGGAGTTGCTTTATCTACTTCCATTTCAACAAACCTTCTTCGTTGTGAAGGAAGGTCAAATTTCTTTTCGAATAGAGCAGAGTACTCATTTGCTTCAGTATACCAAGCCCCCTCATTAGATATCAGGTATTCTTTTGCTTTTTCATCCGATTCAAAAGGAAGCCTGCTATACATTTCAAATAAATCTTTCCTCCACTCTCGAACCAAAGCTTGTCCGCTACGGATACCAGAAGTGACTGATGCACCAGCTCCAAGCAATAAACTGTAATTTGGGCATGTATCACTGACGCGTGTACTTATGTATGAAGTTAAATCCTTTACACTACGTTCTTTATGAGACAACTCTTTTCTTAAATCTTCAAATCGCATTATGCATCTCTAGGCTATTATAACTCGGAATATTATACTGTATGCCTAAGTGAATATGATAGAGATCAAAAGCGCAAAATATAAAAGAAATCGGAGCTACTTGTCTGATAATTAGTTTAGTTTCCTCTAGGCACAATACTTTGGCTCACAAAGAAAGTACTAGAGCTATTGATACTTTTAGGTGTAGAACGTGAATAACAAAAGGTTTAATAGATGACGTTGTATCCACGTGTTAAACCAGAGTTTCTTAACTAATGCCTGATGTTATAGTTCCGCCCGTTGTTGTGACTTTTAAAAAAGTTTTAGCAGTACGAAGAACCTATGTAACTATCTCTCACGTGATTTCACCTTAAGCACCTCGGGACCAAAAGAACAATCAACTCGCTCTCTTAAAAGAAATGAACCATTTGGGGCGGCCGAGTTCCCCCCGAACTCGACCTGTTCCAGACGCGCAAGCAAAGGCGTTTGGTTTCTGGCGTACTCATAAATTAACCAATTTCAGTTTGTTGTGTAAATAATCAATAGCTTGCCAACTGATAGGTAGGTCGTATTTCGCTGTGCAAAAGTATAGAAATGAATGATGGTGAATGTAATGCCTGAACTCATGCAAGGAGGCTGGCGTATTGAAGCTAAAGGGCTGACACAATATGAAACACCACTTGCTAGTTAATGATATCGTTAAATTTAAATTTTCAGGGATTTATAACTAGCTAGTGGAGTGTGCTAGTTTTAAGAGTTGGTCATCTTTCATTCTGGTGTAATGCACTGCTTTTGAATTTAAAGTTGGATTTAGTATCTGAATTATTAAATCTGACGGGATAAATGATTGTTTAATGTTGATTTGGCAAGATCTTCAAGTATCCTTTATGTAAACAAAACGTTAAATATCGAAAGTTAATTAACAATCATTAAGGAGTCGATGATGTTACATGCTCACGAAAATACCCTACATATTACCCACCTCAGTAACCACGCAGTTGAGGAGTTGTCACCGTCATTCTCTAAGCTTCCAAGCACAGAGCATGCGGATGGTCAGTTTCGATTGAGAAGGTACTCGGTGGTTCAATTCAGTAATGGACAAGTCGTAGAGCTAGACAAACATAACTTTGTTCAGTCTGAAGACATTAATCACTTTCAAGGTGACGTTGTTCGTCAGTTCGAGCCAATTGAAGCACCAATCTTAAGCAGCGAAGGCATGCAAGAGATGTGTGAACTGTTTATTGAAACCAATGGGCTTGAAGACGGACAAGAAATCGAAATCCACCAAATCCGTATCGCTGCCATTTTTGAAGAGACGCAGGTTGCGCCAGAAGGTGTTCACCAAGACGGCTTCGACCACATCGCTTTAATTGGTGTTAACCGTCATAACATTGTGGGTGGCGAGATCATGCTGTACCAAGATTCCCATGAAGCACCATTCTTTAGAAAAGTGCTTGAAGACGGTGAAGTCGCAATGCTGGCCGACAGCAAGCTTTGGCACAACGCACAGCCGATTCGTACCATAGACCACGATGAGATGGGCTATATGGATGTGTTTGTTCTAACGGCTAAGGATGCGCGTAATGTCCTTCACTCTTAATAATGTGCGCCAGCAGTTTAGCGCGCTAGGCCAATACCATAACGGTAAGCCGGTGACCTTTTTTGATGGGCCGGGTGGCTCTCAGGTTCCTGAAAATGTTTTAGCATCCATGACGGAATACCTAGGGCACTTTAATTCAAACCTAGGCGGTCATTACTTTTCTAGCCAAAAGACTACAAGCTTAATGCAGCAAGCGAGAGAAGCGGCACAAGCGCTACTCAATGCTGAGTCTTCTGGCAACGTTGTGTTCGGTGCGAATATGACGTCGTTGACCTTCCAACTGAGCCGAGCGATCAGTCGCGATTGGAAAGAGGGCGATGAAGTTATCGTCACTGCTTTAGATCATTATTCGAACGTGTCGAGCTGGCAGCAAGCGGCAGACGACAAAGGTGCGATTGTTCGACAAGTTCGTGTCGACGAGTCGGATTGCAGCCTAGACATGGCGCATTTTGAATCGCTGCTTAACGAGAAAACCAAGCTTGTCGCGGTGACGTTTGCTTCGAACACCACGGGTTCGATTGTTGATATGGCGAAAATTATTGAGCTTGCACATCAGCATGGTGCGCAGGTTTATGTTGATGCTGTGCATTACGCTCCTCATCACTTGATCGATGTTCAACAACTGAATTGTGACTTCTTAGCGTGTTCGGCTTATAAGTTCTTCGGCCCGCATGTAGGTATTGCTTACATTGCACCTCAATGGCTGCATACGTTAAAGCCATACAAGGTAGAGCCTGCCACTAACATTGGCCCAGGCCGATTTGAAACGGGTACGCAAAGCTTTGAAGGCCTTGCCGGTGTAATTGCGGCGGTTGATTACTTGGCGCAGTTTGGTGAGCCAACAGATTCACTGCGTTCTCGTTTAGAGCAAAGCTACGCGCTTTATAACAAGCATGAAAGCCAGCTTAGTGAGTACTTCCTTAAACGCTTGTCTGATCTCGAAGGGGCAAAGCTTTACGGGAAAACAGAGTTTGACTCGAATCTAAGAACGCCAACATTTGCCATCACCTTTGATAATCACTCTCCAGAGTTTATCGCTAAGAAGCTGGGCGAGCATAATATCTGTGTGTGGAATGGACACTTCTACGCGCTAGGTTTGGTGAAGCAGCTGGGTATCGAAGAGCAGGGCGTGGTGCGTATTGGTTGTATGCATTACAACTCGATTGAAGAGATCGACTTGCTGTTCAATGTGCTTGAAGGGATCTTGCGAAGCCATTAGCAAGCAGTCACTAGCACTTAATAGCTAAAGAATTAGAAAAGAGCATACTTCTCTCATGAACATTGAGTAGGAAGTATGCTCTTTTTCGTTTCACAGCGCTTATTACTTATTTACGTAACGCCAGTGATTCGATTAAGACCGCTTTTAATCAAGAAAGCTGCTCAACAATGGCTACACCCACCGCGTGTGCGCTAGTCGGGTTTTGGCCTGTAATCACTCGCTCATCAACAATCACAAGCTCTTGCCAAGGTTGAACCTTGTTGAAACGCGCTGCGCTACGAGCAAGCGACTCTTCCAGTAGGAATGGAATGTCGTTGATGGTGCCAAAGTCGATCTCTTCTTCACGTGTAAAGCCTGTCACTGATTTAGAGCTTAGTAGCTTCTCGCCGTTGCTCAGTACGATAGGAAGTAGGGCTGCAGGGCCGTGACATACCGCCGCGACAATACCACCATCTTCATAATGCTTTGCTGCGATGCTAGCGAACTGTTCGTTGGTTGCTAAGTCTGAAAGCAAGCCAAAACCACCTGGATAGAAGATAGCATCGTAGCTTTCTGCATTGATTTGGCTTACTGGAATCGTGTTGTTAATGCGGTTTTGGAAATCATCATCCGCCAAGATATCAGCGTTAACCACGTCTCCCTCAATATCCGTTCCGTAGAGTGGCGCTTTGCCACCATTGATAGAAGCGATGTCGTATTCGAATCCAGCAGCCATGATCTCTTTCAGAGCGTGGGTAAGTTCTGGAGCGTAAGTTCCGTTAGCTTGGTCTGTATCGCCAAGTGTTGCGTGGTTCGTTACTGGAATTAGTATTTTTTTCATGATTCATCCCTTGAGCTGCTGTTTTTTATTTAGAAACGATGCCTGTAGTTAGATGCTGACGCTTTTTGTTAAGCGCTAGGTATCGTGTTGTTACTTAGCTATCGCCGTCTTGTTGTATCTAATACTAGTTCCAAACCAATTAGGTGATAATATACTAAACAGGCAAAACATTGTTGCTATATAGCAAAGATAAGATACGGGTAGATTAAGTATGGACAGCTTTGAAGGTATTAATGAGTTTGTTGCGGTAGCCGAGTGTCACGGCTTTTCTGCAGCAGCAAAACAGTTGGGTTGCAGTACTAGTCATGTCAGTCGCCAAGTTTCAAGGTTGGAAGAGAGAGTTGGCGTGGCGTTGCTTGCGCGTTCAACACGGATGGTGAGCCTGACCGAATCGGGTCATACCTATTATCAGCAGTGCAAAGACTTGGTCATTGGGCTGCAACAAGCGAATGAACAAGTCACGTCTCAACAAACTCAGCTTAGCGGTACATTACGTGTTAGTGCTGCGGGTGCATTTGCAGAAAATCATGTTGCGACAGCGCTGATGGAATTTGCCAAAGATCATCCTGAACTCACCATAGAAATGAACTTCAATACTAAGATGGTGAACTTCATCGAAGATGGTATCGACTTTGCCATTCGTTATGGTCGATTAGACGATTCAGGGCTGGTGGCAAGAAAGTTGGTCGATCGTCCAATGGCGGCTGCAGCCAGTAAAGACTATATAAAGCAATTTGGTTCGCCTACTCATCCAGAGCAGTTGAAAATGCATAGCTGTATTATCGCTAACAGTGATCAGTGGTTATTTGAGAAAGAGGGAAAATCGTTAAATGCAGTACGAGTACATGGGCGCTGGCGCAGTAACAATTCGAGCGCAGTACTCAAAGCATGTGAAGAGGGACTTGGGATTGTTTATCTTCCTAAAAGTAGTTTCAATGGCGGTCTGACTAATGGAAAGCTGGTCCCGGTGCTTGAAGAATATTGGGGAGCAGGAACCAGCAGTTGGGTCGTATACCAAAACCGTCGTTTTTTACCCCAAAGAGCACGACTGGCGATCGACTTCTTAGTCGCTTACTTTTCGGATTGGAATGAATAAGCGACAAGGTGTCAAGCTGGCAGCCAACAAGACAGAAGTTAATACTGAACGGGATTTGAAAAGAGTCGTGATTAACTCTAGCTACGTACTTTAAAGCCGAAAACAGAAAAGTTAATGCTTACATAGATATACGTTATCTTTTTTTGTTTTTTGACGCGCGTAATAGGATTGAGATGCTTGTCTACTTTTGATAACTCGTGTTAGTGATTGAATTGTAGAGAAGCCCGCAACAGTACGATATACTAGATACCATATTAATGTCCCTAACGCGTGAAAGATTCTGTGGAAGCGTTGGCAGGATGTGTTGTTATGCTCCAGTTTATGAAGTGTAGCGAGAGTGCGGAGTTGGCAATGTCTTCAATAAATTTCGAATCCACGTACGGTGTGATAACTATTCAAGATATGAATGTAGTTAGTGTTGACGCTAACTACGCTCGCATCTATGGATACCAATCGCCCGAAGAACTACTTTCTAATATCGATAGCTTTCTAGATTTAATCTCAGAAGATTACCATGTTCTAGCTTATCAAAATTACCTTGAAACGGTGAGTGGTCAACGAGACCCTCAGGTTCATACCTATACCAATGTTGATCGTAATGGCAGAGAGTTCACCGTGTTTTCTATCGACCATGTGACGGAGTGGCAGGGAAGGCCTGCACTGCAAGTAACGGTTATCGATCTTTCCCCTGCGATTCAGCTGCAAAATGCGGTGCGTGAGCAAGATAAGATGTATCACGACATGATCATGCAATCAGGGCAGGGAATCTTGGTTCACCGAGATTTTAAACCTTTGATGGTCAATCAATCGTGGGTCAAATTACAAGGTGGATCGTCCATAGAGCAAGTATTAGCGCTGGATTCGATCCTTGAGTTGGTACCCAAGCAGAACACTGATGGCATCAATAAGCATTATCATGCGCTTATGTCTGGTGAGTTGTCTGGAACGAGCACTGTGGTCGAAAACATTGGGTTTGACGGTGTGCATCGATTTTTCAATATTTACGACAATGCGATTACGTGGAAAGGTCAGCCTGCGGTTCAGGTTGTGCTCGAAGATGTGACGCAAAAGGTGATGTTGGAAAAGCAGTTGGTTCACCAAGCTAATTACGATGAAATGACGGATTTGCTCAATCGTAGGGCTATTTATGAATGGCTAAGAGAGCATATTATCTCTGAAAATTACCTTGTGTGTATGTTGTTGGATATCGATGATTTTAAGTCGATTAATGACACTTACGGTCATATGGTCGGTGATGAGGTCATTTGTGCTTTGGCTAATATTGCCAAGCGCAATGCCGATAGAGTGGGTGGAGTCGCAGGCCGTTGGGGTGGTGAAGAGTTCATTATCTTTATCCCAAATGCGTCTCTTGAACTAGCATACGAGGTGTCAGAAGAGATTCGCCAACAGTTCCATCACGTTGAGTTCAAAATTGATGAACAGGTTCGATTTAATTCGAGTGTCAGTATCGGAATCAGTGATAGTCGAGCTTGTGAAGACGGTGTCACTATTGACGCACTCGTGAATTTAACCGATCAGTCTCTCTATCGCGCGAAAGCCAATGGCAAGAATTGTGTCGACGGAGATGTGGTTGCGCTCTAGTATTTGTACGTTGCTTTATTAAAGCTGATCGTCTCATCTGAAATGAAAAATGCCCTGAAGCTAAAGCGTCAGGGCATTTTTGTATCTCACTTGTGATGGCGCTCAGCTTATTAAGCAGAAACCTCAACTTCGTAAGAACCGAATTTACGGATGTTAATCACACCAGTATCCAAGATAAGGTATTGGCCTTTAATGCCTTGAAGTACACCGGTCACCTCAGGGTTCTTATCAAAGTTGTGCGATACAATCTTCACAGGGTGCTGTTCAACGGGGTAGCTCAATGAAGTGATGTTCTCACTTAGAATTTCGATCGCATCGTCACCAAATTTTGCTCTGATCTCTTGGATTTTATCCTCAACCAGTGGTAGCAGCTCTTTTGCTTTCTCTACCAATTCCATATCGTCGCCGTCGCCTTTTAGCAGCGTGCGCCAGTTGGTTTTATCGGCGATGTGTTTTGCTAATTCAACTTCGATAAGGCCAGAAATCTGACGCGTTTTTACCTTCAAGATTGGTAGGCCTTGAGTCGCACCTTGATCAATCCAACGGGTAGGGATCTGTGTATGACGAGTGATACCTACTTTTAGGCTTGATGTATTTGATAGGTAAACGAAGTGATCAACCATGCAGTTCTCTTCACCCCATTGAGGCTCACGACATGTGCCTTCATCGTAGTGGCAAGTCTCCGGTTTCATGATGCACATATCGCAGCTGGCTAGCTTTTTCATGCACACAAAGCAGTGGCCTTGAGAGTAGCTCTTCTTGGTTTTCTTGCCACACGAGCAGCAAAAAATATTGCCCGTGTGAGTGAGGTTGATGGTTTTACCAATCAGAGGGTTTAGTTCTACAAACTCTTCGCCTACAGGCAAACGGTAGGTTACCGCACCATCAAGGGAAGCACTCATCTTCTTGAGTGTTCCTTTCGCTAATAAAGACATGACATTACTCGTTGTATTTTGATTATTATTTCGTCGACTCGAATGCTCTGTAAGCAGCCTGTTCGGTTAACGATGATTATGCGATGAGTATAACAAATGGAGCCTATTTTTATACGCAATAATACTTGATTCTCGGCGTAAATAATCAGCATGAAATGTAAGCATAAAAATATAGTATGACATTTTGTTCAGGCGTGATATAACGTTTTTTAGTGGATTATTGGTATTAAGCTCACTAATTCACGTAACTTATTTTATATCGTAAAATCCCAACTCTAGGGATATAAGCCGGAAGCTTAGACGTGAAGTGGATCCATAAGATTGTTATCTTTCTAGTTATCGCAACACTTGCCATTGTGCAGTATTACCGTGTGAGCGGAAATCGTGTGATAACGGCAATTACGCCAGATAAATATGAGTTTATCGCGACCAGCGATCAAGTTGACAGGGGTGTCAGTACCTCTCAATTATCCTATGAAAATGGCCAATATGTTCTTAACTGTGAGCTAAAGGAATCAGAGTATCCTTGGCCTTACTGCGGCTTATCGATTCGTATCGATCCAGATATAACCACAGGTCTTGACCTTTCCCAGTATCACACTTTTAGAGTGAACATCGATTACCATGCTGAGGCTGACTCAAGCGGCCGTTTGAGAACCTACCTACGTAACTATAACCCTGCTTATTCAGTTCCGGATAACGAGTACACACATAAGTACAACGGGATGGAGTTTTCTCCGGGCGTTGATGGTGGTGTGATTGAGATTCCGATCAAAAACCTGCAAGTAATGACATGGTGGTTAGCTGATAACGACATTGCGCTAGAGCACTCAGCACCCGAGTATTCGAATGTGAATATGGTTGAGTTTGCTACCGCATCTGGTGCGAAGCTTGGCCATCATAGAATCGTTATCCGTAGCATCGAGTTTGAAGGCTCTTACATCACAGGCGAGAGCTTGTTCCTTATTTTACTGTTTGTTTGGGTCGGAACCGGCACGGTGTTCTTGCTTTCTGAATTAAACAGTTCAAGAAAACGTATGCTGATTGCCGAAAAAAGACACCATCACCTTAAGAACGTCAACCGAGCACTGAGAGAGCAAAACTTTGAATTCTCTGAAATGGCACACCGTGATGAGTTGACCGGAATACTAAACCGACACGCGATTCGTGATTGGCTAAAAATGCAGTCTCAGCAGGTTAAGCAGGGGCATGGAAAGCTAAGTATGTTGTATCTCGATATTGACTACTTCAAGAGCGTGAATGACAAATACGGACACCAAATGGGTGACCATATTTTACGCGAGTTTAGCATGGTGGTCGGCAGTTCGATTAGCGCTACCGACAAGTTGGTGAGGTGGGGTGGTGAAGAGTTTATTGTTTTTTGCCCGGAGACTGATCTTGGCGAAGCACAAAGAAAGGCTGAGAAAATCCGACTCTTAGTTAGCCAGCACCTTTGGGTTCATGGCGATCCACTGACATGCAGTATTGGTATCGCTGAGATGAAACAAGAGCGGGTGACTGAGACCATTGCTCGTGCCGATGAAGCTTTATATCAAGCGAAGCATTCAGGTCGAAATCAGGTGATCTTGAGTCACTAATCTGAAAATTGTTTTGATTAGTTTATAAGCCACACGTACATATGTGACGTGTGGCGTTTTTATGGGCGCTAGATGAGTTTAACCTCTAAAGCTTTTGTTGGTTTGTTTGGATAACGTATTGAAATGATTTCCCTGTTCTTTAAATGCTTGTTGGGTGCTGCGGCTGTTTTATTGATTGCGCTGTTGTCGAAAAGTAAGAGCTTTTATATCTCTGGTCTTGTACCTCTGTTTCCTACTTTTGCTTTGATTGCTCACTACATTGTCGGCACTGAACAAACCATGGTGGAGTTACGCACCACAGCCTTGTTTGGCTTGTTTTCGCTTGTGCCATACGCGGCTTATCTTGGCGCTGTGTATGTGTTTAGTTATCGATACAATTTGGTGTCGACACTCTCGTTAGCGACCGTAGTGTGGGTATTGTGTGCTTCGATGTTGCTGCTAGGTTGGACGCGTTTGGTGCCAAGTGTGGCGTGAGAACCAGGTCTTAGAGCGGTAATGATAGGTTGATGGCGAGCTGATACAAAAAAGGTGGCGAAGAGCCACCAAAAGGGAAAAGCGTTTTATTGTTTTTTTGGATGCCCGCTCAGTGATAGCTTCAAGTAACTGAAAGCTTCACACTGAGCGGGTATTTTTGTACTGGTTGAGCCGGGGGAACTGCAACCAGTCTAGGGGATCACGACCTATAAGGCGTTATCCTTACCAGAAAATCCAAGCGAACAGTGTCAGAACTAGGATACAAACTAGGTTCAACACCATACCGATTCGCATCATCTCTTTCTGCTTGATGTGACCTGAGCCAAACACGATTGCGTTAGGTGGTGTTGCTACTGGCAGCATGAAGGCACAAGATGCTGCAACCGCAATCAGTGCAGACAAGATAACCGGCGACATACCCAGCGCTTCAGCAATGGTCGCAAATACAGGGACAAGCAACGCCGCGCTCGCTGTGTTACTTGCGAATTCCGTTAGGAATACGACGAACGCTACTACCGCTAGAATCGTTAGCAGTACGCCTGCTGTTTCTAAGAAACCGCTTAGAGAGTGTGCTAGGAATACACTGGTTCCGGTTGCTTTAAGAATGTTACTTAAACAGATACCGCCACCGAATAGGATTAATACGCCCCAATCCGTTGTCTTCTCAACATCTTTCCATTCGACTGCTCTAGAAGCGCCAAGCAATACAATCGCGCCAATCGCAACCAAGCTATCAAACTTCGAGAAGCCACCGATCATTGCGTTGATTGGTTTACCGAATATCCAAAGCGTTACCGTTAAAAGGAAGATAGACAGTGTGATTTTCTTGCTGTTTGTCCACTCAACGGGAGCGTGGTCTAGCTCGAATTTGTGGTCAAGCTTTGGCTTAGTCATCACGTAAAGAATAATCATCGCGATTGGCAGTAAGATCATTGAGATTGGTAGGCCAAGTGCCATCCACTCTGTGAAGCTCAAGCCAACTTCTGCCGCTGCAATTGCGTTTGGTGGGCTACCAACTAAGGTTGCGATACCACCGATTGAAGCACAGTAAGCGATACCCAGCAGTACGAACACGTAGGTGTTGCGGTCTTCACTTTGGTCGACTTTGTTCATGATGCCAAGAACAAGAGGAAGCATCATTGCAGTGGTTGCCGTGTTTGAAATCCACATGGATAGACCCGCACTCACACCGAACAACATGAACACAGCGACCGACATTCTGCCTTTTGCTATCAGCAGTACTTTGTCAGCAATTGCTTTGTCTAGCTCTTGCTTGTTCAGTGCGGCTGCCAATGCAAAACCACCCATGAATAAGAAGATGATTGGGTTCGAAAAGTTAGCTAGCGCTGCGGGCGTGTTGAATACACCAAACAAGACAGCCAATAGGGGAACGAGCAAAGCGGTGATGCTGACGTGAATCGCTTCTGTTAACCATAGAATGGCAACGAACACGAGAATACTTAAACCTGTATTCACTTGCGCTTCGAATGGCAGGGTATTGAGCAAAACTGCAAATAGCGTGAAATTACCAATTAATATCATGCTGTTGCGGGTAAACAACCAGTGTTTCAGTGTAGTAACAAGTGCCGTCATAAGACGCTCCTTTTGTTTATCCTCGTTTTATTGGTGCACGACTTCGTTGAGTCGTGCTTATTATTTTCGAGGTATATAGCTTGATGTAGGGTCAGACTTTGTTGGAAGAATGTTACTCAAGTTAATAAAGGAGTGTTGGTGTGTTTTTGCTTAACAACGGGGAAGTGTGAGGCAACAAATTCAAAATGTGTAGTTTTCTACACATCGGTCTCTGTTGGGCCTGTAATCGGGCTTGCTGTAGGGTCTACATCAGGGTTTATAGTGGGATCAGTAATAGGATTTGGAATCGGAAATGATTCCGGTTTTGGACTGGGTTGAATCGGCTCTTTAGGTCCAAGGAACTTTGGCGTTGTCCCCATAATATACAGATCAAGGAATGCTTTTGTGCGTGCAAACACTTCACGTAAACGTATTGAGGTTCCCGAGTGATGAGTCGGTCCTGAAACCGCTAAACACTGCGCATGAATATCGTAAGAATTGGCGATAAACAGTGCTCTTTCACAGTGGAACTTTTGGGTGATGATCAGAAAGTTATCAGTATCGAATATCTTTTTGGCGCGAACAATCGAGTCTAAGGTTCTGAAACCAGCATAATCTAGATTGATACGTTCATCGGGGACGCCAGCTTTCAACAAGTCGCGTTTCATCGTCCACGGCTCATTGTAAGAGCGATGAGCGTTATCACCACTTAACAGAAACTGGTCGACTTTTTCACGATCGAAGAGCTCAATCGCGGCTTCGATTCGGTGCTTATAATAATCGTTGAGTGTTCGACCCAAATATTTGCTCGTGCCAAGCACAACAGCGACCTCAAGCTCGGGCACTTCATCAATATCGTAGATGATGCGATCTTCCGCTTGCCATGAAACCCAATAATCGATCGCAATAACCGCAGCGCTGCCTACTAAGAACACGAGGAAAGCGCCAAACAGAAAACCTTGCAGTTTTTTGTAAGCTTTATTTAAGTAGCTACGGATAATGTGAGAATCAAATTTCACTCTCGGTATGGTCCTTTGACTGAGCATTAATTTTTGAGTGCTCGATAATACCAAATAAAAATGAGAAAAATCAGTTAAAAAGACAAGACAGTGTAAAGAAAAAAGCCCCTGCAATGGCAGAGGCTCATATAAGAGTCGTTAACGCTCTTTATTCCAAGCGCAGTACGCTTTATTCAAAGTACAGCACGCTTTATTAGAATGCCGTGCGCTTGTAGCGACGGTAAACTGGCTGCCAGAAGTGCTGGTCAATCGCTTGTTGCAGTGCTTCTTCAGTGATCTCTAGAGCAACGCCCTGTTCAATCGCCTTCTTACCAACAGCAAGAGCAATCTTCTTCGATACAGTGTGGATTTCTTCTAATGGTGGAAGTAGAGCGCCTGTGCCATTGATTGCTAGTGGAGAACACGTTGCAAGTGCACGGCTTGATTCCATTAGCATTTCGTCAGTGATGCGTGAAGCATTCACAGCTAATACACCAAGGCCAATACCTGGGAAGATGTAGCTGTTGTTACACTGAGCGATTGGGTAAGTCGTGCCATTGTGAACTACTGGCTCAAATGGGCTACCTGTCGCAACAAGTGCTTGGCCATCAGTCCAACGAATAATGTCGTTTGGTGTCGCTTCAACACGGCTTGTTGGGTTAGACAGTGGGAACACGATAGGGCGTTCACAGTGCAGGTTCATCTCTTTGATGACTTCTTTACTGAATAGACCTGGAGCACCAGATACACCAACCAATACGGTTGGCTTCGCGTGGCGAACAACGTCCAGTAGAGAGAAACCAGTGCCGTCGCTTTCCCAGTCTTTAGTGTTTTCGTTGGTTTGAACAAGACGCTGTTGGAAATCAAGTAGGTTTTGCATGCCTTCCTGTAGCAGACCCCAACGGTCAACCATGTAAACTTGAGAGCGAGCTTGTGCATCGCTGATACCTTCAGACACCATTTGAGCAATGATAGCTTCAGCAATACCACAACCTGCAGAACCCGCACCTAAGAAGGTAATACGCTGATCTGACAGTTTGCTGTTTGCTGCTTTACATGCTGCAAGTAGAGAGCCAACCGTTACGGCTGCTGTGCCTTGGATGTCATCGTTGAAACAACAGATGCGATCTTTGTAACGCTCAAGCAGTGGCATTGCGTTCTTTTGTGCGAAATCCTCGAACTGAACTAATGCATCAGGCCAACGGCGTTGAACCGCTTGGATGAACTCTTCAACGAATGCATCGTAGTCAGCACCTGTGATACGAGGGTGACGCCAGCCCATGTACATTGGGTCAGCAAGACGTTGAGGGTTGTTGGTACCCACATCGAGCACGATTGGTAGCATGTAAGCTGGGCTAATGCCGCCACACGCTGTGTAAAGTGCTAGCTTACCAATTGGAATACCCATGCCACCGATGCCTTGGTCTCCCAAACCAAGAATGCGCTCACCATCCGTAACCACGATAACTTTAACGTTGTGGTTTGTCGCATTATTCAGTAGATCATCGATACGGTCACGGTTCGGGTATGAAATAAACAGACCACGACCACGACGGTAAATATTTGAGAAGTTCTCACATGCTGCGCCAACCGTTGGCGTGTAAATGATAGGCATCATTTCAGAGATGTGGTTTTGAACTAAACGATAAAAAAGCGTTTCATTAGTGTCTTGGATGTTACGAAGGTAGATATGCTTATCCATATCACTTTCGAAGTTACAATATTGTTTGTATGCACGTCCTACTTGCTCTTGGATTGTTTCGGTTGTTTCCGGTAACAAACCTTCAAGGTTGAAAGAACTACGCTCTTCAGCAGAGAATGCGCTGCCTTTGTTTAGAAGAGGGGTACTTAGTAGAGCAGGACCTGCATAAGGGATATATAGAGGGCGTTTATCGTTGTTCATTGGATGCCTAATATGGGAGAAAGGGTAACTGAAAAATGATAACGGTTTAGTTATTCAATTGTAAATAGTTTCTCCACGATCTGAGCAAACAAAATGATATTCTTACCTCTGCCCCACACTTATCGAATTTCAACACGATAATTCGTTATACTTTGCTCACACTTTTTCGCGACGCTCCCTTTTTATGTCATTACTTCCCATCGATGCTTATCAAAATGTATTTCACCAACAAATCGTTAATTCTCACCTTGTAGTAGAGGCTGAAACCGGATCAGGTAAATCTACGCGGTTGCCAATTTGGGCTTCCCAACATGGGCGAGTTCTGGTGGTTGAACCAAGACGCATCGCGTGTACTTCACTGGCTAAATATCTCGCACAACAATCGGGCGAGAAGCTTGGTAGCAAAGTGGGCTATGCGATTAAGCTCGAATCGGAATATAACGAGCAAACTGACGTTGTTTTTGTTACGCCCGGTATCGCGCTGCGTTGGTTATCAGAAGATGGACTCGCTGGCTTTGATGTAGTTGTGGTGGATGAGTTTCACGAGAGGCGCTGGGATATCGACTTGCTGGTGGCGATTCTGAAACAAAAAGCGAGTCATCGTTTAGTGATCACATCAGCAACCATTGAGGGTGAACGCCTTGCTCATTATTTGGATGCGAATCGAATTAGCTGTGAAGGGCGAACTTATCAAGTCGAGATTGAACACCGAGCGAATGAATCCAGAACACTGCCTGATAGTCGACATCTAGAACAGCGCATCGCGGAAGAGGTGAATCATCAACTGATAGCGTCTTCTGGCGATATGTTGGTTTTTCTGCCGGGTAAAAAAGAGATCGTGCAATGCGAACAAGCTTTAGCGAAAAATCCAGATATCCAAGTCGTTAAATTGCATGCCTCGGTGAGTGATAAAGAGCGAGATTTAGCGTTATCGGGTCGGAATACCAATACTGAAGGTGATGGCCAGAGAAAGGTCATCCTTGCTACAAACGTTGCGGAAACCTCATTAACCATTCCTGATATTGGTGTGGTGATAGATTCAGGATTAGAAAGACGCACCGTTCAACGCAACGGCAGAACCACCTTAATGTTGAAATCCATATCACGCGCTAGTGCCAAACAACGCGCGGGTCGTGCGGGTAGGGTAATGGACGGCGTTTGTGTTCGTTTGTATGGCGAACACGCAGCGTTAGAATTGGTTACGCCTCCTGAATTGCAGCGTGAAGAGCTGACCGAACCTATGTTGGCGGCGGCATGTTGTGGTGCGACTCTTGATAGTTTATCTTTCCTCGACCCTATTCCTGAGAAGTCGCTAAATAGCGCAACTCAAATCTTGCTGACGATGGAAGCGATTAACGCCGACCATCAAATTACCGAGCACGGCAAAAAGCTGTATCCACTGCCGATTGATGCTTTGTATGCAGACATTGTAACTCGCATCAAAACCAAAGCACTCAAAGAAGCGATGGTCGATCTCACAGCGGCGTTGTCTGTGCCTGCTCGCTTGTATCAATTACCGAACAGTGCAGAACATCTGGAAGCACTGGCGCAACAGGAGAAAGAAGGGTGTGATTTAAGCCTGTTAATTCAGATTGTGCGTGGTCGCGAATATCCGCATTTAGAAATAGACCTACAGGCACTGAATGAAGCTCAAGGTCTAGCTAAGCAAATGCGTGAGGTATTTGAACTTCCTCAGCTAGAAGTCGCGTCACGTTTTCAACGCATTGAACTACTTAAGACTATTGTGGATCTTCATCCTGAACTGGTGTTTGTGCGCCGGCTGAAAAGGAAAGAGGCCTTTGCTAATGGAGTGTTAGAGGTGGTACTTGGTCGCCAGAACCGTTTCCCGGACAATGCACAAGCTATGTTGGTGCTAGACACCCACAGCTTGCCGGGAAGAGGGGTTAAGCAAACACTGACCTTAGCGACGGTCACTGCACCTATTCCTCTTGAGCTTATAGTTGATGCTGAGTTAGGAGATTGGGAGCAAGGTGAAACCGTTGTGAATGATGATGGCGTCTTTACCGAGATGGCGTTGATGTACGCAGGCCGCACGATTACAACCAAGCTTGTCGCGGCTGAAGGGCAACTATCATTAAAGCCTATCGTCGATCTCGTGGTAAGTGGTGCTCAACTTCCTGGTTTTGCAAAGGTTCGCACTCAAGAGATTAAGCATTGGCAGCTGTATGTGAAACTCGGTCTCGATGAGCAAACACAATACACACCAGAAATTGAGAACATTAACTTTGAGCTATGGTTTATAGAGCAGCTTGAAGTGTTAGGGGTTACTGATGTCAGCGAATTGGAAATGTTTGACCACTCAGACATACCGTTCGATGGCATTCCAACTTGGCTCTATTCAGAATTTTCGGAAAAATACCCGTTTGCATTGAGCCTTGCCGACTTGCAACTCGATGTAGAATACTTGCCCGCGAGAAAGCTGATTTACGTTCACTATCAATCGGGTAGTCGAAAGTTATCGCCAAAACGTTGGGAGCTACCGACATGGTCAGGCTGGCGCATTCAGTACAAAAAAGCGAGCCGAATAATTGATATCAAATAGATGGATAAGTTTTATCTCTAAAATATTAATCAAATAGGTGCATATATGATTTTTCAGTGCTTATTTTGTTACAAGTTTGATTTTTATATGCCTTTTTAACCAATCAAAAGGTCATAAAAGACTATTCTTCTATATCCTATTGCTATAAAGAAAGAGTTGATAGATATTGAGTATATTGTGTTGCCAAAGTGTCGGGGGACATCATGGATAAACAGGAAGAGACGCGTGTAGAGTTCGATTACACAACATTTCTTGGCGCCTCATGCAGTAAAAAATGGACTTTTCTGGAAGCACTCACCACAATTGCGCCAGTATTCAGTACCGTCTGGCGAGATAGCATTAAAGAGCTAGCAAGCCCTGAAGATCGTTTATGGCAGATGGCATTGAAATCAATGTCGACGCGTAAAAGTGATGAGTCGAATATTGTGACCTTACTCAAGCTCGCGAAGCTGGAAGGAATCAATGAGCTCAAAGTAGTGATGCCATATTCTCTTGAAGAAGAGCAGATCGAGTATATTGAATCGCGCAGTCATTTAGTGATTGCGGGTAATTCTGGAGAAGAGTTCACGATTAGGCTGTAACTTCAGTTCGCCTATAACCTCTCTCAGGATTAGTAAAACGCACACGTAAAAAGGGCCTCAATATTGAGGCCCTTTTAGTATCTAAAACCTGTGTTTACGAGCTTTCTAGCTTTCTACTTTGAGATAAAGCGATTAAGCCACTAGTCGATTAGACCATAGTCAGCGCGCAGAACATCAATGATCTCTTGCTTAGGATTTTCGCTCAAGACAATCTCAGCACCTGTGATTTTCGCAGCGATATCAAGGTAAGTACGAGAAAGAGACATTAGCGAATCAAGAGGCAGCTCATTGTCACGAGCTAGTGCTTCACGTTCTGGCATACGTTCTTTGTTCAATAGAATGTCGGCATCAGGGAAGTAGTTAAGCAGGAACTGACGGAAGCCTTCTTTTGAGTTCTCAACGATGTTGCCGTTGTTGTATTCCTGAGTATCCCAAATGCGAGATGAATCTGGAGTACCAACTTCGTCCATGTAGATAAGTTTTTCTTTGCCCTGAGCATCGTTGACGTAACCAAATTCAAACTTAGTGTCGACAAAGGTTTGGTCTACTTTCGCCAGTGCTTGGCTAATCACGTTGAAGCCTTCTTTTAGCAGCTTCTCGTAATGCGCGATGTCACTTGCCTGAGTGAAGTTGAATGCTGCGAAGTTGTCTTCGATGTTGTTACGTGTGATGTTCACATCATCAGCTTCTGGAACGCCAGGAATACCTTTCAAAATCCCTTTAGTAGAAGGTGTGATAAGCAGCTCTGGTAGCTTCTTGTCTTTCTCTAGGCCTTCAGGCATCTCGATACCACAGAATTCACGTTCGCCGTTCGCGTATGCACGCCACATAGAGCCTGTGATGTATTGACGACAAATCGCTTCGATCATGACTGGGCGAGCTTTTTGTACAATCCATACGAATGGGTGAGGGATATCAAGGATATGACTGTCAGCAAGGCCGTTGTCTTTAAACAATTTGAACCAGTGGTTAGAGATAGCATTTAGAGCTGCTCCCTTACCTGGAACACCTTTCAGATTCCCTTCACCACGCCAGATACAATCAAATGCAGAGATACGGTCACTGATCACCATGATTGCTAAAGGCGCATCTGGTGCTACATCGTAGCCTTTCTCTTTAATTAGTCGTTGGCTATCTTCTTTAGTTAACCAGTAGACTGAGCGAACCTTGCCACTGTGGACAGGTTTGTCAGTACGGATTGGTAGGTCATCATTTACGGCAAGAACTTGATCAGCAAGGCTCATTTAGACATTCCTATCTTTTATCAAACGTCATACAGAGAAGTGCGGTGTGCACATGATTAGACGGGCATTATACCCAATCTACTGTTTGCTTCCAGAGAAAAAGCAAACGATTGCTAAATCTATTGATCAAATAAAAACCCCCGCCTAACTATCCGCTGAATAATTGGCGAATTGTAGGGCAGGGGAAGGCAGTATGTTTGGACTGTGTTTTTGAGCGACGTTAGATTAGTGAATGCGCTCTGAATTTGCATCCATAAAGAAGACTTCACACTGAAAGCGCAATCCTAATGTTCTTAGGTACTGTTGGCTGAACTGATCAATCGATGCACTTGCAACAATCGCACTCGCATTCTTAGAGCGGATTGCTTTCTCGACGGTTTCTACTTCGGTCATTTGATGAGAGGCTTTCATATGAATAACACGGTCGCAGCAAACATTATGTTGCTTAAGCTGCTTAGCCGATGGTCTTGGTGTTTGAGCCGTAAAAAGTAGCCACTGGTGTTGATTGGACAGCAACGCCATTCTTGCAAACAATGCTTCCTCGTTTGAATTTTTGCTTTTACGAGAAACTGATGTAAATGCGCAGTGAACTAGCGGGCTAGAGTGTTGGGCTTTAACGTGTGCTTGAATCATTTTGCTGTCCTTATATACATGCTGTATGTGTATACAGTAGTTTTAGTTGATTATAAGATCAAGCGTTTTTTGCGGGATTATTGGACGATTTCGTCTGGAATTATGGGTGAAATGTAATTAAGTTATTGAAATTATTTGATAAATTAAATTTGAATGAATTTGCTGTTTTGTCTCATAAGTTGAAAAAATGTGAGCTTTACACAGGTGTATACAGTGGTTTTGACAGAAAAGTACTGTATATACCTGTATAGATGAGAGATGAGAGATGAGAGATGAGAGATGAGAGAAGAGAGAAGAGAGAAGAGAGAAAACCACAAGCACAAAAAAAGCGCCTTAGGCGCTTTCTTATATTTCACGGTGTTGCTTATCTCAATGTCGCTTGGGAGAGTTTTGCTCTCATTTCCATTTCACCAATATTGAACTGGCGAACATCAATGGTTGCAATATCATTGCACTCTTTACATGCATGATGACACTTACCATCTAGGTAGTCGTGTTTTTTAACTAGGCTTGGCTTTTTGCACCAATCACAAACGCCTTCTATTGTGAACATATTCTCTCCTCACCTGTTTAAGTCAGGTGTATTTTCGGCGCAAATTATGACACAAGTAAGACCCATTAGTTAATAGTTTGTTACCCGTTTTTGAGAGGGGGATCGATTGCAACACCAATAAAATCGATATCTTTGAGATATAGGAAAATGAAGATGTGTGTTTGTTTACGGTTTTGTAACATTTTGTAAAATGGTTTTTAGCGCATTGTTCAAACGTTTCATTTCTTCGTCACATCCATGACCATCAGGGTGATAGATTTTCGACAGTTGTTTGTATCGAATTTTGATGCTTTTCTGGTCAGGTATTGAACTCGGTGTGTACCCAAAAAGAGCACAAGCGACCTGCAAATTACTCAGACCTTTGCTGTTTTTCTGCTTCTTCAATTCGTGAAACATAGTGTGCAGCTGGCGTTTTTGTTGCCTAATCGTAAGGTCCTTCGAGCTAAGCTGCGCTTCAAGTGATTGTTGTTGCTGTCGTGAATCACCCGACTTTAGAGCTTGTCTTTTTCTTGAGATAACGAGAGTCGCAATAATGCTGATGATTGAAATCAACACGGCCAACGCAGCACCAATCATATATTCAGAGCTGGTTAGGTTAGAACTGGAGAGCTTAGAGCGTGTCGCTTGGCTAGATTGCACTTGCTGACATAGCCCCTGACTGCTGTCGATTTCAGAGTCGATGCTGTCATCGAGCTGTTCTATTGAAGAGATCTGCTTTGCGCGCTGCTGGTTGAATTGCGCTTGTAGAACACGGGTGTAGCCATCTTCTGCATTAGGGTTGTCTTTTAAGGCAGCTTCATACCATAGCTGCGCGGCATCTAATGGTTGGAGTAGTTCCTTTTCAAGTGAGGACTCATAGATCTTTGCTACTTCCACTGGAGCTCTCTTGTTACCTTGCAGTGCAGCTTTGATGAACCACTCTAGGGCCATTTTGTTATCTTGCTCGACACTTGTTCCTGCCAAGTACCACTTGCCGAGTTTAAATTGTGCATCTGCATTGCCATTATCTGCAGATTGAGAGTACCAATAGAATGCGTCGTCGATGTTTTCAGGCACATCCGTTCCCAATTCATACGCTTGCGCTAATTGGTATTGAGAAATGGGATCTTGAGGTTGTGATTGTAGTGAAAACTCATTACTACTTGCTGCGTGCACGAAATGTGGGGTGGGCAACAGTATCGAGGAAAAAACGAGGGCTAGAAATAGAGTTCTAAGAAGTGACGATGACAAAAAGTTGGATTGGATAAGCAAAAGATAAGTCTCGTAAAAAAGCCCAGAGTCGATATGTCAGTATGAATACGCTTTATGGTTGTTGGTTATTAGTATTACGTTAATTGAGTAACATAACTGATAAACAACTATATAGAGGTTAATTCAATAGATAAAGACGGACTGGGCTTTAATCGTGCTACTTAATCGGCAAGATTTGAATTTCTACACGACGGTTACAAGCACGACCTTGAGAGGTATTGTTGTCACATAGAGGGTAACGCTCACCGTTACCACGAGCAATGGCACGGCCTGCTGCTACATCTTGAGAGATCAAGAATGCACGAACAGATTCAGCACGACGCTCAGAAAGGATTTGGTTAGTCGACTCACTGCCAGTGCTGTCCGTGTGACCTTCGATCACTAGGCTTGTGTCTGGGTATTCAACTAGGATGCGCGCAACGCCGCGAAGTGTGTTGTGAATGCTTGATTCTAAAGCGTAAGAACCAGAATCAAAACCAATGCCGTTTTCCAGACGAAGTAGAAGTTGATTCTCACCAACACGTTCTACTTGAACGCCAGAGTTCATTAGTTCTTCACGAAGGGCTGCTTCTTGTCGGTCAAAATAGTAACCAATACCACCACCAACAGCCGCACCACCTGCCGCACCAATAAGTGCACGTTTACCACGGTCTTTAGAGTCACCGGTAGCTGCACCAGCAACGGCACCAGCAAGTGCACCAATTAGAGCGCCTTGAGTTGCAGAGTTAGTCTCAGATTCGCCAGTTGTCGCGTTTTGGCGTTGAGTTGCCTGACAACCCGTTAAAGCGATAGTAAGCGCTAGGGCTAGTGTGATTTTTTTCAACGTATTTTCTCCATCATGTACTTCTATCAAACGAATGAATCCGAGTGACAAACATAGTCCTGTAAATCTTATTGATGGTTTTTATCAATACGCCGAAGTAATGTAAAGTGGCTCTATGATTTAGTTATCTTTTTAGCTGCCTGGGTACCGCCAACTGGTCGATTAACAGACAATTTACGACCTTTCTTCAAACCAACTTCATAATCGGCGGTGAGGTTTTTCATCGCTTCTCTCAGTTGCTGTTTGAACGTTTCACGGTCGATATTTTTGAATTCTTTATCAATGTAGTTATTGATCTTGTTGTTTGATTCGTCGTCTGGAGTAATGGTTGGCAGCTTTTCAAGTGCACCTTCAACCCAGCCTGAAACAAACGAGTTCACGCGGCGTGTTACTTCTAATGATCCTGTGCCAGAGCCAGCAAAGCTATTTCTGAATTGGCCGGTGTGTTCATTCAGCTCGCGATAAATGATATCGAAAGCGAAGGCTGCGAAGATCGCGCGGTCGGCTTCACCAATGAATTCAACGCGCTTGAGGCCTTTGTGATTCAGTAACACGGCTTCTACGCCAAACTTGGTGTTGATACCGCGAATAACGCGCAGCAGTGTAGAACTGATATTTGCAGGTAACAGGTGACTGGACTGAGTTTTCCCCATCTTGATAAATTCAATATCGTCTTTTTCGAGACCATATTTCAGCATCAAGTTATGCGCCATTTTTATCGCATTGGCAGCTTCATTGACGTTCGCAGAATTTCCAAGCTCAAGACACTTGGCAATTTTCTTTAGGGCTTTTTTCTTATCCATCGACAATTTAATCAGTACCGCAAATTTTTAAAAGTCCAACATTTTACATGTTTTCGCGGGTAACAGAAAGGCAAAACTGGTTTGATGAACAAGTGAGGTGGTGAACATTGGACTGCACGAGCCGGCTTGGTGACACAAACAAAAACGCCATCAAGAGTATTGATGGCGTTGGTGACTCGATTTTTTAGAATGACTAGAGCTTTCGCAAACTAGATACCCAGTTCATCGAGTAGATCTGCTGCAGAGTCATTGCCAGAGCTTTGAGCTGGCTTGTTCGCTTCTTGCATTTTTTTCTGAGTCGCCTCAAGAATGCTATCTGGACATTCGTCTTCTGCGATTTCAAATTCTTCCAATTGAATGAATTCGGTCTTATCCATCGCAAGCTCAAGGTAGAAGATGTTGTTATTGGCGGTAGAGAAGGTCACACGACGAGCTTGTGGACGATCGAGATTGGTATCAACAGAAAGGTTTACTTGCTTGTTCAGAGCCAGCATTTTTGGTTGGTTTTGGGTGATGTTAGTTTGCAGCTCTTTGCGGATTTTATTGGTGAAGTCACCAACCAATTGGTTCATCAACTCACCCAATACATCACCCACTTCGTCTGAAGTATGAAGCACAGCGAGCTCGTTTTCAGGCATGCCCATATTGCGCATGTAATTGGTGTAGATCTCTAACGCTGCTTTGGACGTAAAATTGATAACAACAAGACCAGAAAAGCCGCCGTCAAACAGAACGAAGCAACCAAAGTCTGGCTTTAGGCTTGTTTTGTTGATCTTTTGCACCATGGCTGAATAGGACACCTGAGAAGCCGTCGCTGAAGTAAGTACGCTTGAGACTGATTGGCATAGTTTAAGAAGGATATCTTCAGTTGTGACTGTTTTGTTTTTTTTCATTGTGATGTGCTCGTGGAGATGTCTTAAACAAAATGTTATTCAGTATATTACTACTGAAATAAGACGAAAGTGACTATTTCTCCATTCTTGCACTGAGATTCTGATTTGATCACCTTTTTATATGATCTTAATAGTAGTAAAGTGACGAAATTCAAAGAAAATTATTAAAAATCTCAGATAACCCAATGCTGATAGGATCAGCGAAGTAGGGGCAGGAAGCAAATGTTACCAAGACTTCAACTCAATGCTGATGTCGATCCAGTTGTCGTACGCTTTTTAGATGAACTAAAAACAGCGGGCTTTACTGGCGACATTGAATCTCAATATTCTAGCCGTTTGGCTGTGGCGACTGATAACAGTGTCTATCAGCAATTGCCGCAGGCGGTCATCCTTCCTAAAACAACGCAAGATGTTGTGCTTATCGGTAAAGTGGTTTCTAAATCTGCTTACGAACGTGTGACCTTTTCCCCTCGTGGTGGCGGTACCGGAACCAACGGACAATCTTTAACAAAAGGTGTCGTGGTTGACCTGTCGCGATACATGAATAAGGTTCTTGAGATTAACGAGAAAGAAGGCTGGGTAAGAGTTCAGTCTGGTGTCGTTAAAGATCAATTGAACGACGCTGTTCGCCCGTATGGTTACTTTTTCTCTCCAGACCTTTCCACAAGTAACCGAGCAACCTTGGGTGGCATGATCAATACCGATGCTTCGGGCCAAGGGTCATTGAAGTACGGAAAAACGTCTGACCATGTATTATCGCTACAAGCGGTATTCGCAGACGGTTCATGTTTAGAATCTGATTTATCACACGGCTTACCCGTTGAAGGTGAATTCGCTCACCATGCCCTTGCGGTGACTGAGGCTGTTTGTCGAGACAAGCGCGCTCAAATTCTTGATAAATTCCCTTCGCTGAATCGCTTCTTAACTGGTTACGATCTAAAGAATGCAATCAACGAACAAGACGATAGCTTTGACCTGACTCGCGTTCTATGTGGCGCTGAAGGTTCGTTAGCATTCATTACGGAAGCTAAGCTAAACCTAACGCCGATTCCAAAAGCGCGCACACTGGTTAACGTGAAATACAACACGTTTGATTCTGCATTGCGTAATGCACCGTTTATGGTGGAAGCGAAAGCATTGTCTGTTGAAACGGTTGATTCAAGAGTATTGAACTTAGCGAAGCAAGACATCGTCTGGCACACCGTGAGCGACCTGCTGACCGATGTTCCTAACAAAGAGATGCTTGGCATCAACATGGTTGAGTTTGCAGGCCAAGATGAAGCGGAAGTTGAACAACAAGTTCAAGCGCTGACCGCAAAACTTGAAACCATGGTAGAAACCGAAGACGCGGGTGTGATCGGTTTCCAAGTGTGTAGCGATTTGGCGAGTATTGGCCGAATCTACAACATGCGTAAGAAAGCGGTGGGTTTATTAGGTGCGGCGAAAGGCCGAGCTAAGCCAGTCGCTTTTGCTGAAGATACTTGTGTACCACCAGAAAACCTCGCGGACTTTATCTCTGAATTTAGAGTGTTACTCGATTCAAAAGAGTTGAATTACGGCATGTTTGGTCACGTGGATGCGGGCGTATTACACGTTCGTCCAGCATTGGATCTGTGTGACCCGATGCAAGAAGCCTTGATGCATGAAGTCTCTGATGAAGTGGTTAAGCTAGTGGCGAAATACGGCGGCTTAATGTGGGGTGAACATGGTAAAGGCTTCCGTTCTGAGTATGGTCCTGACTTCTTCGGCGAAGAGCTGTTTACCGAATTAAGACGCGTTAAAGCGGCATTCGACCCGCATAACAAGATGAACCCTAGCAAGATCTGTACGCCTTTAGAAAGTGACGCTGAATTGGTGAAAGTCACCGATACTAAGCGTGGTTTCTACGACCGTCAGATCGAAGTACAAGTTCGTGACAGCTTCAAGCAAGCGATGGAATGTAACGGCAACGGCTTATGTTTCAACTACGACACGAGCTCGCCAATGTGTCCTTCAATGAAAGTTACGGCTGACCGTCGTCATTCACCAAAAGGCCGCGCAGGCTTAGTCAGAGAATGGTTACGCCAGTTAACAGAGCAAGGCGTCGATATTCTCGATTTAGAGCAAGAAGCGCTGAAGGACAATACTCCGGTTAAAACCATGGTGGAACGTGTTCGTAATACAATGAACAAACGCCATGAATACGATTTCTCGCATGAAGTTCACGAAGCGATGAACGGTTGTCTTGCGTGTAAAGCGTGTGCGAGCCAGTGTCCGATTAAAGTTGATGTTCCGAGCTTCCGTTCTCGATTCTTAAACATTTATTACTCACGCTACCAACGCCCTGCAAAAGACTATTTAGTCGCCAACATTGAAACCATGCTGCCGCTAATGGCGAAAGCGCCAAAGGTTGTTAATGCTGCCTTGGGTCAAAAGTGGATACAAACCGCAACAGCGAAAACAGTCGGTTATGTTGATGCACCGCTTATGTCGGTCCCTACGCTTAAGAATCGTCTGGCGAGCAAAGAGCTGCAACTATTCGATATCCAATATCTAGAAGGGCTCTCTTCTGAAGAGAAGAAACAGCATGTGTTGATCGTCCAAGACCCGTTTACTAGCTTCTATGATGCAGAGGTGATTGAAGACTTCGTCACTTTGGCTCAAAAGCTTGGCAAAACACCGGTACTACTGCCGTTCAAACCTAATGGGAAAGCGCTGCACATAAAAGGCTTCTTAAGTCGTTTCGCTCGTGAGGCGAAATCGACGTCTGATTTCTTATCGATGGTGGCTGATATTGGTATTCCTTTAGTCGGTGTTGATCCTGCTCTTGTGCTTTGTTACCGCGATGAATACGTCGAGATTTTAGGTGACAAGCGTGGCGACTTTGATGTGCTTACCGTACATGAATGGTTAATGCCGTCGCTCGGTGATTTTGAAGCGCGTTCTGCAAGCGAAGAAATGTGGTACTTGTTTGCTCACTGTACGGAGAAGACCAAAATGCCAAACGCTGAAAAAGAGTGGGGCGCTATCTTCAAACACTTTGGCGCTGCTTTAACCAGCGTTCCTGTCGGCTGTTGTGGTATGGCAGGTACTTTCGGTCACGAAGTCGATAAGCTGCAAATGTCGAAAGACATATACGGTCTAAGTTGGAAGCCAAGGATGCAAGACTTACCGAAAGAGCGTTGCTTAGTGACGGGTTATTCCTGTCGAAGCCAAGTGAAGCGTTTTGAGGGTGAGAAGCTTGCCCACCCACTACAAGCGCTCGCAAAAATTATTTAATACATTTAGCCCAGCAATTGCTGGGCTTTTTTCTAAACTAACAATGGAATTGTTAATAAGGAAAGCTATGAGATTTCTTGAGTTAAAAGTACCACCCGTTGCACTTTTCATTATTGTATTTATAGCCTCGTACTTCTGTGCGCAGCAATTGATCCTAGGAGCAATTGCACTGCCTTATGGAATGGTTGTACTCGGTATCGGGATTGTATTGAGTGGTGTGATTGGAATATCAGGCATATTGGAATTTCGAAAACAGAACACCACCGTTAATCCGATCAAAGTCGAAACCGCCTCGGCAGTTGTGGACAGCGGTATTTTCGGTTACACCCGTAACCCAATGTACTTAGGGCTATTCATCCTACTGTTTTGCTTTGGCTACTTCTTCCAAAACCTGTTCAGCGTTTTACTCAGTTTTGTATTTGTAATGTACATGACTCAGTTCCAAATCAAACCCGAAGAGCGAGCACTAGAGCAATTGTTCGGTGCGGAATATGTTGATTACAAACAAAAGGTTAGGCGTTGGATCTGATGTGGATTCAAAGACAATTAAGTAATTAGATAAGAACTATTATCATTTAGTTTGAGCTTCATCACAAAAAAATATAACCAATGTTTCATATTGCGTTTTTATAAAATAGCCTGCGCATCATTATTAAACTATATAAAAGGCTAGGTAATAAAAATGGTTCAGGCTAAATGGTTGTCGCTAGGTATCTATGCAGTGAGTCTGTCTTCAACGTCGGTGTTGGCAGATGTTTCAGCTCGAATTATCAACGGTAAAGAAGCAACACAAGGCAATTGGCCATTTATGGCTGCGCTAGTCTCAAGGAACGTGAACGCTTATGACGGTCAGTTTTGTGGTGCGAGCTTCATTGGTGAGCGATATGTATTAACTGCCGCTCACTGTGTGGAAGGTAATGGTCGTGAAGATCTAGATGTGGTGATTGGCGTATCAAACCTTTCTGCCTCTCAAGCCGCACAACATAGATACGCTGTTGATAATATTTATGTACATGAATATTACAACTCTGCAGCGACAGGCAATGATATCGCCATTATTGAGCTCGCAGAAAAGCCAGCTGAGTCTGTGGTTAATCTCGTTGATGGTTATGTTCGAGGTAACCTAAATGATGGTCAGATGCTAACGGTGATGGGCTGGGGAGATCAGGACGCATCAGATGGTTATGCATCTAAGAGTGAACTATATCAAGTCAACGTTCCTTTAGTTAATCAGTATGAATGTAATAGCGTTCCTCACAGTGGCTATGCGTCAATTGGCAGTGATGCATTCTGTGCGGGATACAGTGATGGTGGTTATGACTCCTGCCAGGGTGACAGTGGTGGACCAATCGTTGTGTCGACAAATGGAACATATGAGCAACTGGGCATTGTAAGCTGGGGTAAAGGCTGTGCACAGTCCAACGCCTACGGAGTCTATACCAATATTAGCTACTTTGATGATTGGATTGATGAGCAGCAATCAGGGCTTAGTTACCGTCAAATTGAAATGCTTGGTGCAAAATTATTGGCGCCTATTTCACATACCTTTGAATTCACAAATAAATCTGATCAAAACATTGCAGTAAACCGTGTTTATCCAATTTCAGGTAATGATACTGTTATAACAGACAACGGATGTAGCATTTTAACTGCAGGGCAAAGCTGTGAAGTTGTGGTTAGTTTCGACCTAAACTCAATTGGTGAACATGAATTTGGTATTAATGTTGACACTGATTTATTGGTAGGTACGGTTACTTCAACTGCTTCTGTAATCGGAGCGAGATCTGTAACGGATACGGTGAGTTCATATGTAAGCATACCAAACAGTGGCGTCTACAACACACAAGCTTGGATTACAGAAGGTGATTCGCTGTCCTCACCGTCCATTAGCCACGGTACATCTACAGCGCTTATTGTTGAGGGGATTCCTTCTGGTACAGTTTCGTTTGACCTAACTGCATCGTCTGAAGCTGATTATGATTTTGTTGAGGTTTATATTAATGGTCAAAAACTTGATAGTGTCTCTGGTGAGTTTTCTGGTTCGGTCAACCTACCGATGGTGAGAGATTCCAATAATAGCTTCATGATTACCTATGTGAAAGATTGGTTTGGTTCCACCGGAAATGACAAAGCTACGGTCAACAACTTCTCTTATACAGATGAGATAAAGATATCTAAGTCTGAAGGAACGCAAAACGCAAAAAGCTCAGGGGGCGGTAGCGGCGGCTCGCTGTCTTGGCATTGGTTATTTGTGCTTTTAGGCGGTGCGACTGTACGTAAGTCATTTTCACCACTGAAGATGAAAGGTGATCAGTAAGCTATACCACTAACGCTAACTTAAGACTGATAGCCAACCTATCACCTTTAGTTAAACGAGAAAAGCCCAGCTGGATGAAATCAGCTGGGCTTTATTGATCTGAATTCACGGTTATAGCTAACTCCGATTTCCGTTTCTAACTTGGTTTCAATCAGTGCCAAATCAAACCAGAAGAGCGAGTACTAGGCAATTATTCAGTGCTGAATATGTTGATTACAAACAGAAGGTTAGGCGCTAGGTTTGATTTGTTAATGCAGTTAATAAGCTAGCTATTCACTAATGTTTGAAACCTATTCAAGGTAAGCCATATTTTGGTGTGCTTACCATTTATATTTATTTTTTATCAAATAACCTGTCCGTTATTATTAAAACAAATGAAAGGTTAGGTAATGAAAGTTATCCAAACAAAATGGCTGCCATTAAGTATTTATGCGGTTGGCCTCTCTTCAATGCCGGTGTTGGCAGATATCTCCCCTCAAATTATCAATGGTAACCAAGCGGCAAAAGGTAGTTGGCCATTCATGGTCGCGCTTGTTTCAAAAAACATGGATGCCTACGAAGGGCAGTTCTGCGGCGCAAGTTTCATTGGTGAGCGATATGTACTCACCGCAGCGCACTGTATCGAAGCAAGCAGCAACCAAGATTTTGAGGTTGTCATTGGTGTCTCTGATCTTTCTTCGCCCGACGTAGAGCAGCATCGCTATTCTGTTGAGCAAATTTATGCCCATGAAAGTTATACTCAAGAGCCTGCGAGTAATGACATCGCTATTATTGAGCTTAATGATAAGCCCACGGAGTCTGCGGTTAACCTGGTCGATGGTTATGCTCGTGATAACTTGAATACAGGTCAGATGTTAACTGTCATAGGTTGGGGTAACCAGAATTCATCAGAAGAGCAATACTCATCCACGAGTCAGTTACATCAAGTGAATGTTCCGTTAGTTAGTCAGCGAGAATGTAACCTTGGTCAAGGAGACGGATATTCAGATATTGGCTCTGATGCTTTTTGTGCCGGTTACAAAGAAGGCGGACGCGATTCATGTAGCGGGGATAGCGGCGGTCCAATCATGTTGTCCACCAATGGTCACTACGAACAGCTAGGTCTTGTGAGTTGGGGAGAAGGTTGTGCACAGCCAAGGGCATACGGTGTCTACACCAACATAAGCCACTTTGCTGACTGGATAGGTAAGAAGACGGCAGGTTTTAGTTACCAAACTAAAGCGATGCTTGGTGCTCGATCTTTGGGCCCAATTGAACACAAGTTTGAATTTACGAACAAATCTGATCAAGAGATTAAAGTAACCAACGTATCTTTAGCTGTCGCCACAGACGATCCCATAACCTACAATGGTACTGCGATCATAAAGAGCAATAGTTGTACGACGCTATCGCCGAATGAAGGCTGTGATGTGGTTGTAAGCTACAACATAGATTCAGTGGGTAATCATGATTTTGGTATCAAGCTGTCAACCGACTCATTAGCCGGTGTGGTGACATCAAAGGCATATGCTATTGGCGCGAATGTGGTTTCTGATGCAGTGAATTCACTCGTCACGATACCTAAGAATGCAGTTTACAGCACAGAAGCTTGGGATGTTGAAGGGGATACGATAGCTTCACCGGATATTAGTAATAGCCAGTCCACCGCATTCATTGTTGACGGAATCCCAGCTGGTACCGTGTCTTTGGATCTCACCGTCTTTTCTGAAGAAGATCGTGACTATATGGAGATCTACATTAACGGCTTTGAAGTCGGCGCGTTTGCGGGGCAATTATCTGGGACTGTTGAACTGCCAATGGCGAGAGCTAAAGACAATAGCTTCATGATTGCGTACAGCAAAGATGAGGTGGGGACCGCAGGGCATGACAGAGTGACCATTAAGAACTTTGCTTATAGTAATGAGATTAAAGAGTTAAGCTTGGTTGAAGACCCAATCATCAAAAAGACAGGTGGTTCAATGGGTTGGTATTGGCTGGCGATGCTGTTAGGTGGCACGATGATACGTAAGTCACTTTCGTCATTGAAGAGGAAAGGTACTCAGTAAATACCGGTGACTTATATTAATATCTATTGTTTAGAATGAAAAAAGCCCAGCTTGATACCTCAAGTTGGGCTTTTTAATTCTGTGTTGGCTTACTTAAGCGGCAGCTGCGAACTGAGCTAGAAACATCTCTTTACGTTCGTTGAAGCGGTTTACTAGGTCATCGACAGAAGCTTGGTCGTATGGCTTAAGGCCACTTGCTACCATGCGTTTCACGCCTTTACCTACCACTTCGCCGTCCTCTTTGAAATCGAAGTTCAGTGTCACGATGCCACGCTTGCCTTCAACATCAAAAGTCGCACCAGAGAATTCAACTTCTGGGTGAGATAGGTCTAGGCGAGTAAATTCAACTTCCATGCTCTCGTAAATAACAAGAGGGCGTTGGCAGTTGATCATCATCTGTTGCTCTTCCATAAGAGGAACCATGATGTGTGGGAAGTTCATACCAGAGAACTTAACGTAGTTTGTTACTACGTGTTCGATGAATGCTTGATCGTGGCTTTTCTCACCTTCACAAGACATGTGTAGATACTCTTTGCCTTTCTCGTCAACCAATGAGCTTTCTTTTTCACACTTGTTGTCAACGCTAAGCGCAATACCGTTACCAACCATACCTGAAAAATCAAAACGTATTTTTTGGCTGATGCCTTCTTTCTGCAGAAGAACTGCAAACAAAAGATCGCCAGGCACGCAGAAGCGCTTGTTGTCTTCATCGTGAATTGGGTTGAAGTCAGCGGCTACTTTTTTAGCAAAGTGGCTAGCCTGTTCACGAGTGAATTGAAATTGATTGCCTTCAGTAGAAAAGTAAGGTGTCAGAAACATAGTATCGCTATTAGTCATCAAATCTGGGGTGGATTATAGCTAACTAACTTCGTTCTAATGGTCTATCCAGTTAACTTTGCTTATATATCAGTTAATTAGATAAATACATTGGATGGTATGTGACGATTTTAAGAGAGATATGGCCTCTGGCTCAATGCAACAAGGGCTAATCGATAGCCCTTGTTTATATGACACTCTAATGAGTGTTGTTCAGAATGTTTTTGCTTTAAAAGCTACACAAAGTGCCTTCTGGCATTAGGTGATTATGAACGGATAATTTGAGCAATAAGTTCGCTTGTTCAATATCCGGTGCAAAATATCTGTCTTTGTCGTAGAAGCTGACTTTTTCACGCAAAATCTGTTTCGCTTCTTCCACACGAGGAGAAGATAGATTCGGAGCGCGGAAGTCTAGCCCTTGTGCTGCTGCTAAATATTCTACAGCCAATATCCCACGGGTATTTTCAGCCATGTATCTAAGTCTACGTGCTGCGAAGGTTGCCATTGATACGTGGTCTTCTTGGTTTGCTGATGTCGGAAGACTGTCTATTGACGCAGGATGCGCTAAGGTTTTGTTCTCACTTGCTAATGCTGCTGATGTTACTTGAGCAATCATAAAGCCTGAGTTTACGCCGCCGTTATCGACCAAGAAAGGCGGTAGTTTGCTTAGCGCGCTATCAATCAGCAGCGCCATTCTTCGTTCTGACAAGCTACCGATTTCAGCTATTGCTAATGCAAGGTTATCGGCAGCCATTGCGACGGGTTCTGCGTGGAAGTTACCCCCTGAAATAATGTCGCCATCGTCAGCGAAAACTAACGGGTTGTCCGATACCGAGTTCGCTTCAACATTTAAAATTTCAGCTGAATTACGAATCTGCTGTAAGCAAGCACCCATCACTTGAGGCTGACAACGCAGTGAGTAAGGGTCTTGAACCTTTTCACAACAAGTGTGTGATTCACCAATCTCACTCTTTTGATCGAGCAGATGACGGTAAGCAAGTGCTGCATCCATTTGGCCACGGTGACCACGAACGCGATGAATACGCGGATCAAACGGACGACGACTACCCAGCGCGGCTTCTACAGACATTGCACCACACACGGTTGCCGAAGCGAACAAGTCTTCCGCTGCGAATAGACCTTCTAATGCAAAGGCCGTCGATGCTTGAGTACCGTTTAACAGCGCTAAACCTTCTTTAGGAGCAAGTGTGATTGGCTCAAGGCCAGCGATCTGCATCGCTTCTAAACCTGTAATGATCTTACCGTTGTGGCGTGCTTGGCCTTCACCTAGCAGAACGGTACTCATGTGGGCGAGGGGAGCAAGATCTCCAGATGCACCTACTGAGCCTTTCTGTGGTACACATGGGTAAACTTGAGCGTTCACAAGATCGATAAGTGCATTGATCACCTTGAGGCGGATACCAGAGTAACCGCGAGATAAGCTGTTAATTTTTAACACCATCATCAAGCGCACAGTTTCATCAGACATGAATTTACCAATGCCCGCCGCGTGAGAAAGCACGATACTTTTCTGTAGTACTTCTAAATCTTCAGGGGCTATTTTAGTATTCGCTAATAAGCCAAAACCTGTATTGATGCCATATACCGTGCGATCTTCAGCAATCACTTGCTCGACAACCTGCATGCTCGCTTCAATATCAGGGATAGCTGCAGGGTCGAGTGACAGGTTCACAGGGCTACGGCTGATTTTACGCAGTTCAGATAGGCCTAGTAGTCCTGGCTTAAGTAATAAATTCAACATGTTATCTCCAGACATTAAAGGCGACGAAGTTCTTCGTTCAACATAGGTAAATCAAGCTTCTGTTCTTTCGCACACTGCTTGGCAATATCGTAACCCGCATCAGCATGACGCATTACGCCAGTTGCAGGATCATTGTGAAGTACGCGAGCAATTCGCTGTGATGCATCTTCACTACCGTCACAACAAATCACCATACCTGAGTGTTGCGAGAAGCCCATGCCAACGCCACCACCGTGGTGTAAAGAAACCCATGTTGCGCCGCCTGCAGTATTTAGAAGGGCGTTCAATAGAGGCCAATCTGATACGGCATCTGATCCATCCATCATGCCTTCTGTTTCACGGTTCGGGCTTGCTACTGAGCCTGAATCTAGGTGGTCACGACCGATAACAACGGGTGCTTTAAGTTCGCCATTCTTAACCATTTCATTGAATGCTTGGCCCAAACGTTCACGATCTTTCAAGCCAACCCAACAAATACGAGCTGGTAGGCCCTGGAACTGAATGCGTTCACGCGCCATATCTAGCCAATTATGTAGATGTGGGTTATCTGGAATCAGTTCTTTTACTTTTTGGTCTGTTTTGTAGATGTCTTCTGGGTCGCCAGATAGGGCTGCCCAACGGAACGGACCGATGCCTTCACAGAATAAAGGACGAATATAGGCAGGAACGAAACCTGGGAAATCAAATGCGTTTTCTACGCCTTCTTCCTGTGCCATTTGGCGAATGTTATTACCGTAATCTACAGTCGCAGCACCTCGATATTGTAGGTCGAGCATCGCTTGAACTTGAATCGCCATCGATTGTTTCGCGGCTTTCACCACTTTTGCTTCATCAATGGTGCGCTCTTGCGCTGCTTTTTCCATTGTCCAACCTTGCGGCAAGTAACCGTTCAGTGGATCGTGGGCAGATGTTTGGTCGGTCACTACGTCAGGCGTGATGTTACGTTCGACTAACTCTGGGAAGACGTCTGCGGCGTTACCTAATAAGCCAACAGAGATTGGCGTGTCTGACTCTTTAATCATAGCCATTGCTTCATCTAAGCTGGTGGCTTTTTTGTCTACATAGCCAGTACGTAAGCGGTAGTCGATTCGTGATTCATCACACTCAACCGCGATCATTGAGAAACCAGCCATTGTTGCCGCAAGAGGTTGAGCGCCGCCCATGCCGCCAAGGCCGCCTGTGAGTACCCATTTGCCGTTTGCTTCGCCTTGGAAGTGTTTCTTCGCAATCGCGACAAAGGTTTCATAAGTACCTTGAACGATGCCTTGTGAGCCGATGTAGATCCAGCTACCTGCGGTCATTTGACCGTACATCATCAAGCCTTCTTTATCGAGCTCGTTGAAGTGCTCCCAGTTGGCCCAATGTGGAACAAGGTTAGAGTTAGCGATCAACACGCGAGGTGCGTTTTTATGAGTCGGGAACACGCCTACAGGTTTACCTGATTGAACAAGCAGCGTTTGGTCGTCTTCTAAACGCTCTAATACTTCAACAATCTTGTCATAACATTTCCAATCACGCGCTGCGCGACCAATACCACCATACACAACCAGTGCATGTGGGTGTTCTGCCACATCAGGGTCTAGGTTGTTCATTAGCATACGCAGTGGTGCTTCTGTTAACCAAGATTTAGCGCGCAAAGTGGTGCCATGAGGTGCGCGAATTTCGCGAGTCGTGTCGAGACGAGGGTCACTGTTGTGGTGTTCCGTCATTTTGGAATTCCTTCTGTTTCACGTTATATCGTTGTAGTTGTAGTTGTAGTTGTAGTTGTAGTTGTAGTTATCGGTATATCTGGATTAGTCGTTGGCCATTGCAGAGGCAATATCCCAACACAAACGAGCCGCCAATCGAGCCGTTTGGCCATCGACGTCGTAGTCTGGGTTATATTCCGCAATGTCCGCGATAATGAGTTTTTCACTGTGTTTAAAAATCTGTTCTAGAAAAGGAGCGAGTGCTTCATAGCTCACGCCTCTTGCCGCTGGTGCACTTACACCCGGTGCTGTCGCAGCGGGGAATACATCAAGATCAATGGTGAGATAGAGGTAATCACACTCAGCGATTAATTTTTGCAACTTAACCAATTGAGCGATTTGGTTTACTTGGGTCATGTTGCGGTCGTGTTCATACCACACACCCAGTTGGTCGGCTTTGTTGAACAGTGCTTTGGTATTGCTGGCTGCACTAACGCCAAGACAAGCGTAATGAAACGGCCACTGATGCTTGTGGCAGTAGTCACTTATCTGGTTAAAAGGTGTACCTGAACTGGGTTTAACATCAGCAATGTCGCTTTCAAATTCACGAAGATCAAAGTGAGCATCGAAGTTAACGATGCCTATCTTAGGTTTGTGCTCTGATTGAATTTTATTTAGGTGTTCCGCTTTATGTAAATGCTCAGCGAGACCTTGGAAAGACGCCCAAGCCACTTCGTGACCACCGCCAAGGGTAATCACTTTGTTTGTTGATAAAGCATTAGCAATAACAGAAGCACACTGTTTTTGGCTGACTTCGAGCTGGCCATCATTGCACTCGATATCACCAAGGTCCGCGATATGAGTGTCACTGTGCCAAGCCATATTCGCCAACGCTTGACGAATCAGGTTAGGTGCTTGCTTCGCGCCCACGCGTCCTTTATTTCTTGCAACACCTGCATCGCTGGCAAAGCCAACTAAGGCGATAGCGCTGTCCTTAAGCTCGTCACTTAGATCACTACTTTGCACTTGCTTGGTGATGTGATGAACGCGAGTACCGAGTGCGCCATCTTCAAGATCATTGCGTCCCGTCCACACGAAGTTATGCACGGTTTCTACGTTTTCTTGAATACCGTTGGATTTAGATTGAGTCATGACACACCTCGCCATTAACAATGCGTTTATGCAGATGAGGAACACCGACTTGATAACTTAGATCGGCAGGGTGCTCGATATTCCAGATCGCTAAATCAGCGACATAACCCACTTCGACTTTGCCTTTGGTTTGTGAGTCGCCAATGGCAGCGGCAGCATGACAAGTCACACCGCGCAACGCTTCTTCAGGCGTCGTGCCAAACAGGGTGCAGCTCATGTTCATCATTAGCGTTAGGTCAGCAAAAGGAGAAGTACCGGGGTTTAAGTCGGTCGCTATCGCCATCGGAATGTTGTGTTCGCGAAGTAGGGCAATAGGTGGCTGTTGAGTCTCTTTTAAGAAGTAGAAAGCGCCGGGAAGCAAGGTGGCAACTGTGCCTGATTCCGCCAGTACTTTTACTCCGGCTTCATCAAGGTATTCAACATGGTCGACAGAGAGTGCGCCGTACTTCGCTGCAAGCGCGCTACCACCCATATTAGAAAGCTGTTCTGTGTGGCCTTTGATCGCTAACCCATGTTCTTTGGCCGCTGCAAAGACTCGTTCGGTTTGTTCTAGGTTGAAGCCGATAGATTCGCAGAACACGTCAACTGCATCAGCTAACCCTTGCTCTGCAGCTTTAGGGATAATCTCTTGGCAAACCAGATCAATGTAACGATCGGGTTGTTCTTTATATTCTGGTGGTACAGCATGTGCTGCAAGGAGAGTGGTGCTGATCTTAATTCGGCGATGATTCTCTAACGCTTTAGCAGCACGTAACATCTTGAGCTCATCTTCAAGTGTTAAACCATAGCCAGATTTTACTTCGATGCTGGTTACGCCACTTCTTAGTAGGCCATCGAGTCTCGGTAACGCCATTTCAACCAGCTCAGATTCTTGCGCTGCACGTGTGGCCGTGACTGTCGCTAGAATCCCACCGCCTTGTTTGGCGATGTCGGTGTAAGAGACACCATTCAAACGCTGTTCAAATTCGTTGGCGCGATTACCTGCAAATACGAGGTGAGTGTGGCAATCAATTAGCCCTGGGGTGACGAGCTTGTTTTTGCAGTCATAGGTGGTGTAATCCAAAGAACCATCAACACTTACTTGTTCTAACTCAGAAGCAAGTGTGCCTTGGTTTGAACAAGAGATGGACACGATCTTACCGTCTTCGATAACAATATCTCGAGGGGAAGAGGGCTGATAACCGTCGACTCCCGAACTCATGGAGACCACTCGTGCGTTTTTGAGGATCAAATTCATAATCACCTAGATCTTTGTTAAACATTAAATGTATATACAAATAAATAGGCTAAACGCTGACCCGAATCAAGTTGATGTTGCAAAAATGTGATCGGCGATCGGGATGATGTTCTTTAATCTAGGAGTATCTTGGAGCTTAATTTGTATTTAGAGCCAGGATGATAGAGCAATGCAAAGCTGATGAGCCGTTCTTTGCTCCATGTTCTTCTATTCAAAAGAAGGCAAGGCTCTGATTCAGAAAGCTTTAGTGATGTTCTGATTTGAGAGTCTGGAATAATGGCTTCAACCGTGTGCTCGATAGCACTTAGCGGGCAGCTTTTTGAAAGATATTCATTGGGGGTAGAGATTGAAAAGTCTTGCTCTAGATATTTTGGAGCGGCTTGAGAATTCACCCAACGAGCTTCCAGTTGTATCGGCGTATTGTCAGCAAAGTGGATGATTTCACTATAGAATACTTCTGCATTGATCATCACGCCTAACCGTGTGGCGGTGCTTTCATCAGCCTTGATGCTATCGTGTTTGATCACTTGGCTAGTATACGTTTGGCCACGGTCTTTGATCTCTTGCGCGATATTGTTGATATCAAGTAGCGGAGATTGTGCTTTTTCGTCGGGCTCACAAACAAAAGTACCGAGCCTTGGCTTCCTGATGAGCTTGCCTTCAGACACAAGATCTCGAATGGCTTTATTCACCGTCATTCTACTCACGTTGAACTGTTCTGTGAGTTCGAGTTCGGTGGTAATTTGATAACCCACCGGCCAGTGACCATTGGTAATTTTGTCATCTATGAACTGTTTTATCTGAAGGTAGAGCGGCGCTTTCGACATAATGAAACCTTATTTGACTATACAAATAGAGTAACGGAATTTTTCACGATTTCAACATTTCCTCGGGCAATGTGACCTTATTCAACATAGATGGGGCAAATTGCTTGATTCTGTGAGGTAAGTGTCGCAAATTGTCACGCAATAACTATTCGTAAATCAGATAATTAGAAAGAGAAATAATATGTTTAAGAAATTAAAGGCCTCGTTGGGCATTGGTGCAGCAAAGGTTGATACCGTCTTAGATAATATTGAAGTTTTCCAAGGTGGCGAGTTGTCAGGCAATGTTCACATTGTTGGTGGCGACGTTGAGCAACAAATCGACCTGATTAACTTGGTTCTCAACACAGAAGTAAAAGTCGAAACAGAAGACAGCACTAGCTATGAAACTTTTTCACTCGGTCGTATTCAAGCCGTAGAGCCTTTCGTTATCCAACCGGGCGAAGCCAAACTGGTTCCATTCCGTCTTAAACTGAATGATGAAACGCCAGTCACCGCGTTGAACGCACAAATGAACCAATGCCATGTGTGGGTCGAAACCAATCTAGATATCGGCTTCGCGATTGATCCTAAAGACCGCGACTTCATCTCCGTACACCCACTGCCAACGGTCGCTAAAATCATCCAAGGTATAGAAGCATCGGGCATGGCAATGGTGAAAGCAGACGTAGAGAAAGGCTTCTTAAAAGGCAATAGCTTTGCTTCACGCTCTGGCTGTTACCAAGAGATTGAATTTCGCAGCGGCGGCTTCATGAACAACAAAGAGATCGAGCTGTCATTCATCGTAGATGGTTCTATGGTTCACTGCTTAGCAGAAATCGACCGCTCAATGAGCTTTCGTGGCGACCAATACATCTCATTCAGCTTGCCTGCAAACGCGGCAGACTCAGACATTCGCAACGCTGTATCAAGAATCATGAGTGCATAGTTCCCTTTCTGTTAGTAGTCGCTTTTTCTATTAATAGAGACAAGACAGTACGATTTCTATAGCCGAACTTATCCGTTCGGCTTTTTTGTATTGTAGATAAAGCCAACGAATTACTGATTGAGCTATGGGTTAGGCGTTAGAAGGATCTATATAGAAGAGACATTTCAGTCATATAGTTTTGTGGTGCTGCGGGACTAACATTGTCATTTCATATTATTTCGTTACAATGTTCGGCTACTCACAAATGGGGCATCTGTATTTGCTTCTATGTGGGTATATTTATTATGCATATATCCCCAATCAGCGTACTAGTTGATTGAAAGACATATATTAAACATTTTCATGTGTTGCTTGGTGTGCAACACCACTGTAAAGGACAAATAATGCCAATTATTACTCTTCCTGACGGTAGTCAGCGTCAATTTGACAACCCTGTATCAACTCTAGATGTTGCCCTATCAATCGGTCCTGGTCTTGCGAAAGCAACCATTGCTGGTCGTGTAGATGGCGAGCGTGTTGATGCTTGTGATCTTATCGAAAACGATGCAAGCCTAGAAATCATCACAGCTAAAGATGAAGTTGATGGCCTTGAGATCGTTCGTCACTCTTGTGCTCACCTTTTAGGCCACGCGGTTAAGCAGCTTTTTCCAGAAGCGAAAATGGCGATCGGTCCTACTATCGATAACGGCTTCTACTACGATATCGACCTTGAGCACTCTCTAACGCAAGAAGATCTAGAAAAGATTGAAAAGCGCATGAAAGAGCTAGCGAAGACCAAGTACCAGGTTGTTAAGAAGAAAGTTAGCTGGCAGGAAGCGCGCGACGCATTCGAAGCTCGCGGCGAGACTTACAAGATTGAAATCTTGGACGAGAACGTTTCTAAAGACGATCGTCCAGGCCTGTACCATCACGAAGAATACATCGATATGTGTCGTGGTCCACACGTGCCTAACATGAGCTTCTGCCAGCACTTCACTCTACTTAACGTAGCAGGTGCATACTGGCGTGGTAACAGTGACAACAAGATGCTTCAACGTATCTACGGCACTGCATTCCACGACAAGAAGGCGCTTAAAGCTCACCTTGTGCGCCTAGAAGAAGCGGCTAAACGTGACCACCGTAAAATCGGTAAAGCGCTTGACCTATTCCACATGCAGCAAGAAGCACCAGGCATGGTGTTCTGGCACCATAACGGTTGGACTATCTTCCGTGAGCTAGAAGTATTTATTCGTCAGAAGCTGACTGAGTACGATTACCAAGAAGTTAAAGGCCCATTAATGATGGACCGTGTTCTTTGGGAACGCTCTGGTCACTGGGATAAGTACGCTGAAGCGATGTTCACAACTTCTTCTGAGAACCGTGAATACGCTATCAAGCCAATGAACTGTCCTGGTCACGTTCAAATCTTCAACCAAGGTTTGAAATCTTACCGTGATCTACCGCTACGTATGGCTGAGTTCGGCTCATGTCACCGTAACGAGCCGTCTGGCGCACTTCACGGTATTATGCGTGTTCGTGGCTTCACTCAAGATGATGCTCACGTATTCTGTACTGAAGACCAAGTTCAACAAGAAGTGAAAGCTTGTATTGAAATGGTTTACGATACTTACACAACTTTCGGCTTCGAAAGCATCGTTGTTAAGCTATCTACTCGTCCAGAACAGCGTGTAGGTTCAGACGAAATGTGGGACCGTGCAGAGGCTGACCTTAAGCAAGCGCTAGAGGCAATGGACATTGCATACGAGATTCAAGAAGGCGAGGGTGCGTTCTACGGACCTAAGATTGAATTTACTTTGCATGATTGTTTGGACCGCGCTTGGCAATGTGGTACAGTGCAGCTCGATTTTGCATTACCAGAACGTTTAGGTGCGACTTACGTAGGTGAAGATAACGAGCGTCACACGCCAGTTATGATCCACCGCGCGATTTTAGGTTCACTAGAACGCTTCATCGGTATTCTTATTGAAGAATACGCTGGCTTCTTCCCAACGTGGTTGGCGCCAGAACAAGCAGTTGTAATGGGCATTACAGACAAACAGTCTGAATATGTACAAGAAATTACGAAAAAACTGCAAAAAAGTGGATTTAGAGTCAAAGCAGACTTGAGAAATGAGAAGATTGGCTTTAAAATCCGCGAACATACTTTGAAACGTGTACCGTTCATGCTTGTGTGTGGTGACCAAGAAATGGAAGCCGGCGAAATTGCAGTACGTACACGTAAAGGTAAGGACCTTGGCAAATTTAAAGTGGATGACTTTATTTCATACATCCAAGCCGAGGTTTCAAGCCGTAAGCTCAATCTGGAGGAATAGCTATTAAAGGCGGAAGACGTGGCCAACAACCGGCCAAACAAAACCAGCACCGTTTAAACGGTGACATTCGTGGCGTTCGTGAAGTGCGTCTAACTGGCGCAGACGGCGAAGCTGTTGGTGTAGTATCAATCGCTGAAGCGATGGAAGCTGCAAATGAAGCTGGTATGGATCTTGTAGAGATCAGCCCTAACGCCGAGCCGCCAGTTTGTCGTGTGATGGACTACGGTAAGTTCCTCTTCGAGAAGAGCAAAGCTGCGAAAGAGCAGAAGAAGAAGCAAAAGCAGGTTCAGATCAAGGAAATTAAATTCCGACCTGGAACTGATATTGGAGACTATCAGGTAAAACTACGCAACCTGACTGGTTTCCTAGAAGACGGCAACAAAGTGAAGGTAACAATTCGCTTCCGTGGCCGCGAAATGGCTCACCAAGAAATCGGTGTTGACGTTCTTAATCGTTTGAAAGCGGATACTGAAGAATTTGCAGTAGTCGAATCTTTCCCAACGAGAATTGAAGGTCGCCAGATGATCATGGTGTTGGCCCCTAAAAAGAAGTAATTAACGGCTTTGCAAGTAATTGAACCCTGCAGCCTCAGGTTGCGGGGTTTTATTCGCCCTAATTACTATGTTATTAACAACTCAACAATGCGGAGTTATTCATCATGCCTAAGATGAAAACCAACAAAGGTGCTGCTAAGCGTTTCCAGAAAACTGCTGGTGGTATTAAGTTTAAGCACGCTGGTAAACGTCACATCCTGACTAAGCGTACTACTAAGAACAAGCGTCAGCTACGTCCGAACTCGATCCTTCCTAAATGTGAAGTTGCTCAAGTTCTACGTATGATGCCATACGCTTAATTCTTTTTAGTTTATAAATTCGTTTAGTTTAGGAGAAGCATAATGCCTCGCGTAAAACGTGGTGTACAAGCTCGTGCACGTCATAAGAAAGTTCTAAAACAAGCTAAAGGTTACTACGGAGCACGTTCACGTGTTTACCGCGTAGCTTTCCAAGCAGTTACCAAAGCTGGTCAATACGCTTACCGTGACCGTCGCAACAAGAAACGTCAATTCCGTCAACTTTGGATTGCACGTATCAACGCGGCATCTCGTCAAAATGGTCTATCTTACAGCCGTTTCATCAATGGCCTTAAGAAAGCATCTATCGAGATCGACCGTAAGATTCTTGCTGACATCGCAGTATTCGACAAAGCAGCATTTGCTGTTCTAGTTGAAAAAGCGAAAGCATCTCTATAATTTAGAGTTAGCTTAAAGGTTTAAGAAAAGGAGAACTTCGGTTCTCCTTTTTTATTGCCTGTAATTTAGCTTTGCCATATTTTCTCGCATCTCGCATCTCGCATCTCGCATCTCGCATCTCGCATCTCGCATCTCGCATCTCGCATCTAATTTTTTATTCGCTTGAACAAGCATTCTGATATATAAACATTTACCTAACCTTTAAATGTTAAGCGACCGAGATAAATGACCGCACCTACTACCATGACGTTCTTCGAACGTTTTGAAACCGATATCCTTTCAGGCAAAAAGACCATTACTATTCGCGATGAATCTGAGCGCGATTACCAGCCGGGCAGTGTTGTAGAAGTATCCACGCTAGAGCAGGGACGTGTATTCTGTAATCTTAAGATCATTAGCGTTGAACCAATCCTGTTTGATGACTTAGGTGAGTTCCATGCTCAGCAAGAGAACATGTCGCTGCAAGTTCTGAAAGATGTGATTCAAGACATCTACCCAGGTATTTCTCAGCTGTATGTTGTCTCTTATGAGTTGGTAGCTTAAGCCAGATTGGATTAGATTGACTAGCTAGGGATGGCGATTTATGAGTAATAACCAGCAGACACTACTTCAGCTTTACTGTCGTGAACAGCAAGACCAAACGTTACTGTCTAAGAATGACCTTGATAGTGAACTGAGCGAGAGTGCCGATTATTTAAAGTGGTGCGAGAGCAAAAGAAACTTTGTTGAAGAAGATGTCTTAGGGCGTACTTGGGTAAAAAGTTGCCCAGCAGGGTATATTACTGAGGTTCACTTTCATTCGGATGGCAGTCTAACGGAATACCGCTTGTTTGATCGGTTTGAAACTCAAGGTCATTGGCTGTTGAAAAGCGGGTTGCTGCAAGTTGAAATCAGTAAAGGTGACAATCGTTACCAGTTTGATGCGGTTGCGTGTAAAGACTTGAATATCCACTCGGCGGTGGAATATAAAAACCAAGAGCTTCACTCCTACCTTAAGCTTGTTCATGTGGAAGCTAGTTAACTCGGATTTGACTCATCAAGCTCCAAAAGCAAAAAAGCTAACGTCAAACGTTAGCTTTTTGCATTTCTATCGAACCTTGATTGGCTACTTAGGCTTGGTAGCCCTTATGCGTGATAGTTTTCAAGTTTCTTGTACAGCTCTGAATCTATCTCGTCAGTAGAGCAAACTGTCAATAGATCTTCAATAAAACACTTGAGAGCGCGAGCTTCGATGCGTCGAATACCCTGTTGCTGCTCTTCAGTCAGGTAACCGTAGATAGTCGCCGCGCCAAAATCACCAAAGATCATTTGACCTTGTTCATTAACCAAGGTGTTGTGCGCATACAAGTCACCGTGGCAAACCTTGTTGTCATGCAGGTGATTAAATACATCAATCATTTGAGTAACGATGTTGTCGATTTGCGCGATTGGAAGTTCGAAACCTTCTGGGAAAGTATCACGCGTGCAAGTATCGAGTGTCGGTGGCAAGCCTAGGTTGTAATGGCAGCTTGGGATAAGCTCCATTACCAACGCAAGGTAATCTTGTTCGTCCACTTGCGCGATAGACTTCACTAAGTTGCTATGGTGACCAGCTTGAAGACACGCTTCTAGTTCATCATGTGGGTAACCGTCGCTTGTCACTTCGCCTTTGAATACTTTAACCGCCACTTCTTGAGGGAAATCAAAATCACTGTTTAACCAATTAGCATGAGATATCACGCCTGATGCACCTTGACCAAGCACTTGATTCAATGAGTAGCATTGCGAGCTTACTGCAGGCACGCTATCTAAGCTGCTCGGGTGTTTGCAAAATGGATTGCCCGCAAAGGCTAACCAAGCAAGTTTTGGTAGCTTAATAAGGAACTCAGGGAATTCAGTCAGTTGGTTTGCAGACAAGCGGACCAGTTCGAGGTTGGATAGGTCTTCCATACTCTCAGGTAAAGCGCGAAGCTGGTTGCCTGCGAGTGCTAGCTTTTGCAGTCTTGGTCTTTCACCCAGTGAGTTAGGCAGAACTTCGATGGCATTATCTGTCAGAATTAACCAGCGCAATTGAGCGGGTAGGGACTCTTCACTCACTGTTTTGATTTGGTTGGTCTTGAAACCGATCATTTCAAGCTTAGGAAGTGACCCAAGAACATCAGGAAGGTGCGTAAATAGGTTATTCGACGCAAAGATAATACGTAGATTAGTTAGCTGTGTTAACTCTTGTGGAAGCTCCGATAACTGATTCCCTGAAAGATCCAGAATCTCTAGCGAATCGGAGAGCTCTAAGATCTCTAATGGAAACTCGGTGAGACCTTCTGACAGTTTTAAGCGCTTAATACCTTTTAGTTGCCCTGATTTTAATTGTTCTAGAGTATGCAAACCTTAGCCTTATGAATAGATGTTCGAGGCGCGTAGTGTACTTGTCTCAAGTGAGAAAGGCGAGCACCGGAACGATGCTCGTTTAACTAAGCTTAGCGAATGAATTTACGAAGCTTAAAGTTGTATGTGATTTTGGCTTACGCCAACCTCCTCAACAAAATCGGTATCATGACTGACTAGGATGAACGCACCTTGATAGTCACGTAAAGCCGACGCCAATATTTGCTTTGAGTCGATGTCTAGGTGATTGTCTGGTTCATCGAGCAGCAGTAATGGCGAATCCTGTTTATGGCTGACGATCAACATCGCCAGTTTCATTTTCTCTCCACCACTTAGGTGAGCTACTTTGCGGTACACGGAGTCACGCCTAAATCCAATGCCAGCTAACAAGGTGCGTGCGTTACTTTCCGTCATGCTACAGCTATGTGCCATCAGGCTATCGAACATGGTGTCATTGGTGTCCAACAAACCAAAGTGTTGATCAAGGTACACCGTAGATCCTAAGCGTTTGATGGTGCCAGTGTAGTTCGAGTGCTCGTTGTGAATCGCTTTCAACAGTGTCGACTTACCACAACCGTTTGCACCGGTTAGATAACAGCGTTCACCTTGTGACAGAGAAAAGTGGATAGTAGTACCAGCCCCATACTCAAGTCGGCAATCTTCAACTGTTAATAGCGCGTTCTTTTTCTTGCTATTACTCTGTTGGAGATACAAGGCCTGCGGTTTCAGTTGCTCTTTTTGTTCTTTAAGAGATTGAAGCTTATCTTGATTTTGCTCCTTTAAGTTATTTTGACTAATGGCTGATGCTCCTTGCGTTCGTCCGGCTTTATCTTTCATCGCATCCAATAATATCTTGGGTTGGCTGCCTGACTTTCGCAGTCGGTTTCCTTGCGCCTCTCGCTGTTGTGCTTTTTCTCTATTGGCTTGAGCTTGGCGTTCAAGTCGTCTCTTTTCGGATTGGTGATGCGTAATCTGCTTGTCCAATGCTTCATTTTGGCTCGACATTTGTTTGAAGTAGTCATCGTAGTTTCCTTTATAGAAACGTAACCCCAAACTGTGGAGGTGGTAGATCCCTTCCATGTGCCTCAACAGGTTTCGGTCATGGCTAACCATCAGTATTTTGCCTTCAAATTGTTGGCACTGTTCTATTAACCAGCTACGCCCGTCATTGTCTAAATGATTCGACGGCTCATCGAGAATCAGTATGTCGTTATTTGATGTAAATAAGCGATGAAGTTGCAAGAGGGCAAGTTGGCCACCGCTTAATGTGTTGCACGGTGTGGTTAACTCACTGGTTATTTTCAATGTAGCTAAAAGCTGTTCAGTGCTTTCTTGCAAACCCCAATCGTCGCCAACGATATTGAAGTGCTCAAGTTCGCAGCTACCTTGTTCGATAGCTCGCAAGGCATTAAGCTTTTCGTTGATACCTAAGAAGTCAGCAATGTTGATTTCGTTATCCAAAAGCTCTGAAGGTAATTGTGAGTAAAAGCCGATCGAACCTTGTCTGGAAACACTACCTGATGTTGGCTGTGTTTGCCCTGTGAGTAACGAAAGTAGCAATGACTTTCCAGCCCCATTTCTCCCAACTAGTCCTGTAAGGCGCGTGCTCAAATTAAAGGTGATGTCTTTGAATAACCACTCGCCAGTATCAAGCTGAAATGAGAGATTATTGGCTAATATAGTAGGCATAAGAATACCTCCCTTTACGTGTAAACGAGTAAAAGGGGTGAGGCGCTTTTCTACATAGACTCCAATGCAGGACTCTAACAATAAATCGCCAAAGACGTTACTTAGGTAGATGACCAATCAAAGATAGAAAATCTGTGATGAGATGAATTCTGTCTTTGAGGTACAGTTCTGCAAGACTCATGTTGTCAAAAGACGGATCTTTAAGAACTTGATTTGTAGCGAAAATAGATGACGAAGTAACGCCCACTAACCCCGAGTGTCCAAATGATTTTTATAAAAATAAATCGGATGTCAGGATGTTAGTACTTCATTATGGCGTTATTCTCTTTTGAAATGATGGAGTGATGTTACTGAAAGAGAGTGCTTAAAGTCAATATGATGACCTGATTAAAATGTATCCAAATAATTAGAGCGCCTATATAACCATGAGGCGCTTTAGAGTGTTCTTTGAAAGCAAGAGCTTTAAATAATGTGGAAATTACAGGTTTTGTCCGCCGATAGCTCGCCAACACATATCAAAGCTATCATTAATGTACTTTTCTGATTGTTCTGGCTGGGGCTCTTGTTGATCAACAAGCCAGTTCGCGCAGATCAAAAAGTGGCTGTGGATGAAGTGCCTAACGAGATTAATGTCTAACACCATTAACTCACCGGCTTCCTGTCCTTTCAAAATGATATCATCGAGTGATGCGAACATCTGCGAGACAATGACTTCGCGAGTTTGAGTCGTTGGGTCAAAATGCACATTGGTGAAAAACTTCATGGCGACTGGGTTTTCTAATGCCCACTCAATCCCTGTCATCCACATGAATTTAAAGGCTTGATAGCGATTTTGTTCAGCGATTTCTGTGTGCTGAACAAGGGTAGAAAATAGCTCTATTTTCAGTTCACGAAACAGTTCATCAATCAGTAGAGATTTGTTCTCAAAGTGATGAAACAGCGTGGCTTTTGCTACCCCTGCGGTTTTCGCTATTTGACCTGTAGATGTGCCCTCTAACCCTTGTTGAGAGAAGAGTAGGAGCGCAGCATCTAGGATTTTTTGCCTTTTTGTAATCATCGATTCAGTACTTTGAACATCATTTTTTTGATTGGGTTGTTATATGGAGGGTGCATCAACTTAGTGAAATTGATTTTGCCTCGAGTCAATACGGTTTTCGCATGGCTGAAGGTTCTGAAGCCTTCAATACCGTGGTAGTGTCCCATGCCTGACGGACCAATACCACCAAACGGCGCGTCTTCTGCTGCGACATGTACTAGAGAGTCGTTAATACAAACACCCCCTGAATGAGTGTCCGATAGGAATCGGTCTTGAGTCTGTTTGTCGTGACTCATTAGGTACAGGGCAAGTGGACGTTCTCTTGTTGTGATGTAGCTGATTGCTTCTTCAATAGAATCATAAGGCACGATAGGAAGCACAGGACCAAACAACTCTTCTTGCATTGCCACCATGTCGTCATTCACTTCGGTGAGAAGGTGTGGCGTCATTCTGTGGTTCACGTCGTCTTGCGCTTGTTCGGTGACAGTATGTACTACAGCACCTTTTGACTGCGCATCTTCAACCACACCTTTTAATCGATTGTACTGACGCATGTTAACCACTGAGGTTAAGTCTTTGCTCTCAATTCCCGCTTTATACAGCTTCTTGAAGTAGCGTTTATAAGCCGTGATAAATGCATCGACTTTTTCTCTTGGCAGCAAGATGTAGTCAGGCGCGACACAGATTTGACCTGCGTTTAAGCTCTTGGCAAACAAGATACGTTCAACGGCGTCAGCGACATCGAAATCTGGGGCAATAATCGTTGGAGACTTGCCGCCTAGCTCAAGTGTCACTGGCGTTAAGTTCGCGGCTGCAGCTTTCATTACGTGCTTACCAACAGCGGTTGAGCCTGTGAACAGGATATGGTCAAACGGCAGCTGGCTAAACTTAGCAGAAACGTCGGCTTCACCTTCGATGATCGCCACTTGTTCTTCACTGAAACCTTCGGCCAACATCGCTTTCAAAACACGGTTAGTTGCAGGAGTAAACTCAGACATCTTGAGCATTGCTGTGTTACCTGCTGCCAATGCTGTAATTAGAGGACCCAAAGAGAGCATAACTGGGAAGTTCCAAGGCACGATGATGCCAATCACACCTACCGGTTGATAATGCACAGTAATCTTGGCTGGGGTTAGCATCAAGCCGGCTTTTCGACGTGAAGGCTTCAACCACTTCTTAAGGTTTTTATCACTGTAATTGATCTGGTGTAGGGAAGGGGTGATGTCAGCAATTAAGCTGTCGTGCTTTGCTCGATGGCCATAATCTTCTGATACCGCTTCAATTAACTGCTCTTGGTAGCGCATTAATAGTTTTTTCAAGACTGAGAGATCATTTCGTCTCTGCTCAAGTGTTGGATTAACGTTGTTACGGTAGTGATCTTGTTGTCGGTTGAATATTTGATCCATGTCGTTGGTGCTCGACGTGTTTGGTTCAAGGTCTAGATTATGGCTCATAGTATCCCCTAAATTCGAAGGCTGACCGATTGGTTGGTCAGTTAAAATTACAAGAATATCCAACCGAATACAAGATGCGCGCAAGAAAAGTTCAATAATTGAGCGGCTACAACATTGAACTGGGCGATTTTTAGTAGGAAGAATGAAGTATTAGTAGGCATCGAATCGAGGGATACAAGCCGTGTTGGTGATAGCGAGAGTTGTGATCGGGAAGTGCGCATGTTTGTCACAAACCTGACTTAACATCACCAAATTAGCCAAGAATTTTAGGTGCAAATGCTATTTTATTCACCTAATTTTTTATGAGAAAGTGCTTTATATTTAATGCGCTTCAGCCTGCTTTTTGCCCTAAAACCTTGTAATTCCTTATCTGTCATTTTAAGTCGATCGGTCGATAAAAAAACGTAATCGTAACCACAAATATCTATGGTTGGACTCGCTCTTCATAATATCGGTTAATGCAGCCAACAAATCGTTTTTGAGCGTTTTTTGTTGGGTTATACCTCGCTATTCCAAAGAGGTATCTTCTGTCGATGGCCCTATAGTGTGAGGTCTCTAGAATTGGAAAATTCGGTTAATTTGGAACGCATCCGTGCTGAGTATAATGTAAAGCACTGGAGCCAAGGTTTTTATGGAATTGATGACAACGGTGAAGTGTATGTTTCACCGAGCGAAACGGATCATCAAGTTCCCCTAAGTAAGATCGTAAAACAGTTAGAGCAAAGAAATATTGGTTTACCTGCTCTTGTGCGTTTTCCTCAAATAGTGCATCAACGTGTGCACAATATCTGTAACGCATTTAACCAAGCGATCGACGAATATCAGTACGACAACCGTTACCTACTTGTTTACCCGATTAAAGTTAATCAACAAAAAGAAGTGGTTGACGAGATCTTAGCGAGCCAAGCTCAATTAGAGCAGAAGCAACTAGGTCTAGAGGCGGGCAGCAAACCAGAACTATTAGCGGTATTGGCGCTGGCTCAAAAAGCGAGCTCTGTGATCGTATGTAATGGTTACAAAGACAGAGAATACATCCGTCTTGCGCTTATTGGCGAAAAGCTAGGCCACAAAGTATTTATCGTTCTAGAGAAATTGTCTGAGCTTGATCTTGTTCTTTCTGAAGCGAAAGCGCTTGGCGTTAAACCTCGTTTAGGTTTGCGTATTCGCCTTGCTTCTCAAGGTGCAGGAAAATGGCAAGCAAGTGGTGGTGAGAAGTCGAAGTTCGGTTTGTCTGCATCACAAGTGCTGACTGTTATTGAACGTTTAAAAACAGAAGACCAACTCGATGTTCTAGAGTTAGTGCATTTCCATCTTGGCTCACAAATGGCCAATATTCGTGATGTACGAAATGGTGTGAGCGAAGCGGCTCGTTTCTACTGTGAACTGCGCGATATCGGTGCTCAATTGAAGTACTTAGATGTTGGTGGTGGTTTGGCGGTGGATTACGACGGCACACGCAGTCAGTCTTCAAACTCAATGAACTACAGCTTGCTTGAGTACGCTCGTAACATCGTGATGACAGTAGGGGACATTTGTAAGCTCTACAATCAGCCACAACCTGTGATCATTTCGGAGTCTGGTCGCTCACTGACTGCGCACCATGCCGTGCTAATCACCAACGTGATTGGTACTGAAAGCTACTCGCCGGAAGACATGGCAGCACCAGAAGCCGACGCACCACTGTTGCTAAACAACATGTGGAAGAACTTCTTGGAGTTAGATGCAGGCAATGATGACCGCGCGTTGATCGAGATCTACAACGATACGCAAAGTGATATCGCAGAAGCACACAACCAATTTGCCACAGGCATGCTGAACCTTCAGCACCGTGCTTGGGCTGAGCAGATGTCTTTGCGCATCAACTACGAGCTAAGCACTCGTATGAGCACAAAGAACCGTTACCACCGTCCAATTTTGGATGAGTTGAGCGAGCGTTTAGCGGACAAGTTCTTCGTGAACTTCTCACTGTTCCAGTCATTGCCAGACGCATGGGGTATTGATCAGGTGTTCCCTGTATTGCCACTGAGCGGTTTAGACAATGCGGATGAGCGTCGTGCTGTAGTGTTGGACATCACCTGTGACTCTGACGGTACGATTGACCAGTATGTTGATGGTCAAGGCATTGAAACAACATTGCCAGTGCCAGCGTGGAACCCTGATGAACCATACCTAATGGGCTTCTTCCTAGTAGGGGCGTACCAAGAGATCTTGGGCGATATGCATAACCTATTTGGTGATACGCACAGTGTTGTGGTGAATGTTGATGAGAGCGGAGAAGCGAACATTGACTACATCAACGAAGGCGACACAGTTGAAGACATGATGCGTTACGTTCACATTGATATGGACCTAATTCGTCAAAACTACAAAGAATTGGTAACGGCGAAAGTACCAGCGCAAGAGCAGCAAAGCGTACTTGAAGAGTTAGAGCAAGGCTTGATGGGTTACACCTATCTTGAGGATTTTTAATGAACGATCTATTTACGAAACCAGATTACTCGCTGTACTCCAATGCGATGACGTTTATGCGTCGTCCTTTGGTGCAAAACCCAATCGACAACGATGCTGATGTGGTTGTATTAGGTGCGCCATTAGATATGGCGACATCTGGTCGTCCGGGTGCTCGCATGGGCCCTGATGCGATTCGTCGTGCTTCTGTGAACCTGGCGTGGGAAGGCAAAAAATTCCCTTGGGACTTCAATGTATTTGAACACACCTCGGTAATTGATGCTGGCGATCTTGTGTTTGATTGTGGTGATGCAGAAGACCTAACTCAGCGTTTAGAAGCGGCGGCTGATGCGATCTTAAGCAGTGGTAAAACATTGCTAGGTTTAGGGGGCGATCACTTCATTACACTGCCTTTGCTAAGAGCGTATGGTAAGAAGTACGGTGAGATGGCGTTGATTCACTTCGATGCTCATACTGACACGTACAACCAAGGTAGCCGCTACGATCACGGTACCATGTTCTACCATGCGCCAAATGAAGGTTTAATCTCGCCTGAGCATTCAGTGCAAATTGGTATCCGTACTGAGTATAAACAGGAAGGTCACGGCTTCAACGTAATCAATGCGATGCAAGCGAATGACATGAGTGTGGACGAGATAATTGCTCAAGTGAAAGGCATTGTTGGTGATAAGCCAGTTTACCTAACGTTTGATATTGACTGTCTGGACCCTGCATTTGCACCGGGTACCGGCACGCCAGTGTGTGGTGGTTTGAATTCAGATAAAGTGCTCAAAATCATCCGTGGCTTACAAGGTATCAACATGGTTGGTATGGATGTGGTAGAAGTGTCTCCAGCCTATGACCAAAGCGAAATTACCGCTCTAGCAGGTGCAACTATCGCACTTGAGCTGCTTTATGTTTGGACGGCAAATCGCATTGCTAAATCATAGTGTTTGATTGTTAAAATCGTAACGCTACATACTGATTTTAAAGCCCACTAAGGTTCAACTTAGTGGGCTTTTTGTTTTTGGTGGTGGACAAATAGAGTAACTCATCGTTGGAAATGAGCAGTTTCTCCCTGTTATGAACTAATGCGCTATCAGGTGTGCCTTATGCAAGTCGTTTAATTGACTCTGGATAGAAATACATCATCTTTACTCTGGTTGCTGTCTCAAATGTGGGACTTACCTCTGCTTTGCTGTTAACGCATATCTCACCTCTATTAATACCCCATATTCGCTAATGATTTATCAACCTTATTACTGTATATATTTATAAAACGAAGAGGTGCAATTACATTGTGCGTTTATTTGCATATAAATCAGCATCCTACTAACTTTTAACTCAGGTTTTCAAATCCCAGCCACAATACCTAGATTTGTGAAAAGATGTCTCGTCGCACAGACATGGCATTTTTTATGGGGAAGACTAGGCTTAAGGGTAAGTAAACTATAAAAAAACAGGTGAAATACTTCTCTCTTTTCAAGCCGATTGGGCATAACAATGGATTGCCATTGATGAGAGCTAAATATGTGTTTAATTAAAACCTGAAATTGCTATTACAAATAATTTTCACAGCTCTAGAGAATAGTGCTTTGTGACAACGGGGGATATATGGATATCGAAGTTTCGCGCCAGGTTGCGGTAGTTGAAGCAACTAGTGGAGATGTCGTCGTAGTTAAGCCTGACGGCAGCGCAAGAAAGATTTCAGTTGGCGATATCATCCGTGAAAATGAGATCGTGATTACGGCCAACAAGTCAGAGCTTGTATTAGGCGTTCAGAATGATTCGATTCCGGTTGGAGAGAATTGTGTTGGCTGTGTTGATGAGACTGCCGCATGGGTAGACGCTCCAGTCGCCGGTGAGGTTAATTTTGACTTACAGCAAACAGACGCAGAAACCTTCACCGAAGACGACTTTGCTGCAATTCAAGAAGCCATTTTAGGTGGTGCGGATCCGACTCAAATCTTAGAGGCAACGGCTGCTGGTGGCGGATTAGGTTCTGCAAATGCTGGCTTTGTGACGATTGATTATAACTACACCGAAACTCAGCCATCGACATTCTTTGAGACCGCTGGTCTAGCAGAACAAACCGTTGATGAAGACAGAGAAGAGTTCAGAACGATAACCCGTTCAGCTGGTGGTCAATCTATTAGTGAAGAGCTCCATGAAGGCTCGATATCAGGCAATACCTATCCTCAATCCTTAACGATTATCGAAACGATTGTTGCTGGTAGTTTGGCTCTCTCTCCTGATTCCTTCGCTCCAGAAGCACTATCCCTTGCTTCACTACTCAATGAACTAAACAGTGATATTACCTCAAGTGGTCAGCCCGTTACGTTCACTTATGATGCGGCGACCAATTCTATCGTCGGTGTTCTAGGTTCGGACGAAGTACTACGCATTGATATTGAAGCTATCAGTGTTGGAAATAACATTGAACTATCGCTGACCACAACAGTTTCTCAACCTATTGACCATGTGCCTTCTATTGGTGGTGGCCAGGTTTCTTATACTGGCGATCAAATTAATATTGCCTTTGATGTTCAAGGTGAAGATTCCGCAGGAAACCCGATAGCAGCACCAATCAGCGCACAAGTTACGGTGTTTGACTGGGAGGACCCGTCAGCAGAAAGCGTGACTATCACTAACGTTGAAACTAGTAGTGCAGCTATCGAAGGGACCTTTTCGATTATTGGAAGTGATCATCTTCAATCGGCAGTCTTTGATGCTAGTGCTCTGGACCAGTTTGATGGGTTGCTTAGTGATAATCAAAACACGCTTGCCAGACTTTCTGATGATGGAACAACGATTACTCTGTCCATCCAAGGCCGAGGTGAGGTTGTTCTCACTATCTCGCTTGATACCGATGGCACGTACAATTTCCAACAGTTTAAGCCAATCGAAGAAGTGAGCTCCGACACTCTTTTGTTTGCATTACCAATCACGGTTACCGATTTTGACCAAGATGTTGTAACCAATACCATCAACATTGCCATCACTGATGGTGATAGCCCTGTTATCACTAATGTTGACAGTATTGATGTTGATGAAGCGGGCATTGTTGGCGGCTCACAAGAGGGCACGGCGCCAGTTTCAGGCAGCGGCAGTATCACCGCGGACATTTTTGAAAGTGATATCATTGACCATTATGAACTTGAACCAGCAGAGTTTAATACTGGTGGCAGCTTGGTTTCAAATGGCGAGGCTGTGCTACTTGAGTTGATTGATGAAACCAACGGTGTAAGAACTTACGAAGGTTATGTTGAGGTCAATGGTTCGAGAATTACAGTCTTTGACGTTAAAGTCGATAGCCCTTCATTAGGCAGCTACGAATTTAATCTGTATGAAGAGCTTTCTCATCAAGGCGCTGAAGACGCGTTGTTGACCTTTGCATTGCCAATTTATGCCGTTGATGCAGATGGCGACCGCTCTGCACTATCTGGAGGTTCGAACACACCAGAAGCTGCTGAGATTCTCGTTAATGTCACAGATGATGTTGTTGAGTTAGTCGATAAGGTTGAATCTGTCACTGAGCCGACTCTAGCGGGCGATACCGTGGTTTCGTATAACCTGTTTAATTTCGAAGGCGCGGATGGTTCGACAATTCAATCATTCAACTACGGTGGTTCTGATTATTCATTAGATCAAAGCTTACTGCCTGATGCCCCACAAACCTTCAGTTTTACTGAGGGTGTGGTTACTATCTCGCTAAACGGTGATTTCAGTTTTGAAGTTGCTCGTGATATCGATCATTCAAGTAGCGAAACTATCATCAAACAGTTTTCATTCTTAGCCGAAGACGGTGATGGCGACACTGATACATCAACGCTTGAGTTAAGTATTACCGATGGTCAAAACCCGGCAATCAATCTGATTCCACCTGTTACTTTATCTGAAACCAACCTAGCTGATGGCTCTGCACCAAGTGGAAGTGCAGTAAGTGCAACCAACACGATCACTTTTACTTCTGGTAGTGATGACGTGGCGAATTTCCGTATTGAACCAACCGAGTTCAATGTCGGTGGTGCTCTGACGTCCAATGGGTTTACGGTAGAGATTAAAGAAGACTCTGCTAATCCGGGCATTTATATCGGTTTTATCACTGATGGCTCGAATGCTGAAATTTCAGTGTTCACCATTAGTTTCTCGGCAGCCACACTAGGCGAATACACCTTTACTTTGTTAGAAGCGTTGGACCATGTGGATGGCCTAGATAAAAACGATCTAAGCTTTGATCTTCCAGTTTATGCGGTAGACAGCGATGGCGATGATTCTGTTGTGTCCCAACTGAATGTGACTATCGGTGATGATGTTCAAATCATGCAAGATGGCACGTTAGATATTGTTGAGCCTAACCTAGCTGATGGCACGGTGACCACTAACACCATTGATGTGATGCCAAACCAAAGTGCTGATGGCGCGACGATTACTCAGTTTACTTATGACGGTGTCGTAAACACACTGGATCAAAGCATTTCAGGTGAACAGCAATTCAGCTTCACCGAAGGCGAGCTATATATCACTCTTGAAGGGGAATTGCGCTTTGAGCCAAACCGAAATTTAGACCACTCGGTGAGCGAAGACATCGTGAAATCGATTGTTATAACCTCAAACGACTTCGATAATGACTCTCTGACTTCAACCGTAACGCTGACCATTACCGATGGTGATAACCCTACGATTGACGTTATTCCGAGCGTTTCGCTTTCTGAAACGAATCTGAGCGATGGCTCTGCTCCAAGCGGCAGTGCGGTTAGCCAAACAGAAACCATCACTTTCACCAATCAAAGTGATGATGTGGAGAAATTCCGTTTAGAGCCGAGTGAGTTTAATACCGACGGTACTCTGAAATCTGATGGCTTAGTGATTGAGATTCGAGAAGAGCCTTCGGGTTCGGGTAACTACATTGGTTTCACCACAGATACTTCAAATGTCGAGACTACAGTCTTCACGCTTGAATTTAGCAGCACGACTTTAGGTGAATACACCTTCACGCTTATAGAAGCGATTGACCACACACCAATTCAAGGTAATAACGACCTAACGTTCAACTTGCCAGTGTACGCGGTTGATAGCGATGGCGATGATTCTCTAATGTCGCCACTTGCTGTGACGATTACCGATGATATCCAAGTCATGGTAGATGGCGCGTTTACGATTGAAGAGCCAACTGTGGCTGATTTAGCAGCGGGTACGCCGACAACTACGACTGTGAATGTTCTTGATCTAGAAGGGGCGGACGGCACGACCATCACCCAAATCAATTATGACAACGGCACAGTGTTTACGCTTGACCAGAGCAATACGGGAGAGCAGAAGTTTGTGGTTGCTGAAGGTTCGCTTTATGTCACGCTGCAAGGTGATGTGCGCTTTGAACCAAACCGTAACCTCGACCACACAAGTGGAGACA